>JBGVAE010000140.1:0-29092 GCA_045224215.1 Candidatus Cryptobacteroides sp. | reverse complement strand
CCCACCAGTTGGGAGAGTAGGTCGCCGCCGTTCTTCGAAGGCCCGGTTGTCAAACGACAGCCGGGCCTTTTTGTTTATGTCTCCCTTCTTAGAGGCTTACTGTAGAGTGTCTTTCTGGAGATCAGCATTCTCTCCCCAGCGCGCTGAATAGACCCTGTTGAGCTTGTCCCAATGCTCTGCGTAGGATTCTTCGTAATGGTACTTTACCATCGCCGCAAGGGTTTCTGGGAATGTGCGGCAGAGTGAATCCACCCATGGTTTCAACTGGATGTTGTCGATGATTGCCTGCTGGGCTATCATCCAGTCCCTGGTGGTGTCTATTATGAAGCTCGCCCTGGTCACTCCGTCGTCTAATTTCCTGTCAATTAGGTCATTCAATGAATCCCTGATCAGCAATTCGTTGTCAGCCAGAAGTTTAAGCGAATCGAGCCTTTCGTAACTATCCGCCAGAGCCGTCCTCAGACTGTCTATCTTCTTCTCAGTCTTGCCCATGTCGATCCTCTGCCTTATGGCAAAATACGACGGAGCCAGGATCAGAGCGGCGATGAGAAGTCCCCGGAAGAATTTCCATGTACCATGTCCTTTATCGAAGGAAGCCTTGAGCTGGTCGATGTCCTGGAATCTCTTGCCGGCTTTCTTCCTGGTACATTTGTCCACGATTTTCCCGAATTTGCCGCCGAACATGTCTTCCACGATCTTGCCGAGGGAATAGATGTCGCTTCTCCTGTCCAGTTTCCTGGAATGGTTTTCAAGCTCAGGAGATGCATAATCCATGTTGAATTTCCCGGCCGCCTCCAATGCATGGACGTCATCGGCGGAAAGCCCGTAGCCAATGAGTTTCACATTGTCACCATTCTTGGTAACCTGGATGCTGCGAGGATCCAGATTGTTGTGTATCAGGCCGCATTCATGCATGTAGCCAACCACATCCAGCAGCTGGTCCAGGACTTTACGGCGCGCCTTGAGCGAAGGCTTCTCCGCGATGAACTCCCTGAGACTCCTGGAAGCGGAATATTCCATGACGATTCCGGGCCCGACAGGAGACTCTTCCACGAACTCATAGACGCTGGCAAGATAAGGATGCTGGAGCTTCAGCGAGGTTTCATATTCCTTCTTGATGATTTCCAGGAATGGAACATTGCCTTCCCTGGGCACCTTCAGGAGGAAGTCCTTGTCTTTCTTGCGGACGTGGTATAGCTTGGCATAGGAACTCTCGGAGAGTTGTTCCACGACTGTATAAGTCTCTGCAGCATGCTCTTCCATATTGTCGGAGGGTCTCGGGTTTTATCGGATCTGGTCCTTGACGTTGTATTTGTTCCTTTCGGAGGAATTGCGGGAAATCATTTCCCCGAGGAATCCTGCAAGGAACAGCACCACGCCGAGGATAATTGCAACAAGTGCGAGATAGAAGAGAGGCTGGTCGGTGACAGCCCTGTAATGGATTCCGCGGGTCTGGTGCACAAGCTTGGCAATGATGATCCAGATGGTCATCACGAATCCGATCAGGAACATCAGCAGTCCGGAGAATCCGAAGAAGTGCATCGGTTTCTTGCCGAAAGTGCTGAGGAACCAGAGGCTCAGCAGGTCCAGGAATCCGTTCACGAAGCGTTCTATGCCGAATTTGCTTTTACCGTATTTGCGCTTCTGGTGATGCACCGGTTTCTCGGTAATCCTGGTGAATCCAGCATTCTTGGCGAGGTAAGGGATGTACCTGTGCATCTCCCCGTACACCTCGATATTCTTCACGACCTCGTTCCTGTAGGCCTTCAGGCCACAGTTCATGTCGTGCAGCTTGATCCCCGTGATCTTCCTGGCGGTTGCGTTGTACAGTTTGGAAGGAAGGTTCTTGGTCACCTTGTTGTCCTGCCTGTGCTGCTTCCACCCGGACACTACGTCGTAACCGTCTTCGACCACCATCTTGTACATCTCCGGGATCTCCTCCGGAGAATCCTGCAGGTCGGCGTCCATCGTGACCACCACCCTGCCCTCAGCCTTGGCGAAGCCGTGGTACAATGCTGCTGACTTTCCGTAGTTGCGGCGGAAAGATATTCCCTTGACCCGCTCGTCCCCTTCGGCAAGCTCCTGAATCTTGTTCCAGGAACCATCCGTGCTCCCGTCGTCCACGAATATCACTTCGTAAGAATAGCCGTTTGCATTCATGACGCTCCTGATCCAAGCGAGCAATTCAGGGAGCGATTCAACCTCGTTGAATAGAGGGACAATTATCGAAAGATCTTTTGAATATTCCATGAATATTATTGATTGTCAATAGATTGGTTATCGCCGTCAAATGCCTCGTCAAAAGGGTCCCCATTCTTGAATAAATCCCTTGCGAAAACAGTGGACAGGCACCACCCCCACAGGAAGCAGTAGCCGAACATCGTGAAGAAGGTGATTGCAGGGAGTTTCGGGAACACGCTTTCGAGGGCTGCTTCCGTATTCGAATCTATCATCGAGGACAACTGCCCGGCGCTCGCTTCCATGGCTGCCCTTATCTCTTCCGGGTCCAGGTTGATGGCCTGGTAAAGGGAAAAAGCAGCGCAGAGGAGGGACGAGAACAGTGCCAGCTTGAGCCCGTAATGCTGAAGTCTCTGGTAAGTCAGGTCTTCATATTCATTGAAGAACCTCCTCATCAGGTAGCGGAAGAGCATGAAGCATGCGAATACCTTTGCTACCGAAAGCAGCATGTTAAGGAATACTCCCAGGAAGCCTCCGGCCATTGCGGACCAGTTTTTCAGCAAGTCCAGGGCGATGGTGGCCGCAGCCATCACGAAACCTGCGATGGCAGCTTTGTTCCAAGATGCAGAGGATGAAAACATAATAACGCAAAAATAGCAAAATTATTCGTATCTTTGTCTTTTGGCTGATAATATGCCCTTACAAGTTCAACTATACATTATAGTTTTATGATCAACATCACATTTCCTGACGGTAGTGTCAGGGCCTTTGAGAAAGGCGTAACTGGTTATGAGATAGCTGCAAGCATCAGTCCGAGGCTTGCGGAGGAAGTCCTGGCGATTGCAGTCAAGAAAGCCGGAGACACCACTATCGGCAAGGGTGAGACCCGCGACCTCATGCGCCCGATCGAGGAGGATAGCTCCATCGTCCTTCTGAAGTGGGATGACGATGAGGCCAAGAGGGTTTTCTGGCATTCTTCTTCACACCTCATGGCTGAGGCTCTTGAGGAAATGTATCCGGGAGTGAAGTTTGGTATCGGTCCTGCTATCGAGAACGGTTTCTACTACGACGTGGACCTCGGAGGACAGCAGCTCACCGACGCAGATTTCCCGAAGATCGAAAAAAGGATGCTGGAACTTGCCCGCGAGAAGCAGGCTTTCACAAGGATAGATGTTCCGAAGGCCGAAGCGTTAAAGCATTTCGAAGAAAAAGGTGACCAGTACAAGTGCGAGCTCATCAGCGAGCTTGAGGATGGCACCATCACATACTACACCAATGGCCATTTCACAGACCTCTGCCGTGGACCTCACCTTCGCAGCACCGAAGTGATCAAGGCTGTCAAGCTGACCGCCCTTGCCGGAGCCTACTGGCGTGGCGATGAGTCTCGCGGACAGCTGACCCGTATCTACGGAATCACTTTCCCTAAGAAGAGCATGCTCGACGAGTACCTCCAGGTTCTCGAAGAGGCCAAGAAGCGCGACCACCGCAAACTCGGCAAGGAGATGGAGCTTTTCACCTTCTCCTCAAGGGTCGGTATGGGCCTTCCTCTCTGGTTGCCAAGAGGCGCCGTGATGCGTTTCGAACTTGAGAAGTTCCTCAGGAAGAAGCAGAATGAATATGGCTACCTCCCGGTCGTAAGCCCGCATATCGGCAGCAAGGACCTTTATGTTACCTCCGGCCACTATGCCAAGTACGGCAAGGATTCATTCCAGCCTATCCACACCCCTCAGGAGGGTGAGGAATACATGCTCAAGCCGATGAACTGCCCTCACCACTGCGAGATTTTCCGTTCTTCCCCTCGTTCCTACAAGGACCTGCCTCTGCGTCTTGCAGAGTTCGGAACCGTGTACCGTTACGAGCAGAGCGGTGAGCTCCACGGACTTACCAGGGTTCGTTCCTTCACCCAGGACGACGCCCACATGTTCGTCACCCCCGACCAGCTGAAGGGCGAGTTCGAGAAGGTCATCGATCTCATCCTCTATGTGTTCAGGATCTTCAACTTCGACAAGTACACTGCCCAGATTTCCCTGCGCGATCCTAATAACAAGAGCAAGTACATCGGATCCGACGAGAACTGGGAGAAGGCTGAGAACGCCATCATCGAGGCTGCAGCCGAAAAGGGACTGAACACTGTCGTGGAATATGGCGAAGCCGCTTTCTACGGCCCGAAGCTCGACTTCATGGTCAAGGACGCTATCGGAAGGAAGTGGCAGCTTGGTACCATCCAGGTGGACTACAACCTCCCGGAGAGGTTCCAGCTCGAGTACACCGACTCCGATGGCAGCAAGAAGAGGCCTGTGATGATACACAGGGCACCGTTCGGATCCATCGAAAGATTCACCGCAGTGCTCCTCGAGCACACTGGAGGACACCTTCCTCTCTGGCTCAGTCCAGACCAGGTTAAAGTACTGCCAATCAGTGAGAAATATGCAGATTTTGCAAAAAAAGTTTGCAGTTTGCTGAATAATTCCGATATTCGCACCTCCGTAGATGACAGAAACGAAACCCTGGGCAAGAGGATCAGGGAGATTTCGTTGCTGAGGGTTCCTGTGCTGGCGATTGTCGGCGAAAAGGAAGTTTCCGAAGGCACGGTTTCTGTCAGGAAGGAGGGTGCCGATGCCGGCACCATGAAGGTGGACGACTTCATTGCTTGGTTCAAGGCCGAAGTGGCCGGCGAACTGGCATAGTTTGTGTCCACATTTAGATATTGTTTAATTTAAAAGGAGTAGATTTAGAAAAGAATGCCCTACAAGCCGAAACCACATTATTCTGGTTCCAGACCATCCGGGATCAAGTCGAATTCCGGAACGAAGACCGCAGCCGGTGTTCGTGGCCAACGTTCATTCGTCCGCCAGAAGGCGGATGACGAACTGAACATCAACGAGGAGATCACATCCCCTCAGGTTCGTCTTGTCGGTGACAACATCGCCGAACCAGGCATCTATCCTCTCTCAAAAGCTCTCCAAATGGCTGATGAAATGGAACTTGACCTGGTGGAAATCAGCGCAAAGGCCGATCCTCCTGTGTGCAAGATTCTTGATTACCAGAAGTACCTGTACCAACAGAGGAAGAAAGCCAAGGAGATGAAGCAGAACGCATCCAAGGTTGTCATCAAGGAGATCCGTTTCGGTCCTAATACCGACGAGCACGACTTCCAGTTCAAGCTCAAGCACGCTCGCGAGTTCCTTGAGGAAGGTTCCAAGGTGAAGGCCACCATCTTCTTCCGCGGACGTTCCATCATGTTCGCCGACCAGGGTGAGAAGCAGCTCCTCAGGTTCGCGGTCGAACTGGAAGAATACGGCCGTGCTGAGAACATGCCATCCCTTGAGGGCAAGAGGATGACAATGATGATCGCTCCTGTAAAGAAGAAACAACAATAAACCTTATATATTAACTTTATTTTTTAACACAATGGCAAAGCTTAAGACCGTCTCCGGTGCCAAAAAGCGCTTCACGCTTACCGGAACAGGAAAAATCAAGAGGAAGCATGCTTATCACAGCCACATCCTCACCAAGAAGACCAAGAAACGCAAGAGAAATCTTGACCACTTCGCAATCGTCGAGGCTGACGACATGAAGAGGGTAAAAGAAATGTTGGTCCTCTAGTCATCAATTACAGTTTAACTGGAACGCAGTAAAAAGTATCGCTCACGAAGCGGTCACTGCCTCCGAAAAAAGATCAAATTATGCCAAGATCAGTCAATTCAGTAGCCTCAAGGGCTCGCCGCAAGAAGATTCTCAAGAGAACTCGCGGAAATTTCCTCTCCAGAAAGAATGTCTGGACCGTAGCAAAGAACACTTACGAAAAGGGTCTCACTTACGCTTACCGTGACCGCAAGGCAAAGAAGCGCACTTTCCGCGCTCTCTGGATCCAGAGGATCAATGCCGCAGCCCGTCAGTATGGTATCAGCTATTCCCAGTTCATGGGCAAGCTCGCAAAGCAGAACATCGGTCTGAACCGCAAGGTCCTCGCCGACCTGGCCATGAACAACCCTCAGGCTTTCGAAGCTATCGTCAATTCTGTAAAATAAGTCCGTGAAAGAGACTTTGAGTGCAATTTACCACAACAAGTGGGTCAGGATGTCCTTCTGGATGGTCCTGTATCTTGCTTGGGTAATCTGGCTCGGGAACTATTGGTGGCTCCTCGGACTGCTTGTAATCTTCGACTGGCACATCACGCACAAGGTGAACTGGATGTTCTGGAAGAAGCAGTACAAGGAAGGGGAGAAGCACAATGTCTGGCTGGACTGGCTCGATGCCATCATCTTCGCCGTGATCGTTGTGACTTTCATCAACATGTTCTTCTTCCAGGCATTCAAGATCCCTTCATCGTCGATGGAAAGTTCCCTCTATACGGGAGACCATCTGTTCGTCAGCAAGGTTACCTACGGACCGAAGGTTCCGGAGACTCCTCTCACCGTGCCATTCACCCACAACGTGATATTCGGGAAGGAATCATATTCGACCCTTATCCACAACGACTACCGCAGGCTCAAGGGCCGCAGGAGCGTTGAGAGGGGTGACTATGTCGTGTTCAATTTCCCTCACGGTGACACCGTACTCACCAGGTTCCCTTCCGAGGATTATTATGCTTGGGTAAGGAACGCTGGCAGGAGCTATACCATAGCCAACGGTGGACCTTTGAAAGTCCGCCCGGTCGACAAGGAGGACCATTATGTCAAGAGATGCGTGGCCGTTCCGGGGGACACCCTGGAGGTCAGGGACGGACTGGTCTGGATCAATGGGGTCCAGCAGGAAGTCTATCCGGGCATCCAGTTGACGTACAGGGTCACTACTACCGGCCAGCGGATCAATTCCAGGAACCTTGAGAAACTCGGTCTGAACCTTGACGAGCTCTATTTCGACAGCGACCTCCCTGGTTATCCGGCGATGCCGCTCACGGCCAAGATGCTCAAAGAGGTGAAGAGTTATTCTTCGGTTGCAAGCGTGGAACCTAACCTGGATGTGTTCCCTCCGGATTATCCGGACACCTACCTGAGTCTGTTCCCGTTCACGGAAGACACCAGGTGGACCCGTGACAACTACGGCCCGCTCTGGATTCCGAAGAAAGGCGAGACCGTCGACCTTACGATCGGGAACCTTCCGCTCTACGAGAGGCTCATCTCTTCCTACGAGAAGCATGACCTCAAGGTCCAGGACGGGAATATCCTCATTGACGGTGAAAAAGTTTCAAGTTATACTTTCGCACAGGACTATTATTTCATGATGGGAGACAACAGGCACAATTCCCTGGATTCAAGATACTGGGGATTCGTACCTGAGGACCATATCGTCGGCCGGCCTTCGCTTATCTGGCTGTCCACGGATTCGTCCCGCAAGTTCCCTAATAACATACGGTGGCGCAGATTCTTCAAAATTGTGTAGAGTATTTGCAATTTTGGATTTTTTAACCGAAATTTGCACCCCGCAAATTATTTTGAATCAATAAAAAAGTTAAATATCATGGCAAAAGTTTGTCAAATCACAGGACGAAAGAGAATGATCGGCAACAATGTCGCTCACTCCAAGCTTCGCACAAAGCGTGACTTCTCTCTCAACCTCAAGACCAAGAGGTTCTGGTCAGAGGCGGAGCAGAGGTACATTACAC
The DNA here is from genome assembly GCA_045224215.1 of Candidatus Cryptobacteroides sp. Classification (GTDB taxonomy): domain Bacteria; phylum Bacteroidota; class Bacteroidia; order Bacteroidales; family UBA932; genus Cryptobacteroides. The sequence goes on along the minus strand of JBGVAE010000140.1, from coordinate 21,306 downwards.
TGAAAGTTTCCACCAAGGGAATGAGAACCATTGAGAAGAAGGGCCTCGACGCCGCTCTCAAGGAGGCTCAGGAAAAAGGATATGTCGGCCTTGTTTAAAATCTATTGAGTTATGGCAAAGAAAGCAAAAGGTAACAGGGTGCAGGTCATCCTCGAGTGCACTGAGCAGAAGGCTAGCGGAGTACCTGGAATTTCAAGGTACATTACTACCAAGAACAAGAAGAACACCCCTGATCGTCTGGAGCGTAAGAAGTACAATCCTTACCTTCACAAGGTGACTGTTCATCGCGAAATCAAATAAGGGATAAGTTATGGCAAAGAAAGCAGTCGCTACATTCGCCGCCAAGGCTGGCGCAAAGAGCATGGTGAAGTGCATCCGTATGGACAAGTCTCCGAAGACCGGAGCTTACATCTTCACCGAGCAGCTCGTGGAAGCTGAAAAGACAAAGGAATTTTTCGATTCCAAGAAGTAACTCTTGAAGTCACGGAATAACTTTTGAACGCAGTCCCTTTCCAGGGACTGCGTTTTTTGTCATTCGCCTTAAAATGTGTATCTTTGTAAGATTAGATACTGAAAGATATGGGACTTTTCGACAAAGGGGTCAAGAAGACCAAGGAGGGTTTCTTCCAGAGGCTCTCAAGGTCCATCGTAGGCAAGTCCAGGGTCGATGACGAGGTCCTCGACGCCATTGAGGAAGCTCTTGTGGCATCTGACATGGGGGTCGATACAACCCTGAAGATCGTGGACAGTCTCGAAGAAAGAGTGCAGAAAGACAAGTACATGTATTTCGATGAGCTCGTGGACATGCTCAGGGATGAAATAGGCAAGCTCCTGGAAGTCGATGAGCCGGACACTCCGGAAGAACCTTTCGACCTTGGCAAACAGCCTTTGGTGGTGATGGTAGTCGGTGTGAATGGAGTCGGCAAGACTACCACCATAGGTAAACTTGCAGCTAGGTACAAGGCTATGGGAAAGAAGGTTATGATCGGGGCTGCAGACACTTTCAGGGCCGCAGCCGTCGACCAGCTTGTGATCTGGGCAGAGAGGGCCGGTGTCGATATAGTCAAGCAAGGCATGGGTTCCGATCCGGCTTCGGTCGCTTTCGACACGGTCAAGTCTGCCGTTGCGAAGCAGGCGGACGTGGTCCTGATCGACACCGCAGGTCGCTTGCACAACAGGATCGACCTCATGAACGAGCTGACCAAGATCCGCAACGTGATGCGTAAGGTCATCCCTGATGCACCTCATGAGGTGCTGCTTGTCCTGGATGCTTCGACTGGCCAGAATGCCTACCAGCAGGCCAAGGAGTTCTCGAGGGCTACGGACATCACCTCCCTTGCCGTTACGAAGCTCGACGGCACAGCGAAGGGCGGAGTCGTGATCGGTATAGTGGACCAGCTCAAGGTTCCGGTGAAGTTCATCGGGATCGGGGAAGGTATCGATGATTTGAAGGTATTTGACAAGAAGGAATTCGTGAATTCCTTGTTTTCTAGGGAAGATATTGAAAAATAAATAATTATGAAGCTTTCTTACAATTGGCTGAAGGATTATCTGGAGTGTGACCTTACGCCGCAGCAGATCGCTGATGCGATGACTGATATCGGAATCGAAGTCGATGGAGTCGAGGAACAGGAAGAGATTCCGGGCGGACTCGCAGGTGTCGTTGTCGCCCATGTGCTGGAATGTGTCGAGCATCCTGATTCAGACCATCTCCATATCACCAAGGTGGATGACGGTTCTCCTGAACCAGTGACCGTAGTCTGCGGAGCTCCGAATGTCGCTGCAGGCCAGAAGGTCCTTTTCGCCAGGATAGGAACCGTCCTCCCGGGTGACTTCAAGATCAAGAAATCCAAGATTCGCGGAGTGGAGTCTTTCGGAATGATCTGCGCGGAAGACGAACTCGGCATAGGAAACGACCATTCCGGAATCAAAGTGCTTCCTGAAGACGCACCTGTCGGAATGTCCGCGAAAGAATATCTTCACCTGAAGACCGAGGCTGTGATCGAATATGAAATCACAGCCAACCGCGTGGACGCTTCTTCACACATCGGTGTAGCCCGCGACCTCTATGCCTGGATGCAGCTCAACGATATCCCTTGCAAGTTCTCCTATCCTGACATCTCCGGATGGAAAGATGGAGAAGGCGCAGGAATCCCTATTGAAGTCCAGGACAAGACCGCCGCTCCTCGCTACTGCGGTATAACGGTCAAGGGAGTGAAGGTCGGACCGTCTCCGGAGTGGCTTCAGAAGAAACTGCTCTCCATCGGCCTCAGGCCTATCGACAATGTAGTCGATGTCTCCAACTTCATCCTCTGGGAGCTCGGGCAGCCTCTGCACACCTTCGATGCCGACAAGATTACGGGCGGCAAGGTGATCGTGCGCAGGGCCGGCGAAGGAGAGGCCATCGTGACCCTTGACGGACAGGAGCGCAAGCTCTCCGCGGAGGACATCGTTATCGCCAATGCAGACGGTCCGATGTGCATTGCCGGAGTGTTCGGCGGCATCGATTCCGGTGTTACCGAAGCCACGACCAATGTGTTCATCGAGAGTGCGTATTTCGATCCGGGTTCAATCCGCAAGACATCCAAGCGCCACACACTTCAGACAGACGCATCTTTCCGCTTCGAAAGGGGATGCGACCCTCTGGTCAATGAATATGCAGGCAAGCGTGCAGCCCTCCTTATCCAGGAGATCGCCGGTGGAGAGATTGTTGGAAAGATGGAAGAATTCTACCCAGAGAAGGTGGAAAAGAAGGTCATCGACCTGGACTACGACCGCATCGAGGCTTTCATTGGCAAGAAGATAGGTCACGATACCATAGAGCGGATTCTCACGAACCTTACCTATGAATTCATCGAGAAGAGGCCGGGCGGAGCCAAGGTTGCCGCTCCTTCGTACATGATCGATGTCACCAGGGAATGCGACGTGGTGGAAGAGATCCTGAGGATCTACGGCTACAACAACATCGACCTCCCTCAGCACATGAAGATGTCTGTCAATGCGACCCCTTCACCGGAACCGGAGGCTATCCGCAACGGAATCTCCAACTTCCTGGCAGCCAACGGATTCGTGGAGATGATGAATAATTCCCTGACCAAGAGTGCATATTACAATGGGCTGGCTGCCTTCCCGGAGGAGAAGTGCGTCGCTATCGTCAATCCTCTCAGTTCAGACCTGAACGTGATGAGGCAGACTCTCATCTTCAACGGACTTGAAGTGATTGCCTACAATATCAACAGGCAGATTCCTTCGATGAAGCTTTTCGAATATGGTTCGGTCTACAGCCGCGACCCGCAAGGCGACGGCAAGACCCTTGCCTCATACGAAGAGCATCCTGCATATGCCCTCTTCATCACCGGCTCCTCTGCCAAGAGTTGGAACCAGCAGGGAGGCAAGAGTTCGTATTTCGAACTCAAAGGATATCTTGACCTCCTCCTGAGGCGATTCGGAGCCGACCTCTATCAGATGGAGACCGCTCCGGCACCAGAAGACATATTCAGTGAAGGTGTAGCATATTCCCTCCCGGGACAGCACGTGCCGCTCGCAGTGATGGGTACCATACTGCCATCCCTTGCGAGGAAGTTCGATGTCAAGCAGCCTGTGTTTGCTGCCGAGATCAATTGGAACACCCTGTTCATGCTCGTTAAGAGGGATAAGGTGTCCTTCAAGGAAATGCCTAAGTTCCCGGAAGTCCGCAGGGACCTCGCCCTGCTTCTCGACGAGAGTGTCAGCTACGGCGACTTGAGGAAAAGTGCCTTCAAGGCAGCCAAGAAACTGCTCAGGCAGGTTACCCTGTTCGATGTCTACAGGGGCGACAAGATTCCGGCAGGCAAGAAGCAGTATGCAATGGGATTTGTCCTCCAGGATGTTGAGAAAACCCTCACCGACGCTGATGTGGAGAGGGTGATGGGAAAGATCCTTTCTACCTTCCAGAACGAATTCGGAGCAACGTTAAGATAACGGAACCATGTACAAGATTCTCAAGACGGTTCTTCTTGCGGTGGCCCTCATGGCTGCCTTGGTCTCCTGTTCGGACAAGCCAAAGGTGATTCCGACGGGGAAGATGGAGAAGATCTATCGTGAGATGTTCATGGCGGACCAGTGGATCATCAAGCATCCCGACAAGAAACGTCAGGCCGATACTGCCTGGCTGTATGTCCCTATTTTCGAGAAATATGGCTATACGGCGGAGGATTACCGTCACAGCGTGGATCACTATCTCAACGATCCGAAGAGATATTCCGAGATGTTGGACAGGGTTCGAAAGAGCATAGCGAAGGAATACAGGCCTATCGAGAGGAAACTGGCCCTGGCGGAGAAAGCCAGGCACAGGGCAGATTCCCTGGCTCAGGCGATGAAGGCGTTTTCTGTCGATGATTTCATAAACTTCGGGGATCTGGCTTATGTCAGCCAGATGACTGACAGAATCAATTTCAAGCAGAATTCGAGGGGAGTGTGGTATCCGGAACCGGTTGTGGAAGACACCGTTTTCCGTGGGCCGGAGCTGATTATCAAGGACACTGCGGAAGTAGTTGAAGAGCCGGACCCGATGAAGAATCTGAGGATATGGAGAAAGTAGCTGCAAGATATGTATATACCCTCGAGGGAGAAGGCCCTGTCCTGAACGGATGTGTTGAATACACTCCGGAGGGGGAGATCGTTGGCATAGGAAGATGCAGCTGTCCTGAGCCTGGTGTCCCTTTCATCGAAGGGGCTCTCGTTCCCGGCTTCGTGAATACCCACTGCCATCTGGAACTGTCCTATATGTGGAAGTTGTTCCGCAAGGGGACAGGCATGGCTGGTTTCATCGACCAGATCAACGCTCTGCGAGACACCAAACCCATGGAGGAAAAGTTGAGGGACATCCGCTTCCGTCTTGACCAGATGTGGGAGAGAGGAGTCTCAGCGATGGCCGATATTAGCAATTGTGCGGATTCATTTGCCATCAAGAAGGATTCTCCGATGTACACCAGGACTTTCCTGGAAGTGTTCGGCACAGAGCCTGAGGATTGTCCTAAGGTGATGGCTGATGTGATCGGACTGCAGAAAAAGGCCGAGTCTTTCGGCTTGGATGCCGCTCCTGCTCCGCATGCTTGCTATACCATGAGCCCGGAACTTTTGACCGCCGCTTCTGCCGAGGGATTGAAGTCCGGCTTCCTTTCTTTCCATTCGGAAGAAACATCGGAAGAGGAGGAGATGCTGAAGTTCGGAAGGGGACCGATGTGGGAAAACCGCAAGGCTGCAGGCATGAGCGTCCCGCCTGTTACCGGCAAGTCATCTTTGCTCTACTTCATTGACAGGCTCTGGAAGGCTCATCCGGCTCCGTTCGACGAGCATATCCTGCTTGTCCACGAAGTTTGCATGGACCAGGAAGGAATCGATGCGGTTAAAGAGGTCATGCTGCATCCGTTCATTGCTCTTTGCCCTTGCTCCAATATATTCATACATAATGCATTGCCTGACGTCCAACTGATGCGGCGCAATGGTATGAAACTAACCGTGGGTACTGATTCCCTTTCCAGCAACGACGACCTTGACATGGTCAGGGAGCTTTATTGCCTGCAGGGACATTTCGAAGGTTTGGAACTTGGTGAGCTCCTGACTTGGGCTTGCAGGAACGGGGCTGAATTCCTGGCAAAGGAAGACACTTTGGGATCGATCGCTAAGGGGAAGAAACCTGGTCTGGTCGCTGTTGAGAATTTAGATGCGAAAGGCCGTCTTACGGCTGAAAGCTATTCACATAGAATTATTTAGTGATATGATGCGCGAAGAACTGGTGTTCGGGCCTATCCATTCCAGGAGGCTTGGCTCATCCTTGGGAATCAATCTTCTCCCGAGGGAGGGCAAGCTGTGCAACTTCGACTGCATCTACTGCGAGTGCGGCTGGAACAAGGACGGGAGGACTCAGGAGAAGCTACCTGACGCCGGACAGTTGCAGGCCGCCCTGGAAGGGAAACTCCGCACTTGCAAGGTGCAAGGTGCCGTGATTGACTCCATCACTTTCTCCGGAGACGGAGAACCTACCCTCAATCCTTGGTTCCCGGAGATCATAGACGTCACTATCGCCTTGAGGGACAAGTATTATCCCGAGGCAAAGGTGTCTGTGCTTTCTAACGCCACCAGGATAGGGAAGGAGGAAGTGTTCAAGGCTTTGAGGAAGGTGGACAATCCTATCCTCAAGCTCGATGCTCCAACTGATAGACTCGTCGCACTTATAAACCAGCCGCAGGGGAACTATCACGTTGAGGATGTGGTCCGCAACCTGGAGCGTTTCGAAGGGGATTTCGTGCTTCAGACCATGTTCCTGCGTTCCAAGGGATTCGATTCTTCTTCACCGGAGGTACTTGAGGGTTGGATGGATATCGTGAGAAGGCTCAGGCCTAGGGAAGTAATGGTTTATACCTTGGACAGGGAGGCGCCTGCGGAGGGATTGGAGAAATTCACCGTAGCCCAGATGGAAGAGATGGTGAAGCCTCTCCTGGACGAAGGCTTCAAGATACAGATAAGAGGATAAGATCAAAAAAAGTCATATTATGGAATCATTGTTTGCAAAGTATGGTTATACTCCTGAAAGAGATTACATCTCAAAGCGTTTGGATGCGATCGCGATGGGTATAGACAGTATTTCTTCTCCGGAAGTCCTGAAGAAGTGCATGGCTCTTATGGACCTGACGACACTTCATACGGAAGACACTCTCGCTTCGGTGACAAAACTTGTCGCGAAGGTCAATTCATTCATGAATGATTATCCTGAATATCCGCTCCCGGCTTCGATCTGTGTTTATCCTAACTTCGCCTCTGTCGTAAGAGACAACCTTGCCAGCAAGGAAGTGCATGCGACTGCCGTTGCCGGTTGCTTCCCTACATCCCAGAGTTTCCTGGAAGTGAAGGTCAAGGAGTGTGAAATGGCTGTTGAGGCCGGAGCCGATGAGATTGACATCGTCCTGGCATTGAATGCCTTTATGGCTGACGACGAGGAAACTACGAGGAAAGAAATCAGGACCATGCGCAATGCCATCGACGAGGCTGCAGCCAAGCTCGGCAGGAAGGTAGTCTTGAAGGTTATCCTCGAAACCGGATTGCTTGTAACTCCAGAAAGGATTGCAAACGCTTCCTTCCTGGCAATGGAAGAAGGAGCAGACTTCATCAAGACTTCCACAGGAAAGGTCAGCGTCAATGCAACCCCTATGTCCGCCTTCATCATGTGCGAGAGCATCAAGGCTTTCCACGCGAAGACCGGCAGGAAGGTGGGATTCAAGGCGGCTGGAGGAATATCTACGGCCAAGGATGCCGTGGGCTACTATTCTATCGCCAAGACCGTTTTGGGAGACGAGTGGCTCGACAAGGATTATTTCCGCTTCGGGGTCAGCCGTCTGGCAAATTCACTGATGTCCGCTATAGAGCAGAAGACGGTAACGTATTTCTAGCCGTTAATACCGGTGCGTTCCACACCGCCGTCGTCCTTGACAAGGTTAGTGTCCGGGATGGCGGCGGCTGTTTTTAACAGATATTCACGCAGGTCTTTCCAGCGATAGAAAGGACCCGTGGCAGTCTCCAGGGTCGGGATGCAGGTTTCCTTTTCATTGTATACCAGCTTAACCAGTACATCTCCCTTCTTATTACTGAAGAATATCATCTGGAGGTTGGAGGCCATAGGCATCATCTCAAAGGTAGAGAAAACATTGTGGGCCTCGGCAGATTCAAGGCGTGTCTCCATTCCCTTGATCCCGATGGTTCCGATCAGCGGAAGAAGGCCTACGTCATGGCCGAACCGGAGGTCGGCTACCCTCTTGCTGCCAGGTTGGAGAGCTTCATCCGCCTTTGAAACAATATCCTCGATAAGGGGCTTCGCAATGGCACTGGAATAGTCTCCTGCTTCCTTGGATATTCCGAAACTGTAGTAAAGCCTGTCGCTCTTGGCGGCCCAGAGTCCATAAAGCTCATCCGTGGTGAAGTGGGAGAACAGGTCAGGTTGGGCATCGGTATTGGAACTTATGCTGGCCGCCGTATAGACGTTGTCCATGAAAGAGAGCGCATCGGGAATTATCTCCCTTGCCTTGGTGGTGTCCGTGAAGATTGCACTCATGAACCTTCCGTAAGGAGTCAACATCTCCCTGACATCCCGGCTTACCTTGTTGGATGCCGGGCTCAGGGGTTTGGTGTCAAGGTCCATGCTGATGTAGTCCAGGTATTTCGGGCCAGTGATGTACTTGAAGCGGAGTCCGTCTGAATATTCCTGGATCCCTGTGCAGAAGTTTGCCATGCTCACAAGGCATCTCGGCCAGTAGCTGGAGACGCATTCTACCTCGTTCCTGCCGCTTTTGCCATTGAATGCAGATGCATAGTTGGAGTACATCCGGCTTCCTATTCCCCGGTGTTCGGCTGCCCCCTTCTGTGTAAGCATCCCGTACATCCCCTCGTGCTCTTCGAGGAGGGTGTCGAGCTGGCGGATGAGCATCCTCCCTTCTTCAGTGAGTATGCCAAGACTGTCCGCCTTCTTCAAAGGAGCCATGGCACTTCCTACCAGGCGTGCACTGGTGTGATAGCGTGAACCATGCCTTCCGTAATGGCTGATATAGAATGGCTTATACCCCTTCGGAGCCTTGGTCAGGCTTTCCGGGGGAACTACGTAGCTGCTATACACACCTCCGGCCTTCTCAGGATGGGATGCTATTTCATCTTTGTACGGCTGAGCATAGGAGAATAATCCTAACATGCTAGCAATCAGTACTATGCAAATGCGACGCAAGGCTCCTTTCATTCCGAAGTCCATTTATTTTCGTTTTTTAGTCTTACACAAAGGTAAGAAATAGCCATCGCATGGGCAAGGAATCTCGATTTTGAATTTAGCCGTGGAATATTTCAACCTACGGCTAGCCTGGCTTACCTTTGTCCCTGAAACATCACCTAAATAACTTTAAACAATGAAATGGATCTTCAAATTGATGCTGCCCGTGATGCTTCTTGCATCATGCAGCGTAGAGGGTGTGTCTCCGGTGGAGGCGCAGCCTGAAGGAACCCTTGAAAAAGAGGTCGCCGCAACACACGATAAGGCGGCCGTGGGAACGATGCGCAGCAACCCTTATTCTGTGACCAACATGAGGAAGGCCTATGCTGCACTCTATTCTACCAGAACCGAGTTCGAAGAGTCGGAACTCGAGGATATCATTCCGGTGACGGATCTTTATGTACGTTTCCTGCCGAAGGATATGGAAGATTTTTCCATTCTGGAGGCCAGGGGAGTGACCTTGATCGATTCGCCTCTTGTCAGCTATGAGGCGGAGGAGGAATCTTGCGAAGAAGCTGAAGAGGAGTCAGCTGGCGGTCTGATTACGTGGCAGTATGCCGTGGTACCGAATGGCTTTGTCTTCCCTGATGACATTGAGTACCAGATCCTCGATGAATGCTTTATCCCGGAAGACGGGGGGAGTGAAGAGGAGGAAGACAGTTGTGCCGATGACGGGGAATTGGGGTACTTCGATACGAGGAGCATCTCTTCCGTGGATTGGACAGCGCTGGAAAGAAGAGCCTTCGAATGTTCCGGGAACGGCGAATTGCTCGAGCCTGAGACCAGGGCCAAGGTAAAACCTTCCGGAAAGATCACGATTTCCGACACCGGGATGAAGAACAAGAATGTGGGAGTGGCCGGAGTGAAAGTGATAGCCAATGTATTCGTCAAGGTGTCAACTACTTTCACGGATGCTTCGGGTAATTATGCTTTCTCAGCCAAATTCTCTGCCAAGCCGACATACAGGCTTTGCTTCAAGAACCAGAAGGGATTTTCAATCGGTCTGAACACGATCCTTGTTCCGGCATCGCTTTCTTCACTTGGCAAGGGCAGTGCCGACGGCATCAGCATCAATGTTGCCAGCGGTTCGGATGCCACCCTGTTCCGCAGGTGCGCTGTCAACAATGCTGCTTATGATTTCTATGAAAAGTGCCAGACTGCAGGCATAACCCTTCCTCCAAGGAACCTGAGGTTCTGGATCATCGGCAAACTTACTCCTTCCAGTGCCCTGATGATGCATCACGGTGCCTTCCTGGATGAGGGTATGGTGGCGAACTATCTTGGAATATACAAGGTTGCCGTGCAGATCTTCTGCCCAGACATCACGATCGGAGCCAAGGGCTCGAACTTCGACTATGCATCACTCTATTCGGACGTTATCCATGAGATGGCACACGCAACGCATTTCGTGAAGGTAGGAACGGAGTATTGGAACAAATTCTCCACGTACATCATCACTACCTACCTGACGACCGGAGACTGCTACGGGACCGGCAACGGAGAGAATGCCGGCTATTGCGAGGTGGCTGAAATGTGGGCATATTACATCGAAAACGCTTTCTATGCTTCGAGGTATGGTTCCAATCCGCGCAGGGGCGAGAATTTCTGGTTCAAGCCGCAGATACTCAGTACCCTCGAGGCCGGTGGAATTACCAAGAGTGAAATATGTGAGGCGTTGAAGACCACGACAACGGACATAGATGCTCTCAAGGACGAACTCCTTCTGATCAGTCCGTCGAACAAGACACTCATCAACAACACCTTCAAGCGCTATTCCAAGTAGTTTTCCCGAGCCCGTGCTTTTTTGTTTGCAATTTGCCGAACAATTCGTATATTTGCAGTCCCAATCAAGCGCGGGTGGCGGAATGGTAGACGCGCTAGTTTCAGGAGCTAGTGTCAATTGTGACGTGTGAGTTCGACTCTCATCTCGCGCACTTTACTGAAAGAGACTGACATCGGTTTGATGCCAGTCTCTTTTTTTCCATTTCCTTGAAGGTATCAGAATGTCCAGGTACCCGGGCCGACTTCATGTGCTACATAGGAACTTTCGTCCAAAGGATTGGATGACACGGCTTCGAGGTTCCTCGGGACATAGATGGTTGCGCTGGCTCCAAACGGTATTTCGGCAGTGATATGGACGTTTGAACCGTCATGGGTGACAGTGGAACTGACCTTGCCGTAAGGAGTCTCCGTTGAGTAGGATACCCTCTGGAGTTCTTTGACAGGGACAGGCCTGATGATCACGTGCTTGAATCCAGGCTTGGCAGGATCGGTGTCCACACCGGCCAGGATCTTGTAGAACCATGTCAGTCCGCCTCCCATCATGGGATGGTCGTGCGAAGCCTTTCCGTCCCAGTGCTCCCATGTGGTTGTAGCACCCTGTTCGATCCACCATCCGAAGCTTGGGAAGTCCCTCTGGTTCATGATGTCGTAGGCGAGGTCTCCCAAGCCGTTCAGGGAAAGCACCTCGAAAAGGAAGCGTGTTGCCAGCATTCCGGTGTTGAGGTGGTTCTTGTAGTTGAACTTGAGTTCTCGGCGGAGGGTCGCCTTTACGTTCTTGTACCTGTCGGAAGGCACACCCATGTAAAGAGCATACACATTGCTGCCGTAATCTCCGTAGCTGCTGTATTCCTCGTCGTAGAAAGCCTTGTGGAAAGCTTCTTCGATCTCATCGCAAAGCATCGCATACTGCAGCTGTGTGCTTTTGTCTCCGAGTATTCCGGCTACCTTGCTGACGTTGCTGGCGCAGAGCCAGTAGTAGAATGTGTGGACAAGTGCTGGGTCGGGAGTTTCGTATGACGGAGCCCAGTCGCCCAGGTTGAACCACTTGTACGGCTTCTCGTCTCCCGGTCTCTTCATCTGCACGAGGACAGTTCCGTCGTCCCTCTTCCAGCCTCCGAACCAGCTGACGTACTGCTTCATAGGCTCCAGGTTCCTCTCCAGGACGCTGCGGTCCCCGTATGTGAGATAGAACTCCAGAGGCATAATGCAGATTGCAGAACCCCAGGCCGGACCGCCTCCGCAATAAGGCTCCCAAGGAGCCCCGTTCGGGACGTAACCCGAGACTGGGTTCTGGCTTCCGCGGATATCTTCAAGCCATTTGTTGTAGAAGCTTGCCGCATCGAAGTTGTACAGCACGGTGTTCATCGCTATCTGACCGTCGCCGGTGTAAGGCAGCCTTTCCCTGTGAGGGCAGTCGCTGGCCACTCCGCTGTGCATGTTGTTCATCTGGGAGCGGCGGAAGATGTCGTTGATCTTCACGAACAAGGGATTGGAGCAGTCGAAATTGGCGTTCAACGGAACATCCGAGTTGACGGCCTCTGCAACGATGTCCGAAGCACTGAGGTTATCTATCCCTGAGATGACTGCCTCGCGGAAATTGAACCAGTCGAACCTTGGAGCATAGTCAACAGCGTCCCTGTCCTTGAATATATATTCATTCTTCCCGTTCTGGCTTTCTGAAATGTATTCAACCTTCATCTTCGCTCCAGGCATTCCCTTGATTCCCTTGAAGCGGATCCAGCCTGAGATCTGCTCTCCGAAATCCACCTTGAAGGAACCGTCGCCCTGCCTCTCGAACTTGACAGGGGAGAGAGTCTTTGTCACCTTGTCCGTAGGCCCCATGTTGGCTTTCAGCTTTCCGTCCGGACTCTTGCGGACCACGGAATTGCTCCATGCCGCATCGTTGAATCCTGGCTTGTCCCAGCCTTCCATCTCCTTCGTGGCGTCATAGACTTCCCCGCCGTAGAGGTTGTTGTACACGATAGGGGACTCCGCCGCTTTCCATGAAGTGTCGGAGCAAAGGACTTCGGTGTGGCCGTCCTTGTAGGTCAAGGCAATCTGGCATATCATCCTCGGGACTCCGAACGTTTCTCCTTTCCGGTTGTCCGGATCGGCGTGGAAGTATCCGTTGCCGAGAATTACTCCGACTGCATTCTTACCCTTGTGGAGCATCTTGGTGATGTCGTAGCTCAAGTAGAGGGTCCTGTGGAAGGTGACTTCCGGACTTAGAGGAAGATGGCTGTTCTTGTCCAGCTCCGGCCGGAAGGTGTAGTCCGTGAAACCTGGCACGAAATAGTCGTCACCTGCCTTCTTCCCGTTTATGCTCATCTCGAACCATCCGAGGCCGGAGATGAAGGCGGTAGCGCTTACCAACCCCTTTTTGACAGTGAATTCTTTCCTGAACATCGGAGCGCAAGGGTAGAAGTTGCCTCTTACGTCCTTCTGCCAAGGAACTCCGATCCACTGGGCCTTCCAATCGCTCTCCTTGAGCATTCCGGTGGTGAACCTGGAATATTCACTGGTCTTGGAAACCTTCCCGTCCTTGTCCCAGATCCTGACTGCCCAGAGATAGTTCTGCATGGACTTGAGGTCCGGGCCGGTGTACTTTATGAGATTGGATTCTTTCGAAAACACTTTCCCGGAGTTCCAGTAATAGTCCGGGATGATCTTCATGTTGTGGTTGTCCGATCCGTACACATGAACGATCACGATCTGATAGGCTGACTGGTCGTCCTGGTGTTTCCAGGAAAAACGCGGTTGAGGGGTGTCGACAAGGACATCTCCTTCCTGGAACTCGCATCTCAAGCCGGAAGGAGGGGCTACTGCGAAAATGTTGGCGGCCAGGCAGAAGAGCAAGGCTGCGGTTGCAAGGATCCTTTTCATCTCGGTTTTATTTGACGTGTGCTATGGAATACACAGGAGCGATCTTCTCCAGGCGCTCCCGGCCGTTGAGTCCGTCCAGCTCTACGAGGAAAACAAATTCTGCGATCTCAACCCTGCATTCTTTTCCGTCCACGATGACTGGCGTGGATTTCAATGCTTCGGCGATGCCCGATGAGGTTCCTCCGGTGGCCAGGATGTCATCCAGGATGGTGATGCGGATCACTCCGTCCTCCACCTTCCCGGCGGCAAGGTCGGACTTGCGGAAGAAAAGGTGGTCGGCTCCATATTCCTTCATTATCTCGATGTCCTGCAGGTCGTCTCCGGCATGCGGCAACTTGCCCTTCTTGCGGAAAGGTACGATGTTGGTCACAGTGGAGTCTGAAATCAGCAGGGGAGCGGAGAAAAAGAATGCCCTAGCCTCAGGGGCTGCCACAGATGGGGCTGTCACGAGTTTTCCTATTTCATCGATGAGCCTGCCGAACACTTCCCGGTCCTGCATGAGCGGCACGATGTCAACGAAATTGATTCCTTCAATCGGAAAGTCCTTGTAGAACTTGAGTACTTCTTCGAACATGGGTGTTGAAAACTTTGTGGATTTTTGTATAAGCAAAGGTATGGATTTTCTCTGACTATAGGATTATTTTTGTATCAAGAATAACGGGACAGTCCAATTCCTTAAATATTTATGTCAACTAAAAGAATCTTTTTCGTTGCAGTAGCAGCGTTAGCCTTCGCCATTTCAGCCAAGGCTCAGACAAATGTCCAGACTTTCTACGACTTCGGCAAGGACCGCAAGTATGTGACCACCACCTTTGAAATGTTCAAGGGCGACAAGTTCGGAGACACTTTCTTCTTCATCGACCACTATTATGCTACCAAGGAGCAGCGTCCGGGTCTCGCCAGCGCCATCAACGGCACCTATTTCGAGATCGAGCGTGGCATCAATTTCTGGCAGGATTCTTCGTTGAAGGACCTCAGCGGCCACATCGAGTACGACGGCAGTTCCTGGGGTGCAGGAATATGGTGCTTCGGTGCCAAGTATTTCTTCCATTCAGCCGACTACACCAAGACCCTCCAGCTCGCGGCCATGTACGACCTCCACATGGGTGTCGGTTCCGCGGATATTCCTATCAAGTTCACCGCAGTCTGGGGACTTAACAACCTGTTTGGAGTGAAGGGCCTGATATTCAAGGGATTCGCTGATTTCTGGGGTAATAACTCCATTTGGGCTGACGGAACCACTACGAAGTGGTCCTTCCTCTCCGAGCCTCAGCTCTGGATGAACCTCGGAAGCGCGTTCGACGGTCATCTTGACATCGGTGGCGAGGTCGAGCTCTCCTACAATTTCGCAGGCAACAAGGGCTTCATGTGCAATCCTTGCGCAGGTCTCAGGTGGACTTTCTAATCTAACAACCAACCATTATGGCAGAAACAACGACCAAAGCCGCCGAGCCTAAGAAGACCGGCTGGCTGACGAAACTGTTCGGTTTCGACGGTTCCAAGATGAAGGTTTCCACAGAGATCATGGCTGGTGTCACCACCTTCCTGGCGATGTCCTACATCTTGGCCGTAAATCCTTCGATCCTCGCCGACACCGGAATGGACAAGAATGCCTTGTTCACTTCCACTGCAATAGCCTCCATATTCGCCACACTCGTGATGGCGATCTACGCCAAGCTGCCTTTCGCCCTTGCTCCTGGCATGGGACTGAATGCATTCTTCTGCTACTCAGTCTGCCTCGGTATGGGATATTCATGGCAGTTCGCTCTCACTGCCGTCCTCCTCGAAGGTCTGATCTTCGTGATCCTGACGCTGACCAATGTTCGCGAGGCTATAGTCAACGCTCTTCCTAAGTCGATGCGCAACGCCATAGGGGCCGGTATCGGACTCTTCATTGCATTGATCGGTCTCAAGAGCGGCGGCATCGTGGTTGACAGCCCTGCCACCCTCGTGGATCTCGGTACCCTCACCAGCGGTCCTGGCCTGCTGTCGGTCATCGGCTTGATCATCACCGGCATCCTGGTCATCCTCAACGTTCCGGGAGCCCTGCTGATCGGCATCATCGCTACCGCACTCATAGGTATCCCTATGGGACTTACCAAGTTCAGCGGTTTCATGTCAGCACCTCCGAGCATTTCCCCGATCTTCTGCAAGTTCGACTTCAGCCAGGTGTTCAGCCTCGACATGCTCGTGGTCGTGTTCACCTTCCTATTCGTGGACATGTTCGACACCATCGGTACTCTTGTGGGTGTCACCACCAAGGCAGACATGGTTGACGAGAAGGGCAAGCCGATCCGTCTGAACCAGGCATTCCTGGCCGATGCAGTAGGAACCGTGGCCGGAGCTGCCCTCGGTACCAGCACTGTTACCACTTATGTTGAAAGTGCATCCGGAGTAGCGCAGGGAGGCCGCAGCGGACTCACAGCGGCGATCACTGCCTGCTGCTTCGTCCTGGCGCTGTTCTTCGCCCCGATATTCACAGCCATCCCGGGCTCTGCCGTTTGCCCTGCCCTCGTGATCGTCGGCTTGTTCATGCTCAGCCCGATCAAGAACATTCCGCTCGATGACTTCTCGGAGGCCATCCCTGCTTACCTCACCATGATCCTGATGCCGATGACATATTCCATCTCCCATGGTATCCTCATCGGTCTCATCGCTTACGTCGTGCTCAACCTCTGCACCGGAAAGAAGGAGAAAGTGAGTTGGTTCATGATCGTTCTTGCGATTTTATTCATTCTAAAGTATATTTTCCTTTAAATAATTAACAGATAGCGAATTAACAATTACGTTACCAACTTGTTGATAACTTTACAAATTATTTTCATGTAGGCGGCGATTAATCTGCTATCTTTGCTAACACGTTGGTTCGGACCAGCAGACCGGTCCGAACCACTTTTAACCACTAGACTAGACTACTGACTGGATTATTCAAATTTCGACTTAATATATATGGATGTAACTGTACGTAAGACCAATGGTTCGTACGAAGAGTACGACAAGGTCAAGCTAATGAATGGTATTCGCGAGGCCTACAAGACGGCCGGCGAAGAGTGTCAAGAGGCCGTGGTGGTTTCCATCGCGGAAAACCTCTACATTTATGACAAGATCACAAGCCGTGAAATTAGACGTCAGGTCGAAGAAAGTTTGATGTCCATCAACAAGAAGGTCGCTGTAGCTTACATCGAGAAATTCGATGCCGGACTGGACTTGAGGAAGAAGAGAGACTTCATCAAGGACTACATCGCTGCTTCGAATGCTGCCACCGGTTCCAAGTTCGACGCCAATGCCAACGTGACGCGCAAGAACATCGTCACCCTCGGACAGGAACTCTACAAGGAGAACAACATCAAGCAGAACCGCTACATCATGAAGGACAAGATCAAGGCCCTGTACGGACGCAACCTTGCTAGCCAGTACATCAAGGACCTCGAGAGCCACGTCCTCTACAAGCATGACGAGAGCGGAACACCGGGTTACCCGTATTGCGTTGCAATCACCATGTATCCTTTCCTGATTGACGGACTGAGGAATCTCGGCGGCGTTTCAGTAGCCCCTACGGACCTGAAATCCTTCTGCGGCGAGTTCATCAATCTGGTCTATTCGATTTCTTCCCAGTTTATGGGTGCTGTCGCCACTCCTGAGTTCCTGATGTATCTCGACTACTTCATCAGGAAGGACTACGGTGACGACTACATCGACCATCTCGAGGATGTCGTAGAGATGAACGTCAAGAAGAGAACCTTGGTAAAGGTGATCGACAACTATTTCCAGCAGGTTGTCCACTCGATGAACATGCCGGCCGGCAACCGTGGCTACCAGACCGTGTTCTGGAACATCAGCTACTTCGACGAGCCGTATTTCCGCGGTGTGTTCGGAGACTTCAGGTTCCCTGACGGAAGCGCTCCTAAGTGGGAGACCCTTTCCTGGCTCCAGAAGCATTTCATGAACTGGTTCAACGAGGAAAGGAATCACTACATCCTCACCTTCCCGGTGGAGACAATGGCCCTTCTGACTGATGGCAAGGACGATTTCGCCGACATGGAATATGCCGACTTCACGGCCGAGATGTGGTCCAAGGGACACAGCTTCTTCTGCTACCTGTCCGACAGCCCGGACAGCCTTGCAAGCTGCTGCCGTCTGCGCAACTCCCTGACCGACCTGGACAAGTCCGACGAGTCCCACAACCATACGACTCATCAGTATTCCATGGGAACCGCTTCGGTTTCAACAGGTTCCAAGTCTGTTATGACGATCAACCTCAACCGTCTCATCCAGCTCGCCACCCGCCGCTACTTCCTCGAGAAAAAGGGTGTGATGATCGATGGTGGAAAGGCGCTCACGAGGGGTGACTACGACAAGAACCAACTCTACGACTACATCAAGCGCGCCGTGGCTGAGGAGACTGAAAGGGTGCACAAGTACCAGACTGCCTTCAACGAGATCATCAAGGACTTCCTTGCAGCAAGGATGCTGGATGTCTATTCCGCAGGCTTCATCGACATGCGCAGGCAGTACCTGACCGTAGGTGTCAATGGACTGACCGATGCAGCCGAGTTCCTCGGACTGACCATCAGCCCTAACCCTGAGTACAACGAATTCGTGGACACCATCCTGGAGACCATCAACCGTTGCAACAGGAAGGACAGGACTCCGGATGCCATGTTCAACACTGAGTTCGTTCCGGGCGAGAACCTTTCCGGAAAGAACTACAAGTGGGACCAGAAGGATGGCTTCTACGTGTCTCCTAAGCACAACATGTACAGCTCATACTTCTACAATCCTGAGGATGACAGCCTCTCGATGATCGACAAGTTCAAGCTTCACGGCAATGAATATGTCAAGCATCTGGACGGCGGCTCAGCACTTCACATGAATGTGGCCGAGCATCTTTCCAAGGATCAGTACAGGCAGCTTCTGAAGACAGCCGCCCATTACGGTACCAACTACTTCACCTTCAACTGCCGCAACACTGTCTGCAACGACTGCGGCTACATCAGCAAGGACACCCTCGAGGTCTGCCCTAAGTGCGGCAGCCACAACCTTGACTACCTTACCAGGGTCATCGGTTACCTCAAGAGGGTTTCTTCCTTCAGCGAGATGCGTCAGGTCGAAGCCGGGCACCGCTTCTACATCCACGAAGGTGCAAGGCAGACCGTGAGGACCACGGTTCCGGTACAGAAGGATGTGAAGACTGAAGTATGATCAAGTACGTCCCGGAGATGACCTCGGTGGTCATCGAAGAGATTCCCGACAGAGTTACCTTGGCGGTTGACATAAGCAACTGCCAAGGTAATTGCGTTGGATGCCATTCCCCGTTCCTGAAGGAAGACATCGGAGAAGAACTCACCGAGGAGATCATAGACCGCCTTGTGAAGGAGAACTACGGGGTCAACTGCTTCCTCTTCCTCGGGGAAGGGAACGACATAGAAACCCTCATCCGCCTTGCCGACTACGTCCGTGAGATCGGACTGGAGGTCGCTCTCTATTCTGGTCGCAGGGATGTCGAGAAGGACCTGTACCTCACGTTCGACTATGTCAAGGTCGGCCCCTACATGGAGCACTTCGGCCCACTGAATTCCCGCACCACCAACCAGCGCCTCTACAAGGTCACACACGACACTTCATCCAAGCCGGATTACAGGCTTACTGATCTGACTTCGCGCTTTTGGCACAAGGGAATCGACCCTATGAGAGAAGAATAATTCTAACCCTATTGTATATCAGCAATTTAGCTCCCCACGGAGAGAGATTCCGGAGGAGCTTTTTTTTGGTTGGGAAGCTGAAGTGCAGTATATTTGTAAAAATCGAAAGAAATGAAAACAATATCCAAGATTCTGGCAATTTCCCTGATGGTAGTAGCTGCGGTTTCCTGCAAGAGCAGCGGAAAGACACTGCTTCCGAATGTCAGCGGCAAGGCCGGTGAAGTCATAGTGGTGATCGACAAGGAGAATTGGGACGGCAACCTTGGCAACGGTGTCAGGGAACTCCTGGCCAGGGATTGTGAATATCTCCCGCAGCGGGAGCCGCTCTACTCTCTCGTCAACCTCAATCCGAGCGCATTCACCGATATGTTCAAATATCACAGGAACATCGTGATATTCAACATCGACACCACTGTCGCCAAGCAGGGCGTAGTGTACAGGACCGACGTCTGGGCTCACCCTCAGTGCGTGATCCAGCTCAATGCTGCGAGCGCGGATTCAGCCCTTGCCGTCCTGAACAGGAACGGTGAGAATCTCGCCGGAGCCATCGAGCAGGCGGAGAGGAACAGGGTCATTGCCAATACCTTGCTTTACGAGGAAAGCAGCCTGGCCGAAGTGGTGAGCAAGATGATAGGCGGAAAGGTACATTTCCCGGTAGGGTACAACCTCAAGAAGGCCACTTCGGACTTCATCTGGATCGCTGACGAGAAACAGTACACCAACCAGGGAGTATTTATCTACAAGTACCCGGCAACCGATCCGGAGCCTTTCGCTGACGAGACCATCATCGCCAGGCGCAACGAGTTCCTCAAGGCCAACGTACCTGGGATGTTCGACAACACCTACATGATCACCAGCGAGGCCGTGAAGCCGGGAGTCCGCTTCCTCAAGTACCACGACCGTGATTTCGCCGAGACCAGGGGACTTTGGGAAGTGTACAACGACTTCATGGGCGGACCTTTCGTCTCCCATTCGTTCTACAGTCCCGATGGCAAGGAAATCATCGTCCTGGATGCCTGGGTCTATGCTCCTAAATATGACAAGCGCCAGTACATGAGGCAGGTTGAATCGCTCCTGTATTCCTTCGAATGGAACAAACCGGCAGAATCGAAGGAAAATAAAGCAGAATAAGGAGCAAAATTATTTTGCAGGCTCGAAAATAATCCATATATTTGCATCCCAATTTGGCGTAACGCCTACTTGGGTCACTTCTGGTGGGTTCGTATAACGGTTAGTACTCGGGATTTTCATTCCCGCAATAGGAGTTCGATTCTCCTACCCACTACCAAATATTAAAAAATAACAACGATGGCAAATCACGCATCTACAAAGAAGGCCATTCGCCAGAGCGAAAGGCATAGATTGCATAATAAGTATTATGCAAAATCGACGCGAAACGCGATTCGCGCGATTAGGAACACAACCGACAAGAAAGAGGCTGAAGAGGGAGCACCGAAGGTCTATGCAATGATCGACAAGCTCGCCAAGATCGGAGTCATCCACAAGAACAAGGCTTCCAACCTCAAGAGCGGTATCGCAGTTTACATCAACAAACTCGATTAAGAAAGCGAAGGCAGTCTCCCGAAGGCTGCTTTTTCAAGCTAAGTCCGGCAGGACCGGCATCGGGATGTAGCGCAGTTGGTAGCGCACTACGTTCGGGACGTAGGGGTCGTCCGTTCGAGTCGGATCATCCCGACCAAAAACAATCAGGCTGTCAGGAAACTGGCAGCCTGAATTTGTTTTCCGTTTCTTAGACTCTGTGATCTGGAAACTCGGTAGCATGATGGATCAGAACTACGAGATGTTTCCTTGGGAGTTGGGTAGCACCCGAACTACGGCCAGCATTCACACCATCGCGCTGCCGAGGTCGTGGTACAAGGTGCTGAATCCGGATCTGATGCGGTCCGCCTGCGTTTTGCGGGGTTTAGTGCCGTGGAGATATGCCCGCAATTGTGTATTCAATCTCGAACATTTCGTCAAGAAAGGCGGGATACTTGAAGCCCACTTTTAAAGCGGTGTTCTTATAGAAGGCCATCTGGGTCATCATATCTTTCTTTGCTTCCTCTATGGAGGAACCGGCTCCGGTAAAGATCTGGTCTTTACAGTAAACAGCATAATTCCCGTCTGACGCCCTTTCAATGATTGCTGTTA
>JBGVAE010000139.1:0-12926 GCA_045224215.1 Candidatus Cryptobacteroides sp. | reverse complement strand
CCCGGAAGGCACTCCGTCGCTCCAGCCGGAAGGAACCGGGGAAGAATAGCTTCCGCCAGTCGGGGTAGAAGGGGTACTGTTGCTTCTGATAAAGACAATGCTCTTGAAAGAAGACTGCCCGGTCGCACCCTTGGCCCCTGTGACGCAGACAGGATCCGTTGTGGATGTCGTGTTGTCAGAATAGGTAATGACAGAACGAGTCCACATATATTTGCCATCTACCCAAGCCTGCGGGGTATTCGCCCAACTGCCGCCGGAGAGCGATGAGTTGGAGGTGGAAAGGTAGTACTGCTCCTGGATGGACTTGATCCCTCGGCCGGTGCCTCCAATACAGGCCGGTTCGGAATATACTATACTTCCATCTGTCATCTCCGTCTTGGTTCTGGACCACATATAGTGCCCTTCCACCCATTGCGGTGCCGTGGTCTGCCAAGAGCCGCCGGCAAGCTCGGTCGTTGACGTGGAGAGGTAGTATTCCACGTCAACGGACTTGATACCCGTCGGCTGCTGCTTGAAGGCAATCCTGGTAATTGATTTCACTTTCGTCATGATCTGCAGTATTCTTTTCAGGCACATCACTTCGTCGCCGATATAATCAGCGACAGATCTCCCTGGGCGGTCTGCGCATGGGCGAGGGTCACCTTGAACGATGTACCGCCATCCTGCGAGGCAATTTCATCTCCAGATGAATTCGTGAGCAGGTAATTGAACGTGAATCCGCTCTGTGTGATTTGGTTTTCTCGCTTGCGGACTTCGGGGACATAGGTTATTTCTCTCTGCCCGTCTGCACTCAACTCTTCGGGCACGGTGTTGCCGGCCCCATCGGTGGGGTTCGGGTAGATGATGAGTATATCCGTCTCATCGGCGACCTCAAGCACGGCCTCCGCTGTTTTGTCACCATACTTGACCTCGCACTTATAGAGCTCCGTGCTGTTGATGTCCGATGCTGCGAGGGTAATGGACTGGGTCTTCTTCCCGGTTGTCACCCATCCGTCGGTGCCGTTCTGCACCCTCATCTTGAACCACTCGTAAGTCACATTGGAAGCCTGCTCGCTGCCGCCTATGAGCAAATGCGCCTTGGCCGTGAGGGTGGCCACATTGTCATCAATGACCCCGCCGTTATTCACAGTTATGTATGCCAGGAATGCTTCGCCGTCCGTCTGCTCCACCCCAACCTCGATGGAGGCTGACACTTGTGTCTGGAAGCCGGTATTGACCGTCGCCTGGAAAAGAATGGTATCCGCATCAATATTCGCCGATGACGCCACGTCTTTCAGTATCGTCAACGTCGGGACGGTAAACCCGTCAATGGTCTTCCATTCCGACTTGAACGTTCCGGCGGCCAGGGCTCCCATGGCCGAAGAGAGGCCGTTGGCGTCGAAGGCGATGACAGTACCGTTGTAGCTCCAGGAAACGCCAGAGGCCAGAGGCGCAATCCTCGTGGCCGTCAGGCTGCTCCTGATGACCGGGTAGATGCACGGCATGTTCGTGGCGAAGGAAGGCGTCACGACATTGGTACCGTTGGTGATAAACTGTTTGAGCGGGAAGGTGCTTCTCAACCCGCAAGAAAGGGTGTCCCCCTGTTTGACATACTTGATTGTAGTCAGTCCGCTTACACTGCTCATAATTTATTCTGTTTTTTCCAATTCTCTCTTTGCCTCAAACGCCGTCAGGACCGTCCCGCCCAGCTGCTTGACTTTTTTCTTGAAGTCGGAGCCCCTCCCGTAGGTCAGAAGGTCACTCTCGTTGATTATCACTTCGCCGGAGACAGTGCGTTTCCTGGACTTCGAGAGTCCAAGATCGGCAGCTGCCTGGAAAGGCACTTTAGCATATCTGTATATCATGGCTCAAAATGTTAGGATATTATTGTCATCGTCCGTCAGGACATCTGTTCCGTTGTCGGACATCGCCCCAAAAGGATCAAACTCTTCCAGTTCCAGTCCTATGTCCGCGCCCCCTTCTATCTCCCCAGCAGGGATCATGATGGAGTCCCCGTATCCGAGGATCCGCCATTCGGCCCCATACACGGGGTCCTTGATGGACCATACCACGGTGAAATACCTCGAGGGATTCTCGAGCACCTGCTGGCCGATGGTCACCACACACTCATTCTTGACGTGTCCGGCATTCGGGGCCACCTCTACGCCGCCGTGGACATAGTTCTCAAAGTCATAGGCGGGATAACGTCTCGACACTACTGTCTCCGCAGAAAGGCAGTCCTGGCCGGGAGTTGCGGGGAGGCTCCCGCTTCCAATCACATAGACGGCCTTGCAGATAATCCGCTCCGACTCCAGATACTCAGGGTCGATAACAAGCGTATCCGTTCCCTGGCCGGACTCATAGAAATAATCCTCATCCCCGTCGATGAGAACCTCCGTATTCCCGGAAGCGCGGTACCACCAAAACCTCGTCTTAACTTTAGAGGGGTCGGGGGCAAGGCCACCCAGCATCAGGCTGGCCTTGATGGATCGCAGCCCGGAGTCCTCAATCGGGTTGAATGACCAGGAGGCGGGTTTGTCCAGCGTCAGACTGGCCGGCACCGCAATTGATGAGGTGCTGAGCAAGACCGAGTCCTGCACCTTCACAAGCTTGCCGCTCCTGACGTCCGGGATGTTGCCAGTGAACACCAACACGACCGGGGAAAGGTACGGGATATTTTTTTCGACCCTAATGGATCCATCCCTATCCACGAGAAAGCCGTCAGTCGCATCTGTGACCAGGTACTGAGACAGCTCCGTCCCGATGTAGGTTCCGGCGGGCACGGCCTTGGCTATGTCCTCAGGGAGGGCATACCAGGCAACGCCGGTAAGTGTGGCGGCTCCGTCATCAATGATCCCGTCAGGATCCTGTACCCTCACGACCGGGGTGATGACGAGTGGGGTCAGCGAACGGTCAGGGATGTACTCTCCAGTCTCCGCGCAATGGGTCTGCGTCAGGCCGCCCCCGTCCTGCACCAAGGACACCGACACGTTCAGTGGTGTATAGATGACATTCAGTCTCTTGATCTTTTTCATATCGCTTTCAAATGCTTTTCAAATGGTTCTAAAACGCTATTGTCGCGCTGAGCGTTTCCGCCCCGTCGCGGACATATGCTCTGCAGATGAATTTACCACTTCTGTAGGCCGTCGGCAGATCCTCGTTCGTAAGGTGTATGGTCCTGCCGGACCCGGCGTGGTTGGTATTCCAGGTGGAGTCTTCCATGACATCACCTGTGTCTCGGGTCCAGGCGAAATCCGAATCCAGTATGTCGGCGGTTATTTCGTTCAACCCGCGCCAGACTACGGCGCGGAGTGTCGTGTCAAGGCTCCCGTAAAGGAACGTGTCACCCTCGCTACTTTCGATGTCAAGGCGGAGGGTCGTGTCCCCAGCCACCAATACCCAGTCTGTTGAATCATACCGAGGCTCCTGGGTGGTCCCTTCCACGATGCAGCGGTACTTGCAGGATTTATGGTAGACCTCATCCTGATATGACTCGTTGCACAGGTAAGGGTCGGCCACCGCATCGGCGGCGCTCCAGATCCCACGGTCGCGAATGGTCTTGATTGCGTTCCCCGACGGGTCGAGTTCAATGACATTCCTGGTCAATACGGTGTCCAGATACATTGATGCCTTCCCCCGGATAGGGATGTTCGAAGGAATCAGCGATTCAGGGACATTCCCCCAGACCGTCTTGTAATGCCTGGGCTGGATGATATACTGGTCAACCCCGTAGAGCATCGCAATTCGCTGCTCAGAGGAGCTGAAATACTGACTCTGTTGGCGCTCTGTGTCGGTAAAGTTGCCATAGCGGGCGATGTTCATATACGGCACCGGAGCCGCATTCACCCCGCCCGGCACCTCGTTGTCAGCCCCCAGAACGACCCTGACAGTCTTTGCCGCATCATCCACGGCCACGACACGGAAATAGGAAGTAATGAATCCCCCGTTGCTGTTGTAATGTCCCTTGCAGATGTCATCCACCGCCAACTCCACATGGTCTCCGTCCTCGATATCCAGAAGCAGCGTGAAGGCCGTGTCACTGTCGGGATCGGGAATCACCTCCGCAATGGTGGCGCCTTCCGTGTTCCACATCTCGCCGCCGGTCACGCGGATCTTGTTATAGATGAGCACAGGGACTTTCAGGAAGGAGCGGAGGGTGAGGCCATTCATCTCACCGTTGCCTCGCTCATCAATGGCTGCACCGGACCCGGTCTCTATGCCGGACACAAAGTCCGGGGTTCTGAAGAGTCCGGCGATTACCTTGGCAAACTGCACGATATCGGATGTCCGGACAGGCTGGTCCATATAATCGGCGAACTTGTGCCCTTCCCAGGATCCCGCGTCGTCGGCATACCCTGCCTTGACCTTCTCGGTGGTAGAGTCATCCTCGCCCTCAATCTTCTGCGTCAGCCAGAGGTAGAAATCGTTGTCAATGCTTATCGCATCCAGGGCGCCCTTGTTGGCATGGGTATGCCCGTCCCCGGTCGGGGCGGATGATGACGAAGAATCGCCGCCAGTCACAACGGAAGCACCCCCGGGGCTCTGGTATCCACCAGTGTCCCGAAGTCTCTTGCTGCGTGGTATAGCGGCCTTCCCTGTTGTTATGACATTATATCGCTTCATCCCTCGTATTCTATTCCTTCATAGTTATCCTCGGAGAATTCAGCCATCTTGATGACGGATTCATCCTCCTTGCAGTCCTGGACCTCGGACAGGAGCATGAACTTTCCTTCAGTGGCCCGCTCCGTATAGATCCCGAACCCGGGCAGCAGTTTCGCGGTCCCGGACAGGGTGTCATGGCGGGTCGCGTATTGGCTGTAAACAGTGCCGATCAAAAGGCGCTCAAGACGGTCTTCGACCCCGGCCCTGGTGAACTTCGAGTATGCTTCCCCGGAAGCCTTGAAGATCTGTCCCTTCGCATTGGGGACCCCATGGTTCTGCGTGACGGTTCCTATTACGGTCTCTATCTCCAGCTCCTCCTTGGCGGCACGGTTGAGCCATGCCATATCCTCGATATCCTCGGTCTCAGCCTCCTTGTAGTTTTTCTTGCAGAGGGTGATTCTTGGCTCCTTGTAGGCGATCCACCTGCAGAACTTGTAGATATTCTTAATTTCGCGCTTATAGTCAAACTGGTGGACACCCTTGCCGATTTCCAGTACCAGGTAGCCCCCGCACGGGGGCAGCGGCAAGTATTCGCCATCATCAATGGACTTCCATTTCTCCGGGAGGTCATCCCGATAATAACCGATGCTCTGCTTGTTGCTCTTCCACCCTCCGAAGCCTGTTTTGCTCTTGCGGTCATCGAAATCATAATAGCACAAGAAAGCTTCCCCCCAGGAGGCCGCACCGGCCACCCATATGTTACCCGTCTGCTCGCACCGGCTGCTCTCCATAATGCTCCTGTTCCGGTAATGGTAGAGAGCATTGCCGTTCGCATCCTCCAGCGTGAGCTTGATTGGAATATAGCCAAAGTTGCACCAGTCCTGCATATTCTGGAAAGGGCCGTCGTGCTTGCTCCAGTTGAACAGTCCGCTCCTCCAACTGGCGTTGTCGTTGTAGTCCCCCTCTGACTCAAACGGATTATAACGGACATCAAAAAGCAGGTTCAGATTGACCCTTAGCTTGTATGAACCCCTGAGATAAGACACATATCCAAGATATGCTTTTGGACATTTGATGATGGTGCAGGTGTTCACATTGCCATTCGGAATGGTCCCGCAATCAGCCGGGGTAATCAGCCGGTGCGTCACCTTGGAGCTGGCACCATCCTCCTCCGCCACGGCCGAGTGCCCGAATTTGAAGGAGGCAATCACGCCGGTATCATCCTGCCCGCTGTATATGGAGTTGATCTGGAAGAACCTGGCACCATTGCTCACCTCCATATTGCTTTCATGCGTCAGGTCATAATGGAGCCGGAATCCAGGAAGGGAGTCAAGTGTCCCGTAATCGTTCTTATGGTAATTCTGATAAATGAGGGTACCGTTTTCGTCAGTCTGGGTAGGATCCTCCTCCACTGTGCCTTTCATCATCTCGGCATCCCCATACGGGGAGAAGGTGACCTTGACATTGTTGTACACCTTGTCGGCGGCGAGGACGGCATCGTCGCTGTTTCCCCATTCCAGGGCGGAAGGGGGAATAACGGAAAGGGCATTCAAGTCGTAGATGTAAACCAGACCGGCTTTCTGGACAATACGCAATGCGAAAGGCTTCAGGATTTCCTCCAGCACCTCCCGGGCGGTCATCGGAACCCCGTCCTCATCGGTGAAATTCTCCTGGTTGACATACAGTTCCTCAAGGGATAAGGCAGCTGCGCCGTCATAGGAGTAAGCAGATGTGCTTATGAACTTCTGGATACCGCCGTAATTGATGCCGCAACGTTCCAGGCACCTCGCTACCATAGCGTGGATGCTCACAAGCCCGGACTCTGTCCAATCAAGACGGTCAAGGCATGCGAAGTCAGAGAATGTCAGGGTGACATCGTACCCGTAGGTGGTCGAATACGGCTCCTCGTAAAGCTCAGTGTCCAGGGTACCGCTCCAGTAGAGGATCCCGTTTCGGTAAATATCGGCCCGGACCGCTCCAACCTCCACGGTATAGAGGTCGATGTACTTGCGGTCTGAATCGCTGATGATCTTGATGGTGGCGCAGGAGCCCTGCACGGGATCCAGTTTGTCCGTCTCGCTCCATTCAATCTCTACCGGGCAATCGGAAGGGAAATGGAGGGCCCCAGGCTGCGTGCCTCCGTAGCCCTCCTGGAGGATATCCACCCTCCAGATGTCCCCGCTTTTCGATGGAAAAGCGCCCCTGTATCGTACTCCGAGTGCCATTATCTTGTGCGTCTTGATCTCTGATTCTCTTTCTCAAGTATTCCCACGAGCGTCCGTCCTTCAATACGGAAGCTTACCTGTCCGCCACCGTCAGAACCTCCCAGAAGGGATTTCAAGCGGTCAAGCGGGGCGACCACCTCCGGGTTGTGCTGGACTCCGGAGTACTCGCCGAACATGCCGACCGTCTTGCCATAGGCGATACCGCCCTCAGCATAGGCGGGGATGGATGCCACCGCTGCAGTGACCGCCGTAAGGCTTGCGGCCAAAGCGACAAGGTTGTACGGGAACGGCACCGTCTGGGACTGGGCCGTGGCCCCGGCGAAGGCCTGGGCGATGTTCCCGCCGATGACAGAAGCAATGGCAGGCATGGCTGCGGCTACGGCCGAAAGTACGTTTGCCCCCCAGGAAAGCCATCCCGAGGCATTCTCACCCACGATGCCAGACATGCTATTGGCGATGGCTGACATGTTCTCGAGCATCCCTGTGGCTTTTTCCCCGGCGGTCTGCGTGTTCCCGAACTGGACGGCATACTGCTGCCACTGCTTGATGGCAGACTTGATGGATGCCTTCTCCTCATCAGTCTGGGCGACTGCCGCCATTCTCTGCAGTTCCTGGATCTTCGCCTTGGCCACCTCGGCCCCGGTAATCCTGGCGCGAAGCTGCAGCTCCAGCTCACCTCCGACCCCAAGCCCGTTCTGGACCATGGCGGAGAGTTCATCCAACCCAGCGAGTTGCAGGGACTCCTCGATGGCTTCACGCTTCGCATTCCAGAGATTGATTTCCTTCTGGATCTCCGTGCGCTCTGTCTCACCTGCCTTCTGGAGTTTTGTTTCAAGGGCAGATACAAGCCGGCCGATGTCCTCAAGGCTCACAGGGTTTGAGGGTATGTCAAGCGCATTCAGGGAGTCTTCGATAGCCTCTTTCTTGCGCCGATATTCGTTGATTGTCCTTTGGATGCCTTCCCTTTCCTCCTCATTAGCGAACTGCAGGACAGCCTCGCAGGCTGATATTGCCTGCTCATAGTCCGAGAGGCTTGAAAGGACGGCGGGAGTGCTCGCAAGTGCGATACGGGCTCGCATCTCTTCCTCTTCCCGCTTGTAAGCGTTGATTGTCGCCTGTATCGTGGCCCGCTCTTTCTCCCCGGCACGGTTAAGCTGGCCATCCAAGGCTGATATGACCATGGAGAATTCTTCCAGAGTCTTTGGGTTGGCAGGGACAGAGAGGGCTTTCAAATTGTCTTCAATGGCCGTTTTCTTCTTTGTGTAAGCGTTGATGGTCTGCTGGATTTCGCTTCTCTCATCGGCCCCGGCGACCTTGAGCAGTTTGCCGTAATAGCCAATGGCCGTCTCCAGTTCCTGGATGGTCTGGGGGTCTGACGGGACGCTGAGGGCCTCCAGTTCAAGGTTGACGGCATCCAGCTTCTTCTGCCAGGCATTGATATCCTTCTGGAGTTCCGCCCGTTCAGAAGCACTCGCCGACTTCATCAGGGTTGTCAAGGCTTGGATCTTCTTTTCGATGGCATCAATGCTGCCTGCCTTGGAACCAGCCCCGCCACCGGCCCCCGATGGGGTTATACCTTGCGCCTTCAGGGCCTCATCGGCCTTGGCGTTATATTTCTCCACGATGCTGAAATAGCGGTCCCCTTCCTTGATCTCGGCTTCCGCTGCATCATTGTATTCCTTCGCACGCTGCTGCCCGTAAGTGTAGACGTTACTCTGGAAAGCATCGTTTATTATCTTGTCTCTCTGTCCGGCCACCTGTCCCCGGCCAAGAACCCCCTTGGCGGATCCCACCTCTCCGTTGTAAACATCATAGGCATATTTGGTGGCTTTCTTCCTGTCATCTTTGGTGACCTTCTTGGCTTCCTCAGCCTCAAGCATCTTCTCGATGGCGGACTGGTATTTCTTTGAGGCAAGTTCCATCGCCGCCGCGGCCATGGCGCGGCGTTTGAGGGATTCCACAAAGGCGCCCTCGTTGGTGATAAGAACATTCTCCGCGTCCTTGACTGACGTGATCCTGACACCGAGGGTCTTGAACTCGCCGGCATTATCCTTAATGAATCTCTGCTGCTTCTGGAGATCCTCCCCGAGGCCCTTCCACTGCTGCTGCAGCTTCCTGTACGTGACCAGCTGCGAGGCAATGTTATTGGCTACCGTGGTGCGGATGGATTTCTGCGCCTCCTCCTCGGCCTTTCTGGCCTCCTCTTGCGCTTTCTTGTTTTCCCGGTGTTTGTCAATCAGTTTGGAGATGGCAGTGATGGCGCCTGTAACGATGAGGGATATCCCCATGGTGGTCGCCGCCATGAAAGCCTTGGCCGCCGCCGTGGACATTCCGTAGGCGACAGTCAGCCTGGTCTGCGCCGCGGTCCAAAGCTCCGTCACCTTCCTGCAGGTGACGATCCTGAATGCGCTTGTGGCGTGGAGGGTGTTGGATACCTGCTGCACACCCATCATCACGGCCATGACGGACTGCATCTTTGTCTGCACCTGCATCAGTTTCTCGTTGTCGCTGACAAACAGGGACACGATGCCGGATCCGGCGGAATAGGCCCCCATAAGGCCCTGCACACCGTTGATGATCCCGCCTATCTGGGTTGCCCCGGTGGATAGGGCCTGCTGCTCTGTCTGGAGCTCCCGGTAGGCCGTGCCAAGGCGCTCCATCTCCTGACGGAGTGTCTCGTATTCCTTCGTGTTCTCTTTCCCTTCCAGACGGAGCCTCCCCATCTCGTTACGGACAGCCGCGATCTGCGTACGGAGGCTTACATCAGACTGCTTGTATTGGTTGACGGCATCCCGCATACCGGCAAGTGCGCCTTTCTCATCATTCAGTTCCTGAAGGAGCCGGGAAGACTCCCCGGAAGCATCCCTGTCGGATTTCAGCTGGCGGTACCGTTCGGAGAGGTCTGCCACGACTTTCTTCTGGGTCTCGATGTTCTGGCTGAACTCTTCCACGGAGGCCGCCCCGGAAGACAGGGCTTGTTTGACCTCCTCATAGGTCTTCGTATAGCTTGATGACATGGCCTTGACGCTGGTGGCCGCGCCATTGGCACCGGAGGCGACTGTCTCAAGGGCCGCCTTGCTTTTAGACGCCACCGCTGCGGCCGCGGCCCCCTGAGACTTCAAATCACTGCTGACCCTCTGGATGGCGGCGGAGGCGCTCCGCTGCCCCTCGGTGACGGCGGATACGATTTTTGAGGCGACGGCACTAACCGACTCCTTTCCGACAAAACTTATCTCATATTCCGCTTTCTTCATCTTTCCAGAGTTCTTTCAGTCGTTCGAATTCTTTCTTTTCGGCTTCACGCTCCTCCTTGGTCATCTTCCTGCCATGGTTGTCCCAGTTAAACGAGAAAATGTCCGTCGGCTTGAGCGTTTTTTTCGCATAAGGCTTCAGGATGAAGTAGCAGATCCATCTGCAACGCTCCCATTCGCCATGTATGATTGAGTCCTGCCCGGCTCGCCATTCGCCGTAAATGGCGTCAAATTCCCCTGGGGTAAGCCGACGGAAATCATCGATGGACATCCCCATCCTGCCGACAGCTATGCCAAGGATCCTCTCTATCGGGACAGGCTCTACGCGTTTTTTTCGTCACCCTCCGCAGGATCCTGCCTGTTCTCGTTGACGATGCGCAGGAATTCGTCCCCGTCAAGGCCGTCGAGAAACTGCTGGTAGGTGAGGTCACATTCCTGGCCTGACCGGCGGCACATGGCCTTGACCACGTGGTACATGTATTTGAGGGTGGTTTCGGTGTCCACTGGGGAATCAAGTCCTGTTTCCTGCTTGAAATCCATCATGGCACCCATAGTTTCCTTATAGGGGTATTTCTTTCCGTTGATCTCGATCTCGAGTTGTTTCTTTGACTTGCTCATTGTCTTTTGCTTTAGTTGTTAAAAACGGTCCCGGAGAGCCCGGGACCGAATCAATGTGTTTCCGGGTTAGGCGACAGTCTTGGTCCGCACCCTCCCGGTGTTCTCCAAGGTGAGGGAGTACGTCTCATCGTCATCCGCAGGAGTACTGCGCTGGAGGTTTGTGATGATGAACTTGCCGACGCGGTACTTCTTGTTTTCCTCGCCGTCATAAGCATACTTTGCCTTGACGGGTACCGCATTGTCCATCATTTCCAGGAGGTCGTCGTAGCCGACCCCGGACTCCTCGTCGCAGACGAACCCTTCGGCATTGATGGTAACGTTCCGCTTCGACACGGACTTCTCATCCCAGAGCCCATCCTTGGCCTTATCTTCGCCAGCGGCGGGCTGCAGGTCGGAATCCGTTTCCTCCTCGCTGTAGTCCGGAAGGGACTTGATGGCGCGGGACTTTGTCTCGGCCTGATCCTGGATCTCCAAGGATGAGCAGTGCCCGAGGGCCTTGGTTCCCATGAAGAGGATCAATTTGCTTCCGTGCTTGTACATAGTGGCTTGTTTTTTAGGTGAATATTCGTTTTACCATGGAGCCCACGTTGAAGCGTTTCCAAAGGAGGTTCGCCCCGGCTCCACCGGCGAGGCCCAGTGCGGTACCAGCCACGAACCACCCGCCGATCTTTCGTGGCGGCTTTCTGGTCTCTTCAACAGCCGATGCCGTTTGAACGCTATTTGAATTCAGTTTGACGGCCAATTGAGAGAGCTCCGAATCTTTATACTGGAGTGCCTTGCTCAACGAGTCGATAGTGTTCTGTTGTCGTGTAGTCTTCCTCTCCAGGACCGCGCATTGTCGTGCCACGCTATCACATCGGCCGGTCAGGATGATATTGTCCCCAAAGCGGACGGCTTCCACAGTCGCCCGGCCGCTCGACTCCCCAAACTTCGCTCCCTCGGGGAGGTCAGTGAGGCTCTGCATCGGGATCGTCACCTGTGCCTGCGCTGCCGGGATCGACTGCTCGAACGTCGCCTTCAGCTCCGTCATCTCCAGCTGGAGGTTCTGGTAACTGTACAGAAGGCTGTCGAACGCGGCCTTTTCGGCCTGAACGGCTTGCGCCTGGACCAGCGACTGGCTGTCCGTCCGGGTCTGCTGGTACGCCGTCAGCTTGCTTGACGGGCCGCACGCTACGGACAGGAACGCGACGGCTGCCAGGATGAGAAGGGTTTTTCCCTTGATGAGATTTTTCATTTCCTTGATTGTTTAACTGTTGTGTGAGAATCCTTACTTGGTTGGTGAGATAATCGATCTTGGTGTTCATTATCTCCTGGTTCGCCAGCAGCTGCGCATTGTCGGCCTTCAGCTGGACATTCTCGTCCAGCACCTCCGTGTACTTGCGGGTGAGGAGGTCTATGGACTCCTGGAGCTTGGCAAGGACGTCAACCTTCCGCTCCTTCCGGGTGGCGAACCAGGTCACGACGGACCCGATTGCGCCACCAGGGAGCAGAAACATGAGCAAATCCTTCAATATCTCGTAATCCATAACGAAGGTCGGTTAAAAGCTGCCTGACGCTTATTCAGTGGCCTTGGCCTGGCTGACGGTAACCTCCAGCTCCGCGTCGGTGCCGGCGATGCCGATCTTGACCTTGGCGACGCGGGGATCGCTGCCCTCAGCGTTGGCGGCGTAGGCGGTTCTGGTGAAGGTCACCTTATTGCCGGAAACGGAAACCGTGAGCCAATCCGCACCTTCGGTGATGACCTCGGCTGTCACGGCTGCGCCGTTGGAGGTGGCGTAGGTGCGCACATTCGACTTGGCGGTGGCGTCGACGCTCAGGGCGGTGTCACCGCTGATGGTCGGGGTGCTGGAGCCGGAGTCAGAATCGTCACCGGACGCATCCCTGTTGTCAAGGATGGTGCAGAGCTCATCCCACGCGATCTGGGTGTCAGCCTTGAGGAGCATCTTGCAGAAGTACTTCTCTCCGGCATTGGTCACCTTGTCGATGAGGATGGCGTTGAAGTCGTTCACCAGGTTCACTGCGGCGAACAGGTTGGTCTTGTTGGCATCCAGCGATGCGAGGGTTCCGATGATGACATCGTCTGGCATTCCCTCCAGAGGCTCCACACGGTGGCCCTTGAAGCGCTTGACGTTCTGTTCGGTCGGGTCGGCTCCCTTGTGATGGAGGTCGGCCAGCTCATCGTCGTAAGCGTCCCAGTCGGCCTTGGACATCAGGAACACGAAGTCGGCCTTGTCGCGGATGTTGGCCTTGG
>JBGVAE010000138.1:0-8738 GCA_045224215.1 Candidatus Cryptobacteroides sp. | reverse complement strand
CCGCGGATCCGTAGCATTTCGTAGTCGGCGTTGCCTTCGTAGTAAACCATCAACTGTTTGTCGAACGGCTTGGCACCATCCTCATTCAAGTAGGTCACAACGACCTTTCCGGTTTTCCCAGGCTTTATGGCCTTTTTCGGCCATTTCGCCCGAGCACAGCTGCACATGCTGGAAACCTTTCTGATCTTGACCGGGACATCCCTCTCGTTGACGAATGTGAAAGAATAACTTTGCGGACCGGCCTTCTCTGAAAAGGTTCCGAAATCGTGGAAATTCTCCTTGAATGTCAAGGCATCATAGGGATATGGGTATGCTTTCGACCTCTGGGCCGCCAGTCCCGTGCTGCATAATACTGCAACTAAAACCGACACCAGCACCAGGAACTGATGTGACAATCTGATATTCAAGTTTGTAAGCATGACTGAATTATGTAAGTCAAAGTTGATTGATCTTGCCCCAAAGTTACAAATAATGCGCCTGAAATCGTCTCCAAGGCCCTGCAAATTAGTGGATATATTTTGCAGATTGAAAAATTTATACTAATTTAGCATCGCTAATTGGACAATTTTATATTCATTACTATTATGAAACGTATATTAACTATTCTTGCAAGCCTTGTGCTTGCTGCATCGATCCCTGTAGCTAACGCGCAGACCAAGGACTTTGATGGTTACTGGTTCATGCAGCTTCAGGGCGGAGTTGCACACACGATCGGTGAGACCAAGTTCACCGACCTGCTCTCTCCATCGGCAGCTGTAAGTCTCGGTTACCAGTTCTCGCCAGTTTTTGGTGCCAGGTTGAATGTCAATGGCTGGCAGGCTAAGGGCGCTATCGCCGGACCTCTCACCGTTTACAAGTACAACTATGTTGAAGGTGGTCTCGACCTCATGGCTGACCTCGCAGCTCTCTTCGCAGGCTACAAGTTCGACCGTACCCTCAACCCTTACATCTTCGGTGGTGTTGGTGCAAACTATGCATTCAATAACGACGAGGCTAATGCTGTAAAGGCTCAGTTCCCGGCTAACGGATATCTTTGGGAAGAGAAGAGCCTCTCTCCTGCCCTCAGGGCCGGTGCCGGTCTGAACATCAGGCTCACCGATGCGATCGCTCTCAACCTCGAGGGTAACTGCAGCTTCATCAATGACTACTTCAATTCAAAGCAGGGTTCCAAGGCTGACTTCCAGATCAAGGCTCTCGCAGGCCTGACCTTCAGCTTCGGTAAGGCTAAGCCAGTTCCTGTACCAGTAGTAGTTCCTACCCCTGCTCCTGCTCCTGCTCCTGTCGTCAAGCCAGAACCGGAACCAGAGCCAGTCGTCGTTGAGCCAGTCGTTGAGACCGAGCCTGTATTCGAGTCTCTCCAGCGCAACATTTTCTTCATCATCGACAAGTGGGACATCCGCGCAAGCGAGCAGCTCAAGATCGATGAGGTCGTTGCAGCCCTCAAGGCTAACCCTGACACCAAGGTTCGCGTTAGCGGTTACGCTGATAAGGACACCGGTACTGCCAAGAGGAACAAGTTCCTCTCTCAGAAGAGGTCTGAGGTTGTTGCCAAGGCTATCGAGGATGCCGGCATCGCTAAGGATAGGATCATCACTGAGTACTTCGGTGACACCGTCAATCCTTTCAACACTCCTGAGGAGAACCGTGTTGCAGTTTGCTTGGTTAAGTAAGCAAAGATTAAATAACTGATAAAAAGAAGGCGGATCGATTCCAAATCGGTCCGTCTTCTTTCCTATTTGGGAAATTTTGACTAATTTGGCGTAAATTTTACAGCGGTTCTCGCATATGGCAGAAAACATAGGTTATATTTCTCAAATAATCGGTCCTGTGGTGGATGTCCACTTCGGCGCCGAGACCCAGGAAAAGGCTTTGCCAAGCATCCATGATGCGCTTTTGGTTGACAGGGGAGAGGGCAAGAAGCCATTGGTCATAGAAGTTCAGCAGCATATAGGAGAAGACACGGTCAGGTGTGTCGCCATGGATTCTACGGACGGTCTTCGTCGCGGAATGAAGGCGGAGAACACAAGTGCACCTATCTCCATGCCGACCGGGAGCCAGATCAGAGGCCGCGTTATGAACGTCGTCGGTGACACTATCGATGGCCTTGGCGCTCTGAGAAAAGCGAATTCGCTGCCTATCCACCGTGAACCGCCGAAATTCGAAGATCTCACGACGTCTCAGGAAGTCCTTTATACGGGAATAAAGGTCATAGACCTGCTTGAACCGTATCTCAAAGGCGGCAAGATAGGCCTTTTCGGAGGAGCCGGAGTAGGCAAGACCGTCCTCATCAAGGAGCTGATCAACAATATAGCGAAGAAACATAACGGATTCTCTATCTTCGCCGGAGTGGGGGAGCGTACCAGGGAAGGTAACGACCTGCTTCGCGAGATGATCGAATCCGGGGTCATCAAATATGGCGAGGAATTCCAGAAGAGCATGGAAGAAGGCCACTGGGATCTTTCCAAGGTGGACCGCAAGGAACTTGAGAAGTCCCAGGTCTCGATGGTCTTCGGCCAGATGAACGAACCGCCGGGAGCCCGTCAGTCCGTGGCCCTTTCAGGCCTGACCCTGGCGGAATCCTTCCGCGACTCCGACACCGGAGACGGGCCTCGCGACATCCTGTTCTTCATCGACAACATCTTCAGGTTCACCCAGGCCGGTTCTGAGGTTTCGGCTCTCCTTGGTCGTATGCCTTCAGCCGTGGGTTACCAGCCAACCCTGGCCACTGAGATGGGCCAGATGCAGGAAAGGATCACCTCTACCAAGAACGGATCCATCACATCGGTCCAGGCAGTCTATGTGCCTGCCGATGACTTGACCGACCCTGCCCCTGCGACCACCTTCTCCCACCTGGATGCAACCACCGTCCTGAGCCGTAAGATCACTGAATTAGGAATATATCCCGCCGTAGATCCGCTGGAGTCGACTTCCAGGATCCTGGACCCGAACGTTGTCGGCAAAGACCACTACGAGACGGCTCAGAGGGTGAAGCAGATCCTTCAGAGGAACAAGGAACTTCAGGACATCATTGCGATCCTCGGTATGGACGAACTCTCCGACGAGGACAAGCAGACAGTCAACCGTGCCCGCAGGGTGCAGAGATTCCTGTCCCAGCCGTTCTCCGTGGCCGAACAGTTCACCGGAGTACCGGGCGTGATGGTGGACATCAAGGACACCATAGACGGATTCCGCCGGATCCTTGACGGGGAAGTGGATTATCTTCCGGAGCAGGCCTTCCTCAATGTGGGAACCCTTGAGGAGGCAATCAAGAAGGGTGAGGCCATCCTGGCGCAGGCGGAATGACGGGTAGTTGACGATGATAGATTTACAGGTAATATCTCCCGAAGGGGCGCTGGTGCATAAGGATGTGGACCGGGTGGAACTGCCCGGGACAAAGGGCCGTTTCGTGGTCCTGGAGGACCATGCACCTCTGATTTCGTCCCTTGTAGGAGGGAATATCGTCTACCGCAGCGGCGAAGAAGCCGAAGAAAGCCTGGCCATCAAGTCCGGCTTCGTGGAAATATGTGACAATCACGTAAGTGCATGCGTAGAACTCTGATGAAGAAGTGGTTAATCATATTGCTTTCGCTGCTGGTCTTTCCGCTGGCCCTCCAAGCCCAGAAACCCCAGGCTGCCGATGATGAAGTCCAGTTCGACATGGATGAATATCTCTACGGCCATGTCCGTGATGCCTACGACTGGCACATCACCACCATCAACGGCAAGCACATCAGCATCCCGCTCCCGGTGATCGTCATCAGCAAGAACGGCGGCGGTTTCCACTGTTTCTCTTCCAAGCATCTGGAGGAAGGGGAATATAAAGGCTTCTACATAGCTCCTGCGGGCAGTAAATACGAAAACAAGATAGTCGAGCGAGGCCCTGGCGGCTCTGAAATCCGACCGTGGGATTTCTCGATGACCAAGAACGTGGCCGGCCTTCTGATCAACTGCGCCCTGCTGCTCTTCATCGTGCTCGGAACTGCATCCTGGTACCGCAAGCATGACGCCAGGGAAGAAGTTCCTACCGGCGGCGTGGGTATCATGGAAATGCTCGTCACAATGGTCGAAGACGATATCATAAAGGACTGTGTAGGAGAAGATTATAAGAAATATTCCCCATATCTCCTGACTGCCTTCTTCTTCATATTCATCAACAACCTGATGGGTATCGTGCCGTTCTTCCCTGGAGGAGCGAACGTGACGGGTAACATAGCCGTGACCCTTGTGCTGGCACTCTTTACATTCTTCACCGTCAATATATTCGGTAACAAGCATTATTGGAAGGATATCCTTTGGCCGGAGGTTCCGACTTGGCTCAAGGTGCCGCTTCCGCTCATGCCGGTCATCGAAATCATAGGTATGTTCACCAAGCCTTTCAGTCTCATGGTGCGACTCTTTGCGAACATCCTCGCGGGTCATTTCATGATCCTTGGAGTGGTTGCGGTAATATTCCTTACAGCCAAGATGGGAATAGCCGTCAACGGCGGCCTCAGCGCAGTGGCTGTGATCCTCGGAGTGTTCATGGACTGCCTTGAAATCCTCGTGGCGTTCATCCAGGCATATGTATTCACCATGCTTTCGGCAGTCTTCATCGGGCTGTCGAGGCAGAAAGCAGAAGCAGAATAGGCAATTAACTTTAAATCATTATAATTATGTTTCCTTTAGCATTCTTACTTCAGGCAGGATTGTCCCTCGGGACCCTCGGCAAAGCCATCGGCGCAGCTCTGGCCGCGTTGGCTGCAGCATTCGGTATCGGAAAGATCGGTCAGGCTTCCCTCGAAGCCGGTGCACGTCAGCCTGAACAGGCCGGCCACTACAGGATGACCGCCATCATCGTAAGCGCCCTCATCGAAGGTGCCTGCTTGTTTGCAATCGTCGTCTGCCTTATCGCTAAGTAGAGATGTCTCTCATCACTCCTGATTTCGGATTGATTGTCTGGATGACGCTGATCTTCGGCATCGTCTTCTTCATCCTGGCCAAGTGGGGATTCCCAATGATCACCGACTCGGTCCGGAAGAGGGCGGACAGGATCAACGAATCCATCAAGGCGGCCAAGGAGGCGGAGGAAAGGCTCCGCAACCTTGCGGCTGAACAGTCGGAAATGATCGAGGAGGCCAGGAAGGAACAGGCTCGCATTCTCAAGGAAGCAGCTGCATCCAGGGACAACATCGTCGAACAGGCTAAGGTCCAGGCCCAGGATGAGGCTGCCAAGATCATGGATCACGCTCGGACCCAGATTGCTGCTGAGAAGGAAAGCGCAATGCGCGACATCCGCAAGGAAGTCGCCCTGCTTTCTGTCAGTGTGGCTGAGAAAGTCTTGAAGAAGGACCTTGAGAGCGGTGACAGCCAATCTGAGTTGGTGGACAGGCTGGTGGATGAAATAAGCAAGGAATGAACACAGGGATCATCGCTTCCCGCTATGCGGAGGCTCTCCTGAAACTGGTCGGCGAGACCGGTGGGGGAGAGACGGTCATCGTGCAGGTGCAGCGACTCCGTGAGGCTCTGGACTCCGTTCCGGACCTACGCCGCGCCCTTGTCGATACTGCCGTGGTGTCCCGTGACCAGAAGGTGTCCTTGCTGGAGGCTTCTCTTCCTGAGGGAGAAACCCTATGCCCTGAACTCCGCAAGTTTGTCAACCTCCTTGTCCGGAATGGCCGAATATGTGACATCCGTCTGATCTTCAACACCTACGAGACATTGTGGTACAAATCCCGCAACATAGTGCGGGGAACCCTCTCGGTCCCTGAATATTCGGAAAAGACAGCGGACCTTGAGTCAAAACTCAGGAAACTGGTTGAATCCAAGACCGGGAGCAAGCTTCTTTTAACCACCGAAGTCGATCCAAGCCTTATCGGCGGGTTCGTGTTCGAAGTGGAAGACCGGCTCCTGGATGCTTCAGTTTCCCATCAGCTTGAACTCATCAAGCGACAGTTTATCGAAAAGAATCGAAGAATAGTGTAATGGCGCAGAACAATAACATCAAACCAAGTGAGATTTCGCAGGTGCTCCTCCAACAGTTGAAGGACATCGACACCTCCCTCCATTTCGAAGAAATCGGCAAGGTCCTCCAGGTCAGTGACGGCGTGGCCAGGATGTACGGGCTCACCAATGCGGAAGCCGGAGAATTGCTGGAATTCGAAAGCGGAGTCATGGGAGTGGTGATGAACCTCGAACAGGACAACGTCGGAGCCGTTTTGCTCGGTCCTACCGATGAGGTCAAGGAGGGGATGATGGTCCGCAGGACGGGCAGGATAGCTTCCATCAAGGTGGGAGAGAAAATGCTCGGAAGGGTTGTGGACCCCCTTGGAGTCCCTCTTGACGGTCTCGGGAATATAGATGGAGAACTTACGGAGATGCCGCTGGAGCGCAAGGCTCCCGGAGTCATCTACCGTCAGCCTGTCACGGAACCTCTCCAGACGGGTCTCAAGGCTATCGATGCGATGATTCCTATCGGCCGCGGCCAGAGGGAGCTCATCATCGGTGACCGCCAGACCGGTAAGACTGCGATTGCCATCGACACCATCATCAACCAGAGATCCTGCTACCAGGAAGGCAAGCCGGTGTACTGCATCTATGTCGCCGTGGGCCAGAAAGGTTCCACTGTGGCGAATATAGTCGAGACCCTTCGCGCCAAAGGGGCCATGGACTATACGATAGTTGTTGCAGCCACTGCCGCCGATCCTGCTGCAATGCAGTATTTCGCGCCTTTCGCAGGAGCTGCCATCGGGGAATATTTCCGCGATACCGGCCGTTCTGCCCTCGTGGTCTATGATGATCTCTCGAAGCAGGCCGTGGCCTACCGTGAAGTGTCCCTGATCCTCCGCCGTCCATCCGGCCGTGAGGCCTATCCTGGTGATGTGTTCTATCTCCATTCAAGGCTTCTTGAAAGGGCTGCAAAGATCATTGACCAGCAGGAAGTCGCAGAGCAGATGAACGACCTACCAGACAGCCTCAGGGGCAAGGTCAAGGCCGGAGGTTCGCTCACTGCGCTTCCGATCATTGAGACCCAGGCAGGCGACGTCTCGGCTTATATTCCTACGAACGTCATTTCCATTACCGACGGCCAGATCTACCTTGAGTCAGGCCTTTTCAACCAGGGCCAGCGTCCGGCTATCAACGTCGGTATCTCGGTGTCCCGAGTAGGTGGATCCGCCCAGGTGAAGTCCATGAAGAAGGTCGCCGGTACCCTGAAGATCGACCAGGCCCAGTACAATGAGCTCGAGTCTTTCTCCAAGTTCTCCTCAGACGTAGACAAGGTCACCGCCATGGCTCTTGACAAAGGACGCAAGAACAACAAGCTCCTGATCCAGCCTCAGTATTCGCCGATGCCGGTAGGGGAGCAGGTGGCCATCCTCTATTGCGGAACCCATGCGCTGATGAGCGGCATCGCGATCGATGCTGTGCCTGAATTCCAGACTTCGTTCCTGGACAGGATGAGGGCGGGACACAAGGATGTACTGGAGGCCCTTGCCAGCGGCAAGTACGACGAGAATGCCGCCAAGGTGATTGAAGAAGTAGCAGCTGCAGTTTCTGAATCCCTTAAGTAATGGCTTCCCTGAAGGAAATAAAAG
The DNA here is from genome assembly GCA_045224215.1 of Candidatus Cryptobacteroides sp. Lineage (GTDB taxonomy): Bacteria > Bacteroidota > Bacteroidia > Bacteroidales > UBA932 > Cryptobacteroides. The sequence goes on along the minus strand of JBGVAE010000138.1, from coordinate 1,167 downwards.
GCAGGATCGCTTCCGTCGGAAGTACGCTGAAGATCACTTCGGCCATGAAGATGGTGGCCTCTGCCAAGCTCCACAAAGCCCAGCAGGCTATCGGGAATATGCTGCCTTACCAGAAGCAGCTCCACCGCATCCTGGTGGACTTGATGTCCAAGGTGGAATATGGAGGTGGACTTATGGCCTCTCGACCTGTGACCAAGGTGGCCGTGGTGGCCTTTTCCTCAAATTCCTCCCTCTGCGGCGCCTTCAATTCCAACGTCATCAAGCAAGCTCTCGCGGTTGTCAATGAATATCGCTCCTCGGGTCTGAAGGATTCGGATATCACCGTCTATTCTGTCGGCCGAAAGTTGGCTGATGCCCTGAGGAAGGCTGGTTTCCCAAGTCCGGCAGACTATTCCAAAATGGCGGAATCTCCTTCTTACGAGGCTGCATCCTCCTTGGCTCAGGAACTTCTGGATGGCTTCCTGGGCGGGCGTTTCGACAAGGTGGAACTGGTTTACAATCATTTCAAGTCAACTGCATCGCAGGTTGTGACCCGCCAGACTTATCTGCCTCTTACTCTCTCCGAGGCCACCTCCGAGCTCTCGGTCAAACGGCATCCGCGCAATCCCGAGGACCTGCTCATCGAGCCATCGGTGGATGAACTCATCGAAGATCTTCTCCCAAGGGTAGTGCGGCTTCGTGTCTATACTACTCTTCTGGACAGCAATGCCGCCGAGCACGCTGCCCGTACCGTTGCCATGCAGACGGCGACGGACAACGGCAACGACCTGCTGGCCGAGCTGACTCTTGAATACAACAAGGGCCGCCAGCAGAAGATCACTTCCGAGATTCTCGACATCGTCGGAGGATCGCTTCAGTAAACGCTTGATAATCAAGCACTTGAATTTTGCGAGAGATTTTATGGATTGACTGTCGGTGGAAATAGCTGACAGTCAACGTTTTATATTCCTGCCACGAGAGTTTTCCCAGGCCATGAAATTTGCAAAACATCCTCCCGGGGCCGTATCTTTGCATCAGACCTAACAAGACATTCTGAGCGAAGCGAAGAATCTATCGAAGTTTAACATAAAAACTATTGATTATGGAAGTAAAGAAAACCGAAAAAGCCAATCTTGAGAACAGAAGGCTGCTCTTCACAGAGATCGGACTTGTCCTCGCCCTCCTTCT
>JBGVAE010000137.1:0-5972 GCA_045224215.1 Candidatus Cryptobacteroides sp. | reverse complement strand
GGCTATATGTCGGCGACTGACGACGGCGCTTCGGATCTTCTGTCCAAGGTCTCCATGAAGGCATCCCTTTCCGGAACTGCAACGGAGAGCCGTGATGTCAGCAATTATAATCCTACCATGTTCTATTACGGTGCGGGTCCTACGAGGGCGGCAGCTCCTGCTCCTCCGCTCGCCTATGCCTCTGAAGTCAAATCCCAAACCGTGCATCACCGTCCTGTCAGGATGTCCCTGATGTTCCACATCCCTCTCGGTAAGGTTTTCGGAGCGGAAGCAGGTCTCTCATACACGACGCTTCATAGTACGTTCTCGACGAGTTCGGGTTCGACGTTTTCGCAAGATACACAGACACTCAGGTATGCAGGCATCCCGCTTGACCTGACCGCGAATATCTTCGGCAACGATTGGTGCAGGTTGTATCTGTCCGCTGGCGGGGCTGTGGAGAAATGCGTCTCCGGTAAGGTCGTGAACACGGTGCAGATATCAGGGCAGGCTAGTGGTGAAGGGACTGTTACAGATCTGTCAGTTAAGCCGTTGCTCTGGTCCTTGAATGCTGGAGCCGGAGTGCAGGTCAATATCGGAAAGAATCTGGGTCTCTACGTGGAGCCCGGCATGAGCTATCATTTCGACGACGGATCTTCAGTCCAGACTGTCTACAAGGACAAGCCTCTGGATTTCATGATGACCGTGGGTGCCAGGGTATCATTCAGATAGCAGCACTTCCCTGATGAAAGGAGTCTGGTAGCAATATGGGATATAGGCAAGTGAAGGAAGCGGATCTGTGATTATCAGGTTCGCTTCCTTTCCTTTCGTGATGGACCCCAGGATGTCGGAAACCCCCATCGCATATGCAGAGTTGAGGGTGCAGGCGTTGAAAGCCTGTGCCGGAGTCAATCTCATCTTTATGCAACCCTGTGCCATCACGAAACGCATGTCTCCTGAAGGAGAAGAACCGGGATTGTAGTCGGAAGCCAGTGCTATTCCAAGGCCTGCAGCGATGAATTCCTTGGCCCGGCCGTACGGCAGACCGAGGAAGAAAGACGACCCCGGGAGCATGGTCGGCATGGTCCGGGTGCCTTTCAATGCTTCTATTTCGGCATCGGTGGTACATTCCAGATGGTCTGCAGAAAGAGCATCATTTGCAACTGCGACCTGGACTCCGCCGGACACGGCCAGCTCGTTCGCATGGATCTTCGGAATCAGTCCGTATTCCCGGCCCGCTTGGATTATCCTTTCTGTCTGCTCCGGAGTGAAGAAGCCTTCATCGCAGAATACATCGATGAAATCAGCAAGACCCTCTTCACCGACGGCAGGGACCATCTCCTTGCAGACCAGGTCCACATATTCCTCCTGCCTTCCCGCAAAAGCCCTTCCCACTGCGTGGGCACCGAGGAATGTGGCTTTGATGGTGGCAGGGGTATCCTGCTTTATGCGTCTGATCACGCGGAGCATCTTGAGCTCATCTTCGACTGTAAGGCCATAGCCGCTCTTTATCTCGATGGCTCCCGTACCCTTTGCAATCATTTCCTTCACCCTGGCCATCGTCTGGGAATACAGCTCTTCTTCGCTCGTGGCGTGAAGGAGGTCGGCGGAATTCAGGATTCCTCCTCCACGGGCAGCGATCTCTGCGTAGCTCAGTCCGTTGATCTTGTCGATGAACTCCTGTTCCCTCGTCCCGGCGTAGCAGATGTGGGTGTGAGAGTCGCAAAATGCAGGCATCACTATTCCTCCGCAGGCGTCCGTCACATCGTCTTCAGTTCCAGGGACGGGACATTCGGACATCGGGCCGAAACTTTCTATCTTCCCTTCCAGGACGGTCAGGTAGGCATTTTTCAATGTAGCCAGTTCATCCATTTCAGCCCCCTGCTTGCGCAGGACGCCGGAAGGGACTATGCCGCAAAGTTCGCCGATATTTGTGATGATCCTCATCTTATGAACTCGATGGATTTCTCTATTAGAGGATGCATGTATCGGTCGTCGCTGATGAAAGGAACGCTCTTCCTATATTCCCGGAAGATCCCTTCTATCTTTTCAGAGGACTTCGCTCCTGTGACCTGGTGGCGGAAATCAAGGGCCTGGGCGGCGTTGAACAGCTCTATTGCAAGCACTTCCTCGCAATTGTCCACGACTCTGACGAGTTTTGTGGCAGCATTGGATCCCATGCTCACGTGGTCCTCCTGACCTTGGGATGACGGGATGGAGTCCACGGAAGCCGGCCAGCACAACCCTTTGTTCTGGCTGACTATGGATGCCGCCGTGTATTGTGGGATCATGAAACCGCTGTTGAGGCCAGGGTTGGCAACCAGGAACTTCGGCAGCCCCCTTTGGCCGGATATCAGCCTGAATATCCTTCTTTCGGAGATGTTGGCGAGTTCTGACATCGCAATGGCCAGTGTGTCCATAGGGATGGCTATCGGCTCTCCGTGGAAGTTTCCTGCAGAGATGATCATGTCCTCGTCAGGGAATACGTTAGGATTGTCCGTCGCCGAGTTGATCTCGTTCTCTATCACCGACTCCACGTAGCGGATGTTGTCCTTGACTGCCCCGTGAACCTGCGGGATGCAGCGGAATGAATATGGATCCTGGACATGTTCCTTGTACCTTTCCTGGAGTTCGCTTCCTTCAAGGAGAGCCATGAACCTTGCTGCAGTGTCGATCTGGCCTTTGTGTGGCCTGAGCTTGTGGGTGAGAGGGAGGAAAGGCTCTATCCTGCCGTCATAGGCCTCCAGGGACATCGCACCGATCTTGTCGGCCCATTCAGACAGCCTGTGGCACTGGATGAGAGACCAGATTGCGTGCGCACTCATGAACTGGGTCCCGTTCAGGAGGGCCAGGCCTTCCTTGGACTGGAGGGTTATTGGCTCCCATCCCATCTCGTCCCAGACTTCCTTGCTCGGCCTTATCTTCCCTTTGTACAGGACTTCTCCGAGTCCGATGAGCGGAAGGCTCAGGTGGGCGAGGGGAGCGAGGTCTCCGGATGCTCCGAGCGATCCCTGCTGGTACACTACCGGAAGGATGTCATTGTTGAACATATCCAGCAGCCTCTGCACTGTGATCAGCTGAGCGCCTGAATGTCCATATGAAAGGGACTGCGCCTTCAGGAGAAGCATCAGCCTTACGATTTCCGGCCGGACGGTCTCACCGACACCGCAGGCATGGCTGACCACCAGGTTGTACTGAAGCTGGGACAGCTGGTCTGCAGGGATGGTGACATTATAGAGCGAACCGAATCCGGTGGTCACACCATAGACCGGCTTCTCCAGGTCTTCCATCTTGCTGTCCAGGTATTTCCGGCATTTCTCTATGGCAGCTACTGCTTCCTCTCCCAACTGGAGAGTTTCGTGATTGTTCAGGATTTCCTTGAGCCGTTCCAGACTCAGATGTGCTTTTGAAATGATATGTGTCATGATTCTTCGATAGCTTTCTTCACAAGTTCTTCGTCGGTGAGGTTAGGCAGGGTCACCTTCAGTCCTGGTGTACGTTCCATTTCCCTGCGGATTGCATGACCGGCGCCTTCGTTGCGGGCCCAGCTGCGGCGGGCTATTCCGTTGTTTACGTCCCAGAAGAGCATCTGGCGGATGTGGCGGTCTGAATCTTCGGATCCGTCAATCACCATTCCGAAGCCGCCGTTGATGACTTCACCCCAGCCGACTCCGCCTCCGTTGTGGATGGATACCCAGGTCGCTCCGCGGAATCCGTCGCCTATCACGTTCTGGATGGCCATGTCTGCCGTAAACTGGGATCCGTCGTAGATGTTCGAGGTCTCTCGGAACGGAGAATCCGTACCGGAGACGTCGTGGTGGTCGCGGCCCAGTACGATAGGACCGCTGATTTCTCCCTTGCGGATAGCCTCGTTGAAGGCCATGGCGATGTTCGTCCTGCCTTCGCAGTCAGCATAGAGAATCCTGGCCTGGGAACCGACCACGAGATTGTTCCTTCCGGCTTCTTCGATCCAGTGGATGTTGTCCTGCATCTGGCCGCGGATCTCCTCCGGAGCCTCAGCGGCTTCCCTGGTAAGGACCTTTACTGCGAGTTCGTCGGATTTCGCCAGGTCTTCCGGCTTTTCGCTCATGCAGACCCAGCGGAACGGACCGAAGCCGTAGTCGAAGTAGAGAGGACCCATGATGTCCTGGACATATGAAGGATAGCGGAATGATCCGTCTTCCTTGAGGATGTCAGCACCTGCGCGGGAAGATTCCAGGAGGAAGGCATTCCCGTAGTCGAAGAAATACATTCCCTTGGCAGTGAGCTTGTTGATCGCTGCGACGTGCCTTCTTAGGGATGCCCTGACAGCCTCCTTGAACTTTTCCGGTTCTTCCGCCATCATGGTCTTGGATTCTTCCAGAGACAGGCCGGCAGGATAATATCCTCCGGCCCAGGGATTGTGCAGGGAGGTCTGGTCGGAACCAAGGTCTACCTGCATCCCTTCTTCAGCAAGCCGTTCCCAGAGATCTACGATATTCCCGACATATGCGAGGGAGACGACTTCCTTGCTTTCCACGGCCTTGCGGATGCGTGGGATGAGTTCGTCAAGGTCCTCATGGAGTTCATCCACCCAGCCCTGGTCGAAACGCTTGCGGGCTGCAAGAGGATTGATTTCGGCGGTAACGCTCACGACTCCGGCGATATTGCCTGCCTTAGGCTGCGCCCCCGACATCCCTCCCAGGCCGGCGGTCACGAAGAGCATCCCCTTCATGTTCTCGTTGGTCGCAGGTATATTCCTGTTCCTGAGCTGTTTCCTGGCAGCGTTCATGACTGTGATCGTGGTACCGTGCACGATTCCCTGAGGACCGATGTACATGTAAGAGCCGGCCGTCATCTGGCCGTACTGCGAAACTCCCAGGGCGTTGAATCTCTCCCAGTCGTCCTGGCTGGAATAGTTCGGGATCACCATTCCGTTGGTGACGACCACCCTCGGGGCGTCCTTGTGGCTCGGGAACAGTCCCATCGGGAGTCCGGAATACATCGCCAGGGTCTGCTCGTCTGTCATCGTGGCGAGATACTGCATCGCAAGCCTGTACTGGGCCCAGTTCTGGAAGCAGGCACCGTTCCCGCCGTAAATTATCAGCTCGTGCGGGTGTTGGGCTACCCTCGGGTCCAGGTTGTTCTGGATCATTGCCATTATGGCGGCAGCCTGCTTGCTCTTGCAAGGATATTCATCGATAGGGCGGGCATAGATCTCGTATGAAGGACGGAACCTGTACATGTAGATCCTGCCGTAGTCCCGGAGTTCCTTTGCGAATTCCGGAGCGAGCGCTTCGTGGAATTTCTCCGGGAAATACCTGAGAGCATTCTTCAGCGCTAGGACTTTCTGCTCCTTTGTAAGTATATCCTTTCTCTTCGGAGCGTGGTTGATGGATTTGTCGTAAGGTTTTGGATCCGGGAGCCTGTCCTGAGGGATGCCGGCAAGTATTTCTTCTTGGAACTTATCCATTTATCTTGGAATTTACGATTTCGAGGATTTCTTTTTCTTCTTGGACGGCCTCCCTGGCAATCTCATCGGCTTCGGCGATCAGAGCCCCAGCCCTTTCCTTGTCTTTCAGGCCGACAGCGTTGATCTTGACATTGAGCTGCGCTCCAAGAACCGCGCTGCGGGCAGCGAGGGCGCCGACTCCGGCATCGGAAACGGAGTTAGGATTACCATCTGCGGCCATTGCCCGGGCAACTTCGAACACCTTGAATGAAGCTTTCATCGTGCGCAGAGGAACCTGTGAGGCATAGAGGGTGGCATCTTCGATGGCCTGTGCCCTCGCAGCCTTTTCCTCCTCGGTGCCCTTCGGAAGAGAGAAAGCAGCCATGATTCTGTCGAAGGCAGCAGTGTCTTCGTCGATCAGGGAGATGAGCTCTGACATTACGGCCTGGCCTTTCTCAGCCCAGTCGGAGAACTCTTTCCAGCGGTCGTCCCAGCCGCGCTTGTGGCTCGAGAGGTTTGCAACCATCGTGGAAAGGGCAGCTCCCAGGGCGCCCATATTGGC
>JBGVAE010000136.1:0-27072 GCA_045224215.1 Candidatus Cryptobacteroides sp. | reverse complement strand
TTGAACTCCATTTTATGCAAAATTAGCAAGAATATTAATATCTTTGGATTCCATTCAAGCAAAAAACTGCCAAGAGAATGAATTTCCCTGTAAGCAACAATGAAATCAAGCTGGTAAGGAGCCTGGAACAAAAGAAATTCAGGGATCAGCACGGTCTTTTCGTGGTGGAAGGAGAGAAGATGGTCGAAGAAGCCCGACTATCCTCTTTCGAAGTGACGAAGGTCTACCAGCAGGTTGAGATCGGAGAAAACGCAATGGCACGGATGAGCCATCTCTCTTCCCCTTCACCGGCCCTTGCCGTCGTGAGGAAGCCTTCGGATCTGGAAATCCAGGACATCGGTTCGTTCCGGCTGCCGGACAAAGGCTTGTTCCTGGTGCTTGACGGGATACGGGATCCAGGCAATCTTGGGACCATACTCCGTATCGCTGACTGGTTCGGCATAGATGCCCTCTTCGCATCGGAGGATACGGTGGACATTTTCAATCCGAAGGTCGTCCAGGCATCCATGGGGGCCATATTCAGGGTCAGGTTCCATTATTGTGACATCGTTTCACTTTGCCGCAAGGTTTCCCTCCTTGGCGGAAGCGTCTACGGCACCTTCCTTGACGGCGAAGACATGTATTCGAAGGAATTGAAAAGAGGTGATGATTCTCCGGTGGTCATCATAGTGGGGAATGAATCCAACGGGATTTCGTCCGAAGTGGCATCGGCAGTGACGGATAGGCTCTATATTCCTTCATATCCTCGAGATTCCCGTGGCTCGGAATCCCTCAATGTTGCGGTTGCAACTGCGATAACGGTTGCAGAATTCAGGCGTTTGTCATGAGGAAGATGGTGATCTATCAGATGCTTCCCCGGCTTTGGGGCAACAGGTGTGACCATCCCGTTCCAAATGGTTCCCTGAAAGATAACGGTTGCGGGAAGTTTTCTTCCATAGATGAGGCGAGCCTTCGGTACCTTAAGGAGGAAATGAACGTGACCCATGTGTGGTACACGGGGGTTATCCGACACGCTACGTCCGAGTCTTTCAATGGCTGTCCTGCGGCTAATCCACAGATAGTAAAGGGCCTGGCTGGCTCTCCGTATGCTATAGTCGATTACTATGATGTAAATCCGTATCTTGCTGATAATCCTTCGGAAAGAATGTATGAGTTCGAGTCTTTGTTGAAGCGGACCCATGATTTCGGATTGAAGGTATTGATAGATTTCGTGCCAAACCATGTGTCGCGTTCGTATGGAAAGGCCGGCGTCTGCAATGATGTCCCTCCGCTGGGTGCTTCCGATGACTGTACAGTCCATTGGAGACCGGAGAACGATTTCTACTATTACCCTGGACAGCCATTGGCTCTTCCGGTTCCGGGAAATTATTATGAAAACCCTGCCAAGGCTTCGGGCAACTGCTTCTCCCCTTCCCCGGGGAAAGATGACTGGTATGAGACGATACGACTTAATTACTGCGATTTCCATACTCCTACATGGGACAAGATGTACGACATCGTGCGCTATTGGTGCGGAAAAGGGGTTGATGGCTTCAGATGTGACATGATCGAGATGGTTCCATGGCAGTTCTTCCGCTGGATGATTGCAAGGATAAAGGAGGAATTCCCGGAAACCATTTTCATCGGAGAAGCCTATGCGAAAGAGAATTATCCGGTCTATATCAATCAGGCCGGCTTCGATTACCTTTACGACAAATCCGGACTGTACGACACTCTGAGGTCGATAATTGAAGATCGTGGTTCAGCAAGGGCAATCACATGGAACTGGCAGTCCCTTGGAGACCTTCAGCCCAGGATGCTCAATTTCCTGGAGAACCATGACGAACAGAGGTTCGCTTCCGAGTCATTCGGCAAAGATGCAGGCAGGACCTTTGCTTCACTTGCCGTGGGTTTGTATCTCAACCAAGCCCCGTTCATGGTATATTTCGGTGAAGAAGTCGGTGAACGTGCCATGGATGCGGAAGGTTTCAGCGGCAAGGATGGAAGGACGACCATTTTCGACTGGTGGAGCGTCCCTTCATTGAGGCGCCTGTATGACCATATCCACCGCGGAGATGCCTTGTCAGGCAAGGAATTGGAGATATTCAACGGCTTCAGGGAAGTACTTCACCTTTCGGATTCGCATCCGTCCCTTGTTTCCGGAGCTACTTTCGATCTGTGCTACTGCAACATGTCTTCTCCAGGCTTCGATCCAGACCGGCACTTCGCATTCCTGCGGGGTAACGGTGAAGAGTCGATGCTGCTAGCGTGCAACTTCTCATCCGAGCACGCTGACATGCGGATTTCCATACCACGCGAAGCTATCGCGATGTTGGGGATAAAAAGAACGGAGACGTTCGAGGTGAACGTCTCCGTGTCTGCCGATTCATTCGTGGCAGTGAATCTACCAGTTTAAGATGTTCTTGAAATCGTAATCCTCCGGATTCGGAACATAGGCCTTGGCTGCTTCATAGTCTGCCGGTGTGATGTAGTGGCAGATGTGTGAATAGTAGTTGCGTGCCGTGCCGCCTTCGATATTGACCCTGCGAGGAGGAATCTTGCCTTCCTCGTTCTGGAGGTCTTTAAGGTAGAGAGGATGGGCTTCGCCATTTGCGTCGACATAGACCATGCATCCTGTTTCACCCTTTGCGAAGAGTTCATAGGCTCCCATTGCAAGTTCCGTGCAGTAGGTAAGGTCATAGCCGATAGGATCCTGGCAGCGGACATCGTAGCCGATTTCCACCGGACGGGTCTTGACCTTCATTCCGACCTTCTTGAATTCTTTCTCGAGGATGTCGTTGAAAAGGACTGCCTTGGAGATCTTTCCAAGCTCAGGGTGGCCATGCTCGTCATAAGTCAGGTTGACTCCCGTGGCCTTGATGTCTTCAGGGTCGAGATCGTGGAAAACACCTTCTGCTACCACTACGGTACCGTAAGGGATTCCGAGGATCTTTCTCTTGATGATTGCGGAGAGGGTCAGCTTGATGATCTTGTCTATGGAGATGGAGGTCTTGTTGAACATCTCAGGGATGATGGTCATCGGGCAGTGCGTGGCTTCGCCGATTCCGAGAGCCAGGTGGCCTGCTGAACGTCCCATGGCTGAGATGAGCAGCCAGTTGCCGGAAGTGCGGGCATCTTCATAGACTGTGCGGGCGATATGTGCTCCTTCGTCCTTGGCGGAGTTGAAGCCGAAGGTAGGGGCATTCTCAGGTAGCGGCAGGTCGTTGTCGATGGTCTTCGGGACATGGATGTTGTGGATCGGATAGTTCTTGGCTTCGAGGAACTTGGCGATCCTGTTGGCTGTGGATGCAGTGTCGTCACCTCCGACGGTAACCAGGAGCTTGACATTGTTGTCCTGGAAGAGAGGGAGGTTGAAATTCTTTTCGAAGTCCTCGTCAGTCGGTTTGAAGCGGCTCATCTGAAGGTAGGAGCCTCCCCTGTTGAAATAAGCGTCGGCCTTGAAGAAATCGATGTCCTCAGTGCGCGGAGCCTTGTTGAAGAGTCCTGAGTAACCGCCATGGAGACCGATTACGCGGAATCCATTGGAAAGGAAAGTCTTGGCAACGGAGCAGACCACGGTGTTCATGCCTGGGGCCGGACCGCCACCGCAGAGGATGATTATTGAATCTTTCATATTGGAGTTGTTAAATGTTGTTCGTCTTTAAGTGGCGCAAATTTAATCCATTTTCGCCAATTTGTCGCCAATTTTCGTTAATTTTGTATTCTTTAAAGATAATGGCAGTAGATGGACCGCAAGCAAGCTGAAATACGTGTGTCGGAACTTCGCCGTATCCTTTGGGAAAACAGCGAGAAGTATTATGTCGAAAATGCTCCTACGATGAGCGATTTCGACTATGACCATCTGATGCACGAACTGGAGGACCTCGAACGGGAGTATCCGGACCTTCAGACTGCCGACTCCCCTACCCAGAGGGTTGGGAGCGACCTGGGTCCGTCGAGCTCTGCTTCCGACCGTTTCGCTCAGTATCCCCACAAGTATCCGATGCTCTCTCTTGGGAATACTTACAACATAGGTGAGATCGAGGACTTCGTGCGCAGGGCTGAGAAAGATCTCGGAGAGGTCAGGTTCACATATTCATGTGAGCTGAAATTCGACGGAACTGCCATCTGCCTGACTTATCGCCATGGCAGGCTCTTCCGCGCCCTGACCCGCGGGGATGGTATCGTAGGCGATGATGTGATAGCTAACGTCCGTCATATCAGCAATATACCTCTTCAGCTCAAGGGGTCCGGTTGGCCGGATGAGTTCGAGATAAGAGGTGAAATACTCATGCCGTACGAGTCCTTCGACAGACTGAACAAGGAGCGGGAAGAGAATGAGGAACCACCTTTCGCGAACCCGCGCAACGCTGCTTCCGGTTCGCTCAAGCTCCTGGATCCGAATGAAGTAGGACGCCGTGGGCTCATGTGCACGCTTTATCATATTCCTGCGCAGAGCATATCCTTTGCCACACACGGTGAGGCACTTGATGCCGCTGCTTCCTGGGGCTTGCCTGTCTCCGGAGAAAGACGCATCGTGGGAGGCATCGAAGAGATAGAAGAATATATACGCTACTGGGATGTCCAGAGGAAGTTCCTCCCGTTCGCTACTGACGGAATAGTCGTGAAGATCAATGAACTTGCCTATCAGAATGCCTTGGGATACACTGCCAAGTCGCCGAGGTGGGCGGTTGCTTTCAAGTTCCAGGCAGAGGAAGCCCTTACAGAGCTCCTGTCCATAGATTATCAAGTAGGCCGTACCGGTGCTGTCACTCCCGTGGCAAACCTCAAGCCGGTACAGCTCGCCGGGACAGTGGTCAAGCGGGCGACCCTGAACAATGAAGAATTCATGCGCCAGATGGACCTGCGTGTGGGAGACTTCGTGAAGGTGATAAAGGGAGGAGAGATTATCCCTAAGATCATCGATGTGGACCTGGATATGCGGCCCATGGATGCCGTCAGGCCTGTTTTCCCTTCCGTATGTCCTGATTGCGGAACTCCTCTGGTCAAGGAGGATGATGAAGCCAAGTGGTTCTGCCCGAATACAGATGGCTGCCCTACCCAGATCAAGGGCAAACTCATCCATTTCGTGGGGAGGAAGGCGATGAACGTGCTGGCAGGTGAAGCTACCATAGAGCAGATGTACAATCTGGGACTGGTGCGGACACCTGCCGATTTTTATTCCCTGACATTCCGGCAGCTGATGATGCTGGACGGCTGGAAGGAACGTTCCGCCCAGCGTTTTCTCGAGAGTCTCCATGCGACGTCCGGAGTCCCATTTGAAAGGGTCTTGTTCTCTTTGGGAATACGTTTCGTCGGTGAGACTACCGCAAAGGCGATTGCAGCCCATTTCGGGGATATTGATTCCATCGCAGCCGCTTCGCTGGAGCAGTTGCTGGAGGTCCCCGATGTAGGAGAAGTGATTGCCGAAAGCGTCTTCAGCTATTTCAGGGACCCTGCGCATATTTCCATGATAGATCGTCTCAAGGCTGCCGGCCTCAGATTCTCGATGGATGTTGCAGAAGAAGCCTCTTCAGATGCGCTTTCGGGCAAGACGATAGTGATTTCCGGCAATTTCAGCATAAGTCGGGACGAGATGAAGCATCTTATCGAGGCCAATGGCGGCAAGAACAGTTCCTCGGTGAGCGGAAAGACTTCATTCCTTCTGGCAGGGAGCAAGCCGGGACCTGAGAAAGTGAAGAAAGCGCAGGACTTGGGGGTACGGATCCTTTCAGAGGAAGAATTTTTCGCTATGATACCATCCCAGGAAGCCGATGTCCGGAAGGAAGGTCAACTGTCATTGTTTTAGGATATGGGCTGGTTCAGGAAGGTATCGTTCAAGATAAAGACTTACATCCGGTGGGGCAAAAAATTCATCGGACATGACCTTTGGAAAATCAACCTGGATGAACTTTCAAAGGCAAAGGCCAGGTTCCTGAGAGATTTGAAGGTCGTGATAGATGCACTCAGGAATTTCAGTGATGAAAAGATCGGCTTCCAGTCTGTGGCACTGAGCTATTTCTGCACGATGGCCGCTGTCCCTCTGGTAGCTGTAGCATTCGCAATCACAAGCGGTTTCGGTCTTGAAAAACAGCTTCAGGAGGCATTGTATGCCGCTGATATCAACCAGACTTTGATAGATACGCTCATGAGCGGAGCCGACAACATCATAAAAGCTGCCCGTTCCGGAGTCTTCGGGATGATTACGGCGCTGTCTTTCGTATGGTTGGTCTTGTGGATGATGAACCGGGTCGAGAAGGTTTTCAACAATGTGTGGCACGTGCGCAAGCCAAGAAGGAAGGCCTTGAAGAGCTACGGAGTGGACATCATAATAATGATTCTCATACCTTTCATTATCTTGATTTTCTTTACGGGCACTGTGGTGTACACCCACGTCCTGGACTTGATACCGAATTGGATGGGTATCACCGATTCCATAAAATCTTTCCTGGGATGGGGTATATTCGGCGGTGTAGCGGTCTTGACGCTTTCCGCCATGTACAAGTTCATCCCGGCTACATATGTCGACTACCGGTATGCGCTCAAGGCGGCCCTGCTCGCCGGAATTGCCTTTACGGTGTTGCAATATCTCTATCTTGAAACCCAGGTCATGGTGGTCAAGCTCAATGCCGTGTACGGAGCAGTTGCAGCTATCCCGCTCTTCATGATATGGCTCAGGATGGGATGGCTCATCATCCTTTACGGTGCTCAGTTCTCATATTCATTCCAAAAGGTTGCGGAAGATGAGGCGGCTGCCGCTGAAGTTGAGAATCCAGAAACCTCCAAAGAACCCACTGAAGCATGAGTTTCTCCAAATTCACAGAAAAGGATTTCGAACAGATCGAGCAGAGTTATGCGCAGTTGAAAGCGGCTGCGCAGAAGCGCTGTGCCAATGCAGAAGAACTTGGTGTCGTCCAGAAAGCCTTCGATTTCGCCAATGAGGCCCACAAGAATGTCCGCAGGCATTCAGGAGACCCATACATACTCCATCCGATCGAGGTGGCGAAGATCGTTGTGAGCGACATCGGGCTCGGGTACAAGTCCATTTCGGCAGCCCTCCTTCACGATGTGGTGGAAGACACGGACTATACGGTCGACGACATCAGGAACCTTTTCGGTGACAAGATAGCCAGCCTTGTGGATGGTTTGACCAAGATCAAAAACGTCCTGGACAATGAAGACCGGAGCAAGAAACTCGCGGACAGCAGTCAGGAAAGCCTCCAGGCTGAGAATTTCAAGCGGATCCTGCTGACGCTGAACGATGATGTGCGGGTCGTGTTGATCAAACTTGCTGACCGCTTGCACAACTGCCGGACCATTGAGTTCATGCCGGAGTACAAGAGGGACAAGATCCTCGGGGAGACGATGTTCATATTCATTCCCCTCGCCCACAGGTTGGGACTTTACGAGATAAAGTCCGAAATGGAGAATATCTGCCTGAAATACAAGGAACCGGATGCTTACAATGAGATATGCGCCCTTGTCGAAAAGAACATTGCCGGGCAGGAAAAGCAGATCGATGATTTCATCGCCCCTATCGAGAAGGCGCTGAAGGAGGCAGGATTCGATTTCCTGATACGCAAGAGGGTGAAGACTCCATATTCGATCTGGCACAAGATGCAGACGAAGAACATCACTTTCGAGCAGGTTTACGATTTGTATGCACTGAGGATCGTGTTCACTCCGGACCAGAATTCGAAGGAAAGCGAACGAGACCAGTGCTATCATATTTTCTCGATAATCACGGGAATATACAGGTACAAGCCGGACCGTGTGAGAGACTGGGTGAAGCATCCGAAGAGCAATGGTTACGAGGCGCTCCACTGTACGCTCATGAGTGAGAACGGAGTATGGATTGAGGTCCAGATCCGTTCCAAGAGGATGGACGACATAGCTGAAAAGGGTATTGCGGCTCACTGGTCGTACAAGCAGGAAGGCTATATCAGCGAGAATGACAGTGAGATGGACAAGTGGCTTGCCAAGGTCAAGGATATCTTGGTCAGCCCTGACGTCAATGCCCTGGAACTCCTGGATATAATCCACAACGACCTCACCAGTAGCGAGATAACAGTTTTCACTCCTCGCGGTGAACAGAAGATGATCAGCAAGGGTGCCACGGCTCTGGATTTCGCCTACCTCATCCACTCCGAGATTGGGAACAAGGCTATCGCGGCGAAGGTCAACATGAAGCTGGTCCCTCTTTCCCACGTCCTTCGGACAGGAGACCAGGTCGAGGTCATCACTGCGGAAAACGGACAGCCAAAGCGTGAGTGGCTGCAATTCCTGCAGACCCGCCATGCCCGTAACATAGTCATCGACTTTTTCAAGGGCAAGAAGAATGAGATCGCCGATTCCGGCAAGAAAGCCTTGAAGGAATATCTTGAAGGCAGGGGCTACAAGATGAACGACGAAGCTCTTCGTCTGGTCCTTGACTATTATAACATTCCTTCCCGCAGCGCCGAGGAACTCTTCTTCCGTGTGGGACTCGGGCTTGTCAGATTGGACGATCTATCCGAATTGCTTCTTGTAGGGAAAGTCGACAAGAGCCACAGCACATGGTCTTTCCTGAGGTTCGGAAAGAAAAAAGACTCCTCTGGGAAGAAGCAGCCGAAGAATGATTATGTCATAGCCTCTTGCTGCCGTCCTATACCGGGAGATTCGGTGATCGGCATAAAATCCCCTGACGGTGTGGTGACTGTGCACAAGAAATCCTGCCCTGTCGCGGACAGCATCGCGTCCAAGCATGGTGATTGGGTCGTGGTTCCTCAGTGGGATCTCTCCGGTGATGTCCAGTCGTTCCCGGTAAGGGTGTCGATCAAGGGTATCGACCGCATGGGACTCCTCAATGAAATCTCGAGATACATCTCCCTCGTCATGGGAGTAAATATGAAGAAAGTTTATCTCAGCACCGAAGAGGGTATATTCGATGGATATATCGATCTTCTTGTGCATGACAGGACCGCCTTGGAGAGGATGATACGCAAGCTGGCCTCCATAGATGGAATCCAGGCTGTGGCAAGGACTGACATGTGAGCCTGATTTTTGTATGTAATGAATCCGCAATGAATAAATTCTTTGATAAATATCTCCCTCTGATACCGGTCGCCCTGATCCTGGCGGTGTCCATATTCAATCATTCCTGCGCCAACACCACGCAGGCTCCTACGGGCGGATTGAAGGACACCATCCCTCCGGTGATGAAGAAGGTTACCCCCCTTCCGGGATCGACGAAGGTTCCGGTGCACGGCACCCAGATAGCATTCACATTCAATGAATATGTCACCGTGAAGGACAACAAGGGCATCTATCTCTCCCCTCCCCAGCAGAAAGCACCCCGTTACAAGATAAAGGGCAAGAGTGTAATCGTTTATTTTGAAGAAGATTTGCTTCCGAATACAACATACACTCTCGACCTTACCAATGCCATTGCCGACAACAATGAAGGCAACATGTTCCCAGGATTCACGACGTGGTTTTCTACGGGCGAGTCCATTGATTCCTTGTACATGACCGGTAGCGTGTACAACAGCACCGATCTCAAACCGATAAAGGGGGCGACTGTGATGCTGTACAAGGACCACAGCGACTCCGCCGTATTCCTCTCGAGGCCAGCTGCAGCTGCGAAGACTGACGAATGGGGGTTCTTTTCGGTGAGGAATATCCAGGATACGATCTACCGCGTCTATGCACTTGTGGACGGGAACGGAAACAACTTGTACGATCCGGATGAGGACCGCATTGCCTTCCTCGATTCAGTCTTCCGGCCGAAGAATGTCGTAAGGGATTCCGTGCCTGAATTGATGAAATACGACATGAAGGACACGGTTTCCTGCCTGGCAAGGCTTTCCGACGTGGAACTCAATGTGTTCAGGGAGAGGCCGTCAAAACAGATGCTCATGAACAAGGTCAGGCTTTCGGACAGGGCATCCTACATTACTTTCATGGCCCCGGACACTCAGATCGATTCGCTATGGTTCAGAGGATTCCCGGCGGACCGTGTGATCACGGAATTCAATCCGCGCAAGGACAGCCTGCTCTTGTGGCTCAATGTCCAGAGGCCGATGCCGGACACTTTGTTCCTTAATGTGAAGTACTGGAAGACGGACACTTTAGGTGTTTTGAAGCCGGAAACCGAAGAAGTGAGCCTGGTGGACGAGAAAAAGCCTAAATCCCGGTCTGCCCGCAAGAAAGTCGAACGCAAGGACACGATTTGTGCCATCACCTTGAAGGCCAGTCCCGAGACTTTTGAGCAATATGGATATACTCTGGAATTTGCCGATCCGCCAATCCTGGCATTCTTCGATTCGCTTAAATTCAAGTCGGTGAATCCGCGGCAGAAAGATCAGGTGGAGGAGTTCAAGATTGAACGGGATTCCACGAATCTCCGCAAATATGACATCACTCCGCTCTGCAAGATCCAGCAAGGTTGGGAATACATATTCAAGATTCCGCAGAGGACTTTCAAGGATATAAACGGCCATTGGAACGACAGTACCGAGGTGAAGATCACCCTTCCGAACGATGAGGAGCTGAGTTCTTTCACTTTGAACATCAGCGGAGTTGACAACAAGTATATCGTCGATTTCCAGGACGAAAGGAAGGGCGATGCCATCAGGACGTACATCATCGAATCGGACAGCCAGCTGATATTCCCTTACCTCAAGAAGGGAAAGTACGCCATCAGGATCACTGAAGATGTGAACCGGAACGGAATAGTCGACACCGGTAATCTCCTTAAACACATACAACCCGAGAAGGTCCGGTATTTCAAGATTGACGATGAGGACCTGATCGAGATTCCCGAAAGGAGCGAAATAACCCAGGACCTCGATATAAGGGAATTGTTCAAATAAATGCACGCGATGAAAACTATCCTGACTGCGATAACAAGTTTATGCATGCTTTTGTGCACATTCCCTTTGTCTGCACAGAAGCATAAACATCCAGCGGACTCAACCAAGGCCAAGACGGATACTCTGGTTACATTCACGGATGAGTATCTGGACACTGTACAAGTTGGCAAAGCTTTCAAGCTGAATGACTACTCGATGATAGGAGTCGAATACGGCGGCACTGCCAACAGGATGATGTTCAATCCTTCCAAGACTCAAACAACACTTTATCTGTTAGATACTTACGGGGTTTATTTTATCCGTTGCTACAAATTGTTCGATGGCAGTCCTGTCGTTGGATCCAAGATAGGTGTGCGCTATAGCCATGAGGGATATAAATTCAAGGCCAACAAGGAAACCGGAGTTACTCCGGACATCGAGGGAGCGACTCAAGCCGTAATGGATGTCGTGGAATTGCCTTTCATGCTTCACTTCCATACTGACGGTCCTCATTTCATGGTCGCAGCCGATGCCGGTATCTACGGAGGCTATCGCCTGAACATAGAGAGGACCGGAGATTATGTCATGGACGATCTGGTCCACAATTTCAAGGATACGGACCGGAGGATCGATTACGGTCTCAATGCAGGTCTGGGATTCGGCCTTGTCTTCGACCCGTTCGAATTCCATGTCAACGCCAATGTGAGGTGGAGCTGGAACTCCATATATGATCCGGACTATGCAAGCAAGGATTATTACAGGTTCGCCTATCCATTCGATGTCGTGGTGACTGCCGGCCTGTATTATCATCTCTCGAGAAGGTCCGGAAAGAACAGGGCGCAGATCCGTCGGGAAGCTTACGAACAAGTCTTTCATCCACTGAATAATGAAGATACTGGCGGCCAGGGCAGGTAATGTCCTCATAGGGGACGGCAATCCTATTGTCGTCCAGACGATGTGCAATACTCATACAAATGATGTAGAAGCCACTGTCTCGCAATGCATCCGGCTTAGAGATGCAGGGGCTCAGATGATACGCATCACCGTTCCCGGGGCATCTGATGTCGAAAGTGTCAAAGCCATA
Organism: Candidatus Cryptobacteroides sp.; assembly: GCA_045224215.1. Classification (GTDB taxonomy): domain Bacteria; phylum Bacteroidota; class Bacteroidia; order Bacteroidales; family UBA932; genus Cryptobacteroides. Next base: position 15,177 of record JBGVAE010000136.1, on the reverse strand, counting down.
AGGGCACGGCTGAGGGAACTGGGTGTCGACGTCCCTATCGTTGCGGACATACATTTTTCTTCGCAGACTGCCATCCTGGTTGCGCCTCATGTCGAGAAAGTCAGGATTAATCCTGGTAATTTCCACAGGGACCACGCTCAGGCCAGGGAGCAGTTCGCAAGGCTTCTGGATGTCTGCAAACAAAATGGCACAGCCATCCGCATAGGAATCAACCACGGGTCGCTTGGCGAGTACATCACGAACCTTTACGGCAACACTCCTCAGGCCATGGCCAAGGCTGCCATGGAATGGCTGGGGATGTGCATCGATGCCAGTTTCTTCAATGCCGTTGTGTCCCTTAAGTCCAGCAATACCATTGTCATGGTTGAAGCCTATCGCGAACTGGTGGGGATGATGAGGGAAAGCGGATTCGTATTCCCGCTCCATGTCGGAGTCACTGAGGCCGGCAACGGAGACAGTGGCAGGATAAAGTCATGCGTCGGCATTTCCACCCTGCTTTCCGAGGGTATCGGTGACACTGTAAGGGTTTCACTGACTGAAGATCCCGAAGCTGAATTGCCGGTTGCAAGGTATCTTGCTGCAAGATATGGACATGAAATAGTGTCTTCGATGACTTCCGTGACAGTCTCCGGCCGGAAAGCTACTGCCTACTATGACTCCCCTTCCTATGAGACTCTTCTCCTGGATGTCTCCTGTGATTTCGGGAAGAGGCTTCTGGACAGGGATATAGATGAACTCGAGATAGAGGGAACATACGTCGATTCCGACGGGAATGTTGTCGGAATCGCCGAATCAGGTGTAGGCAGGTACCTTTCAGATGAATTGATGCAGGCTTCGAGGAGACGTTTCTATAAGCCTGAATATATCGCCTGCCCCGGGTGTGGCCGCACAATGTATGATCTCCAGAAAGCTTTCGAAGAGGTCAAGGCTAAAACTTCACATCTCAAGGGCAACGTGATTGCCGTGATGGGGTGCATAGTCAACGGCCCCGGCGAGATGGCCGATGCGGACTGGGGATATGTCGGTGAGGGTAACCATAAGGTGACCATCTACAGAGGGAAAGATCCGGTTCTGAGGCATGTTCCGGACACGGAAGCGGTTGACAAACTGATCGAACTTATTTCAGCCTCGCAACAGGAGTAAGGCAGGCCTTGGTGAAGTCTCCCTCCTTTACAAGTATCTCAGCGTCCAGAGGAAGGAAAATATCGATCCTGGAACCGAACTTTATGATTCCACATTGCTTTCCTCTATCAACTTCATCGCCTTCCTTGGAGTAGCAGACAATCCTTCTGGCGAAGGTCCCCGCAATCTGCTTGAAGAATATCTCTCCATATTGGTTTCTGATTGCAGTGGAGGAATGTTCGTTTTTCTCTGAAGCCTTAGGCAAGAAGGCGAGCAAATACCTTCCAGGGTGATACTTGTAATAGGATATCTTTCCGGTCATAGGCCAGAAATTGGTGTGTACGTCCCAGAAATCCATGTAGACTGAAACCTGGATGCAGTCTGCCTTGAAGAATTCCTTCTCATAGACCCTGTCCACGATCACGACCTTTCCGTCGGCAACCGAAGTGACAAGCCTTTCATCCCCTTCCGGAATCTCCCTGTCGGGGACTCTGTGAAACCAGAAGACGAAGAATGCACAAGCCAGCAGCAGCAAAAGGACCGGAACCAGTATCCACGCGATGCGGATGAAGTAAAACGCACAAGCAGCCAGCACCGCCAGGAAAACCCACAGCCTGGCTATTGTTCCTTTGGAATCCTTATCGATTATAATCCTTCCCAGTTTCATAAGCAGCTAGAGCAGGTCGAAGATTGAAAGATAGATTGCTCCGAAAGGCATGGCCATGAGGGTGCTGTCGAAACGGTCCAGAAGTCCTCCGTGCCCAGGAATTATATTCCCGGAGTCCTTGACACCGTATACCCTCTTCCACTGGGATTCGAACAGGTCTCCATAGACGGCTGACACTGCCATGACCATCGCGAGGATAAGGCAATGGACGAGAGGGAATCTCAATAGCTTGACTTCGTAGAGGACGAAAGCTGCCAGGACGGCGCTCAGGAAACCGCCGAAGAAACCAATCCAGGTCTTCTTAGGAGAAACTGACGGGAAAAGTTTCTTTGGGAATCTCTTTCCCAAGGATATGCCGAAGGTGAAAGCGCCGACATCCGAACACCATATTATAATGAAGAAGCATAGCAGCAAGTCGCCGCTGAAGTTGCCGGCCTTGTCGAATGCTATCAGATTGGCAAGGGCTATCGGGACTGCAATGTACAGAAGGCCCGTGTAGATGTTCGAGAATTTGCCATATTCCTCCTTGTCCTTCACATAGAGCGAGTTGATCATTACGATGAATACAGGCACCATGGCCAGGGCAACATACCTCATCGGGATTCGGTATGCCGAAGCGGCGAACATTATCCCGAAAAGGAAAATCGCTGCGATTATCGCCAGAACCTTGGAAAAAGTATAACTGTTCCCCATCGTGATCTTGTAGAACTCCAGGAGCATCACGGACATGATGAATATCATCAGTCCGGCGAAAAGGAACTTGTTGAACAACAGGCAGGCCAGCATCACAAGGATGAAGACCACGCCTGATATGGTTCTGACGGTTACGTTATTCATCCTCGCTCTTGACCTCGCTTTCTGTTACAACCAACTCAGGAGCCTTTACCTTAGGCCCGAAGACTTTCTCAAGATCTTCAGCGAAGATCACTTCCTTCTCAAGTAGGAGTTCAGCTATCTTCGTGAAATTCTCCATGTTATCCTCAAGGAGCTTCCTGGTCTTGTCATGTACGTCCTGCACGAGATCCTTTACTTCCTGGTCCATGATCTCAGCGGTTTTTTCGCTGTAAGGCTTCGTCAGGTCATAGCCACGGGCACCGGTCGAGTCATAAAAGGAAAGATTGCCGACTTTCTCACTCATGCCATAATACTGGACCATGCCGTAGGCGATGTTCGTGAGCCGCTCAAGATCATTGAGGGCACCGGTTGCAGGTTCTCCATTGATGATTTCCTCGGCGACCCTTCCGCCCATCAGGCAGCACATCTGCTGGATCATGTATGTCTTAGGCATCATCTTCCTCTCGTCAGGAAGATACCAGGTCAAGCCAAGGGCGTCTCCTCTTGGAATGATGCTGACCTTGAATACATCCTGGCCATAAGGAAGCAACCACCCTACAACGGCATGACCGGCTTCGTGATAAGCCGTAGTCCGCTTCTCGGTAGGAGTCATTATCGTGGAATTCTTCCTTTCCAATCCCCCGACAATCCTGTCAACGGCATCCAGGAAGTCCTGCTTGTCGATTTCAGTCTTGTTCTTCCTGGCTGCTGTCAGAGCGGCCTCGTTGCAAACATTGGCAATATCGGCCCCGGAGAAACCAGGAGTGTGCTTTGCCATGAATGAGACATCGAAGTCCTCGGCGATCTTGAGTCCTTTCATGTGCACCTGGAATATCTCTTCCCTCTCCTTCAGCTCAGGAAGCTCGACATGGATCTGACGGTCGAAGCGGCCAGCTCGCATGAGAGCCTTGTCCAGGATGTCCGCCCTGTTCGTAGCAGCCAGGATGATGACACCCGAATTGGTGTCGAAGCCGTCCATTTCGGTAAGGAGCTGGTTGAGTGTGTTCTCTCTTTCGTCATTGGATGAGAATCCCACATTCTTACCCCTTGCGCGACCGACTGCATCGATTTCATCTATGAACACGATGCACGGTGCTTTCTCCTTTGCCTGCCGGAACAGGTCACGCACCCTTGATGCACCTACTCCGACGAACATTTCCACGAAGTCCGAACCTGAGATGGAGAAGAATGGAACGTTTGCTTCACCGGCAACTGCTTTGGCCAGAAGGGTCTTTCCGGTACCCGGAGGGCCAACCAGAAGGGCTCCCTTCGGAATCTTGCCGCCAAGAGATGTATACTTCTGAGGATTCTTCAGGAAATCAACTATTTCCATGACCTCCTCCTTCGCCCCGTAAAGGCCTGCGACATCCTTGAAAGTGACGTTGACCTTGGTCTTGTCAGCGAGTTTACCAGTGGATTTACCCACATTGAATATTCCTCCACCGGCACCGGGACCTGCATTTCCCCCTCCGCCCATGGTCCTGTTGAAGCCACGGAACATCCACACCCACATAAGGATGAGAAGAAGCGGGAATATGATCCACTCCAGAATGTCTGCCCATGCCCTGGAATCATTTTCCATTATTACCTTTACCTGCCCGTCAGCCGGAAGGGATGCATTGAGATCTGCGAATTCCTTCTCTGCGTCGAACTTGTCGGAAACGAGGAATATGAAATGAGGCGAGCTGGAAGGAACCTTACCGCCGAACTTGTCCGCATATTTGTTGAGCCGGTCAGGCTTCACCGTGATATTGCCTTTGAAATCATTCCGGACATAGTGGATTTCCTTTACGTCACCGTCCAGGATCATGGACTGGACTTCGGCCCATTCGATTTTCTGCGGATTTGATCCGCTGTTGTTGAACAACAGCCATCCTATTAGAAGTATAAGCACTATATAGAGCCAGGAGAAATTGAATTTCACCGGCTTGAGCTTCCTCTGGCCGTCATCGCCACTGTTGTTCTGTCCGGGCATTCTGGAATTGTCAGGCATCTTTCAGAGTCTTTTTTGATTTAGGACGTTCCTTGTACTCCTTGCGAGGAGCATCCGCCCACAAGTCTTCAAGGCGGTAGAACTGGCGGTATTCTGTAAGGAATATATGAGCAACGATATCTCCATAGTCGATGATTATCCAGAAGTTGTTCTCCATTCCCTGCGTGCGCAGAGGCTTGCGTCCAAGTTCCTTCATCTTCTCTATGACATTATCCGCTATGGCGTTGACATTAGTGGTCGAATCACCGTTGCAGATCATGAAATGGTCGGCAATAGCGGTGCCGAGAGGCCTGAGGTCTATACCGGTCACATTCTGGGCTTTCTTGTCCAGCATGGCATCGGCCATCACTCTAAGGTCGTGTGTGATCATATTGATAATCTTTTTATATTTTTGCACATTGTTCAAACAACAAAGATAACAATTTAAAGGCAATTTCCGAACCAATGGGGAAACAGGTTGCAATAAAGTGGTTGGAAGAGGTCGAATCCACCCAGGACGTGCTTCAGAAGGGTATTTCCCGGTATGACAATCTGTCAGTGGTAGCTGCAAGGTCACAGACGGCCGGCCGCGGTCAACGGGGTAATTCCTGGCTGGCCCGCAAGGGAGAGAACCTTACGTTCTCTGTTTTGCTCAAATTCGGAGAGGGAGGATTCCCTCCTTTTCCTGCATCTGAGCAATTCCGTATCAGCGAGGCGGTATCTTCGGGAGTGTGCGATTATCTTTCTTCAAAAGGAATAGATTCACGTATCAAGTGGCCTAACGACATATACGTCCGCAATAAGAAAATATGTGGAATGTTGATTGAGAATACGCTGAATGGCAGCGATATAGCCACAAGCATAGTGGGTATTGGTTTGAATGTGAACCAGAGGGAATTTCCTCCCCAACTTGTCAATCCCACCTCAATGTCGCAGGTGACCGGCGAAGAATATGATCTCGAGCTCGAACTTGAGTTGCTGACAGGATTCCTTTTCCCTGATGGCGAGATCAAAGATTCCGAGTCCTCCTATAGGGAACGCCTCTACAGATTCGGCGAATTCCATCAATATACCGACTGCCTCGAAGGAACTGTTTTCGAGGGCAGGATAGTCGGAGTAAGTCCGCAGGGACTGCTCGAGGTAGAGACAAGAAAAGGCGAACTTAAAAAGTTCGCCTTCAAAGAGATAAGCTATATTATCTAATTCTAAGCTGAGCTATGGCTTCGGCAGGGTCAGGGGCTTTGAATACCGAACTTCCGGCCACCAGCATGGTGGCTCCGGCATTGACCAGAGATTCAGCGTTCTTCGATGAGACACCTCCATCGACTTCGATATCCTTGAATATTCCCCTGGACTCGATTTCAGCTCTCAGGGTGGAGATTCGCCCCAGAGAATCTTCCATGAATTTCTGTCCGCCGAATCCGGCGAATACTGACATTATTAGGAAGAAGTCCACCTCTTCGATGTATGGGAAAAGGCACTCTACCGGGACATCGGGATTGATGGCAAGGCCGGCCTTGCATCCACTGTCCTTGATCTTGGCGATGATGCCGGAGGGATCTTCACCGGCTTGATCCGCTGCTTCAAGGTGGAAACTGATCAGTCCGGCACCCGCTTTGGCAAAGCGTTCCACGTAATTTTGTGGATTCACTATCATCAGGTGGACATCCATCGGGACTGTGGCAACTTTTTCCATCGCTTCCAGAAGCGGGAATCCGAAAGAGATGTTCGGGACGAAGGTGCCATCCATGACATCGACATGGAGCAGGTCGGCGTGGGCATTGACCAACTCCAGGTCTGATTTCAGGTCCAGGAAATTACCAGCAAGTATGGAAGGAGCTATCTTGACCATTACCTATGCGAAATTAGTCACGACATCGATGAGATGGTCGGTGAATTTGTCAAGCGAAGCCAATTCCAGTTTCTCTCCGGGCGCATGTACTCCCCTGAGAGTCGGACCGAATGAGATCATGTCCAAGTCTCCGAACTTTTCTCCGAAGAGTCCGCATTCTAGTCCGGCATGGATTGCCTTCACTTCAGGCTCGTGTCCGAATAGTTTCTTATAGGAATCCACGCATACGCGGAGAATATTGGAATTGAGATTAGGTTTCCAACCTGGATATTCGAATGCGTGCTCAACTTCTGCCCCGGCGAGCAGGAAACAGGCTTCAACCTTGTCGGCCATCATCCTGCGCTGGGTTGTGATGGAACTGCGCTGACTCGTGACAACTTCGATCACTCCCTGTTTCTGCATCCTTACGGCAGCAAGGTTGGTGGAAGTCTCCACGAGTCCTTCGATGTCCTGGCTCATGGTTTCCACTCCATGCGGGCAAGCCATCAAGGCGCGAATGAGCCTGGCAGCTACATCGCTGTCCACGGGTTTCTCGGTGCAGCGGAAAGTTCCTGCGGTGAAAGTGACATCGGGATCCGAGACGAAGTACTCCTTCCGGACTGCCTCGCCGAACTTATCGAACCTGGATATGGTGGCAGCGGTGTCCGGTACGGCGATGATGGCCTCACATTCCCTTGCTATCGCATTCGGCTTGTTCCCACCTTTGAACATGATCAGCTGCATTCCCATGGACATCTCCCGGTAGAGGAAACGTGCCATCTGCTGGATGGTGTTGACACGCCCCTTGTTGATGTCATCTCCGCTGTGTCCTCCGAGTGCATTGCCGATTCCAAGTTTTACCGGCTTGTAGCCCGGCTTGAAATCTTCCATCGAATATTGGAAGCGGGCGAAGGTGTCCAGCCCGCCTGCGCAGCCGATGAACATTTGTCCCTCATCCTCGGAGTCGAGATTGATCAGAGTCCTTCCGGAGAAGAATCCGCTCTCCATGCCGAAGGCTCCATCCATTCCGGTTTCCTCGGATGTCGTAAAGACACATTCGATCTTCCCCATCGGGATCTCGCTTTCAAGCAAGGCGAGCATGGCAGCAACGCCAATGCCGTCATCTGCTCCGAGTGTCGTGTCCTTGGCAATCATCCAACCGTCTTCGATGCAGTATTCGATGGGATCTTTGAGGAAGTCGTGGGAGACTCCGCTCCTTTTCTCGCAGACCATGTCCTGATGGCCTTGCAGGACCAGGGTCGGGACATCCTCCTTACCTTCAGTGGCTTCCTTTATAATGCAGACATTGCCGATCTTGTCGGTCCTGCATTCCAAGTTGTGATCCTTTGCAAATTGCTGGAGATAAGCCGTCATCGGCTCTTCATGACCCGACTCCCTCGGGATACGCGTGATCTCCTTGAAGATTTCAAGTACTTTTCCGGAATTCATATGATACTGTTTACCTGTATTATCGTGCTACAGGCACCAGCATCTTCTCGATGTCTGTGACGTACTGCCTGAACATCTTGTCAGTGGACATCAGGTCAGACACTGTGGTGCATGCATGAAGCACTGTAGCATGGTCTTTACCACCAAGTTCCATACCAATCGTGGAGAGGGAACACCCAGTGATCAGGTTGCGGCTCATGAACATGGCAATCTGACGGGCCTGGACTATCTGTCTTTTGCGTGACTTCGAAAGAAGTGTCTCGCGAGTGATGTTGAAATACTCACAGACCACATCCTGGACTTTGTCGATGGTCACCTCATTCTGCTCTTCGCTTACGATGTTTCCAATCACATGCTCTGCGAGCTCACGTGTGATCTCTTCATGGCAGAGGGTCGCATTCGCAATCAGGGAAATCAGAGCTCCTTCCAATTCACGGAAATTCGATCTGACCTTCGTCGCAATGAAATCAAGTACGTCGTCGCTTACGTTTACGCCTTCGCGAACGCATCTGGATTTCAGCATTTCAAGCCTGGTCTGATGTTCCGGCTTACTGAGTTCGACTGACAATCCCCACTTGAAACGGGACAGAAGCCTTTCTTCGAAGTTCATCAGGTCCACAGGAGCCCTGTCCGAAGTGAAGACAAGCTGCTTCCCGGATTGGTGCAAGTGATTGAATATGTTGAAAAAAGCATTCTGCGAAGCCGGCCCGATCAACTCCTGGATGTCGTCCACGATGAGGACATCGATCCTCATGTAGAAAGCCATGAAATCCGTGAGTTTGTTCTGGACGTTTACAGCATTTACGTATTGGGTACGGAATTCGTTGCCGGTTACATAGAGCACGACGAGATCAGGGTATGCGTCGTGAATCGCGATACCGATTGCCTGTGCCAAGTGCGTCTTGCCAAGCCCGGAACCACCGAAAATGAACAGTGGATTGAAAGGAGTCTTACCAGGGGAACCCGAAATCGTGATTCCTGCTTGGAATCCTACTTTGTTGCACTCTCCCTTTATGAGATTGTCGAAGCAATAGGCGGGATTCAACCGCGGATTGATCTTCAGTTTCTGGATTCCCGGGAAAACGAAAGGACCCGGATTGCCGGATGGCTGGAAAGTATTGATCGAGACCGCCTTGTTCTCGGGAACGTTTCCATGCGATGCAGAAAACACCATTGCGGGCTCCTTCTTGACAGGATGGATTCTGTAGAGGAGTTTGGCATCCTGGCCGATCACTCTCCTGAGGGTCATCTTTATGATAGGCAGATACGCCTCCTCCAGATAACTTCTGAAGAAATCTGTCGGAACCTCGACAGTGAGCGTAGACCCTTCCAGTGAGACAGGAACGATGTTCTTGAACCATAAATTGAACTGCTTCGGATCTACGTTCTGCTCGAAGATCCGAAGGCATTCGTCCCATACTGAAATATGTCTTTCCAGTTCAGCCATCAATGGTTTTTGAATAAAAGAAATAAGCGGGAGAAATCCCCCCCTTGCTTTAGCTTATGCAAAATTGGAGGAAAATTAATTTATAAAAAATCTTTTTATGTATTGTTTTTGTTTTTTATTTTGTTTATATATAATCTCGGAGTTTGGAATCTGGTTGAATTATATATAATTAAATTTCAGTCAATTATATTATACCAATTGATTAAATCAACGATAATTAAATTGGTTATAATTTAGAATTAATTTAAATTAGCAAAATCTCGATTTTCCCCTCTGGATATGCATGCAAAAAGGAATAATCGAGCTATCGGATGCGGCTGAATTCGCCGTTTTCTATCTTGACAAGGAAAGAATCCGGGAAAGATTTTTTCAACTTGTCAAATTCAGCACTTGCAGTGGAGAGATTGTCGGAAGAACCTATTATATATTTATAATACTTCCCCGCGGGATATTGTTTGAAGGAGTTGCCCTTGAAGAAAGGATCCGATGGTGACATCACCTTCGAGGTCACGAGCACTTGCGTACCGTAGATGACCTCCGAGCCCTGGCTTTCCGGTTGAACCTCAGCGACTGCAGGTTCTTCGGGAACGGACTCATTTGCGGAGGAACCATCATATTCCTTCTTGTACTTGCTGAAAGCGTCGAAGAGGTCGGAGGCTATCTTTTCCCTCCCCTTCTCCGAAATCAGCGCCTCACGGTCAGCGTCATTGGACATGAATCCGCATTCGACAAGGACAGCTGGCATTGCTGTGCGCCACAGGACGTAGAATGGATCCTGGGAAATCCCGCGGCTCCGCTTTATTGCACCTCCTTTCATTTCCTGGTCCACGTACTGGGCAAACTTGAAGCTTTGCTCCAGATGGGCATTCTGCATCAGATTCATGAATATGTACGACTCGGGATCGCTCGGGTCGAAGCCCTCGTACTTAGTCGTATAATTATCCTCCAGTTTGATGACGGAGTTCTCCCTGCGCACCACGTCCATGTTGCCGGCATAGAGGTCCCTGTTCTTGCTCGTGTACTGGCCGAGGATATGGACAGAATAGCCGTTGGGGCCGGTTTTCTTGCCATCGACTGAATTTACATGGACTGAGATGAAAAGATTGGCTTTGTTGCGGTTGGCAATATCCGCCCTACCCTGCAATTCGACGAACTTGTCGGTGTTCCTGGTCATTATGACTTTCACATCAGGGTAGCTGGTGCGTATCTTATCGGTAAGCCTTTTGGATATGTCAAGTACGACGGTCTTCTCCATGGTCTTGCCGCTCGGGCTTATGCAACCAGCATCCTTGCCACCATGACCTGGGTCGATGACAACGGTGGACAGGGTGAGACGGGCTGACGATTTCTGTCCGTGGCATGCAATCCAGAATGAAGGAAGCACGGCCAAGGCGAGTACGGCAAGAAAATTGCGAAGGTTATTCAAAATAGTCGTATATTTGTCGATTGCAAATTTATAAAAAAATTGCATTTAAGAAAGCACGCACATAGTATTCTCCTTGCGGCAGCAATCGTTTCTGTCGCCGGCTTTTCCATGTTCGCCCAGGATTCATTGAGGGACAGGCGACTTGGACGGCCGTCTGCTATCAGTCGTGCTACGTCATCACCGAAGGGACAAGTGCCTGATACAGAGGTTGTGGCGGCGTCAGCCAATGCTCCTCGCCCACAACTTCCGGACACTACGAAGCGCGCAGGTGACACTATCCCTGTCAAAGATTCGGCCACCCACGCCAGGGATTCCATAAGGCTGGCAGATTCGACGGCCCGTGCCGACTCCCTTGACCTTCTCAAGAGAAGTTCGGTTTCGAAGCCGGCTTTCTCAGGTGCAAAGGATTCCGTCCGCCAGGATTTTTCCAATGGCCAGAGGAAAATGTACTACTGGGGTGATGTCGAGGTTTCCTATGAGAATATAAGGCTCAAGGCCGATTATATGGAATATGACATGTCCACGGGCATCGTCTTCGCCAGGGGCACTTACGACTCACTGTCCCAATCGTGGAAGGGCCAGCCTGAGATGACGCAAGGAGACCAGACCTTCAACATGGAGGAGGTCAGATATAACTTCAATACCCGGAAGGCACGCATCACGAACATGATTACCAGGGAAGAGGAAGGCATCCTCCATGGCAAGAACATCAAGATGATGCCGGACAAGTCCATCAACATCACGCAAGGCAAGTACACCGTGTGCGACCTGGAACATCCCCACTACTACATGAAGCTGTCTTCCGCCAAGGTCGTGACGAAACCTTCGCAGAAGACCGTGTTCGGCCCGGCCCACCTGGTGGTGGAAGATGTGGACCTTCCTTTCGTAGGAATACCGTTCGGTTTCATACCAAAGCGTCCGGAAAGGGCTACCGGTTTCCTAATGCCTTCATTCGGCGAGGAGACCGCCCGCGGCTTCTATCTGAGGGATGCCGGTATGTATTTCGTCATCGGGGATTTCTTCGACCTGTCACTCACCGGGGACTACTACACACTCGGTTCGTGGGCAGTCGACCTGAATTCCCGGTATATGGTCAAATACAAGTTCTCAGGCAACCTATCCCTGAACTACTCGGTCGACCAAACCGGAGAGAGGGGAAGCACAGATTTCTTCCAGACCAAGAACTTCGGAGTTCGTTGGTCCCACCAGCAGGATCCGAAGGCTCATCCAGGTACATCGTTCTCTGCATCGGTGAACTTCTCCAGCCCTTCCAACAGCAAGTATAACTCGAGGTCTGTATCTGAGGCCCTGCAGAACCAGATATCCTCTTCGGTGTCATATTCCAAGAACTGGAACGGCAAGTTCAATCTTTCGGTCAACGCCCTCCACAGCCAGAATTCGAGGGACAGCTCATATTCATTCACCCTTCCTAACGTTACCTTCTCGGTGTCAAGGTTCTATCCTTTCAAGGTCAAGAACCGCGTCGGAAAGGAAAGGATATATGAGAAATTCTCTCTTGCTTACAACACTTCCCTGCAGAACAAGATCAATTTCAAGGCTTCCGAGTTCGGTGAGCCGGGATTCTTGGACAAGTTCCAGAACGGAATGGCCCACAATTTCACCATCGGCCTTCCGGACTTCACCCTGATGAAGTATTTCAACGTAACCCCGTCGGTCAACTACGGGATGAACTGGTTCTTCAGGAAGAATGATGTGTATTTCGACCCGGAGACCAACAAGGTGGTCACTGAACTCGGCAAACAGTTCGGAGCATTCGGTGCTACCCACAATTATTCAGGATCCGTGTCGATGAGCACCCGTCTTTACGGAATGTACAATTTCGGCAAGTACCACAAGATTCAGGCTTTGAGGCATGTCATTTCCCCTAGCATGAGCCTTAATTTCAGTCCGGAGAAAGGAAAGGCTTTCAATGGCTGGAGGACCCTTGAATATGTCGACACTCTCGGAAATCCGCAGACCTACGAATACAACCTTTACGCGGGCCAGTTGAATTCCGTTCCGGGAAAGGGTAAATCCGCCACCATGAGCCTCTCCATCGGCAACAACCTTGAGGCTAAGGTCAGGGACATGAAGGACACTACGGGAACCGGCTCCAAGAAAGTTAAGCTCCTGGACCAGTTCAATATTTCGACCGGTTATAATTTCCTGGCTGATTCCCTCAAGATGAACAACGTCAGCGTGTCCATGTCCACATCGATATTCGGGAAACTCGGAATCAACGGTAACTTGAATTTCGACCCTTATGCCATCGACGAACGCGGGCGCAAGATCAACAAGTATCAGATCATGGAGAACGGCCATCCGCTGAGACTCACCAACTTCAGCGCTTCGATGTCCTATACTCTCTCCGGAAAGGGAACGGTTAAGGGCAATGACGGTTCGAAGGGTTCTGGAGGCGGCGGAGGCAGCGCGAGCCCTGCAGATTATTACAGGAGGATCTACAATCATCCTATAACGAATGAATATATTCCTGGCGGATGGCTGTATTATACGAATCCGAACGTGCCTTGGAGCGTGAACTTGAACTATTCCCTTTCGATGTCCCGGTCTTACAACTGGACAAACAACCAAAGGGTCCAGAAAGACAATTACACGCAGACCCTCGGCGTGTCCGGAAATATCCAGTTGACACCGAAGATGTCCGTCCAGGCCCAGACCGGTTGGGATTTCGTAGCGATGAAGATGACCACTTCCCAGCTCTCATTCCGCTATGACCTGCACTGCTTCAACATCCAGGTTTCCTGGGTCCCTACAGGTATGTACCAGTCGTACTCATTCCTGATCTCCGCGAATGCCGCGGCTTTGGCTGATCTGCTGAGATTCAAGAAGAGCACGAGCTACTGGGACAATTAGTTTTTGGCGGAACGATATTATTTGCTATATTTGCAAATCTTCTGCAGATTGCTGCGATCTATTTTTCCCCTGATTTAACTTTTACTTATGACATACAGTTTATTCGAACTCACCAAGATGAGCAGGGAGCAACTCGAAAGCGTTGCCCAGGAGCATCAGGTCAAGAACATCAAGAAACTTACGGACGAAAACCTTTCATTTGCCATCCTGGATGCGCAGGCCAAGGAGGAGTCTCTCAAACCAATAGAAAGGCCTAAGGCGAAGCGTGGCAGGCCTCGCAAGACCGAAGCGAAGCCTCAGGAACAGGGCACTGATTCCAAACCGGAGGAAGCTGAGAAGAAGGAAGAAAAGCCATCTGGCACCAAGACTCCTGCCAAGCGCGGCCCAAAGACTAAGAAACAGGAAACGGCTCCGGCCTCTGCTCCTTTAGCTGAGCCAGCGAAAGCCGAATCGGATCAACCGGAACCAAAACCTGTCGCAAAGAGGGGTCGTAAGCCGAAAGCGGCGAATACAGTCAAGGAGGAAAACAACACTCCTGAAGTTGTCGCTGCGCCTCCGCAAGAGAATAAACCTGAGCCAAAGCAGCCTGAAAATGTCCAGGCCGCACCGGCTGAAAAGCCAGTCAGTGGCAAGGAATTCATCCATCAGCTGTTCGATGATTTGAAGGATGACCCTGCTGCCCAGGCTGATAACAACAGGAATTCCGGGAGCAAGAAGCAAAAGAACAAGTTCAACGGTTATAACAACAACGGAGGCACCAATCAGCAGAACGGAAACCAGAAGCCAAAGGCTCCTGAAATCGAATTCGAAGGAACAGTCGAAGCTACCGGAGTCCTTGAGATCATGCCTGACGGTTATGGATTCCTCCGTTCCTCTGATTATAACTATCTCAATTCCCCTGATGACATCTATGTCAGCCAGGGTCAGATCAAGAACAACGCATTGAAGTCCGGTGACACCGTTACCGGAGAGATCCGTCCACCTAAGGAAGGTGACAAGTATTTCCCGCTTGTCAAGATCAAGTATATCAATGGCCGCACCCCTGACTACATCAGGGACAGGGTTCCGTTCGATTTCCTGACACCGCTCTTCCCGAACGAGAAATTCAATCTGCTGGGACATGGCCACCAGAACGATATCTCTTGCAGGATCGTGGATATGTTCACCCCGATCGGCAAAGGTCAGCGTGGTCTGATCGTTTCGCAGCCGAAGACTGGAAAGACCATGCTCCTGAAGTCGATTGCCAATGCCATAGCCGACAACCATCCTGAGGTATATGAAATCGTCCTGCTTATCGACGAGCGTCCGGAAGAGGTTACCGACATGAGCCGCAGCGTAAAGGCCGAGGTCGTGGCTTCAACCTTCGACGAGCCAGCCGAAAGGCATGTCAAAGTGGCCAACATGGTTCTGGAAAAAGCGAGGAGGATGGTTGAGTGCGGACACGATGTTGTGATCCTGCTGGACTCCATCACCAGGCTCGCCCGTGCCTATAATACCGTACAGCCTGCATCCGGAAAAGTACTGACCGGAGGCGTCGATGCCAATGCCCTGCAGA
>JBGVAE010000135.1:0-2199 GCA_045224215.1 Candidatus Cryptobacteroides sp. | reverse complement strand
GCACTACGCGCTGGCGAACTCTCCCAATGCAGCCAACCGTCCCACCCAGGCGGGACAGAAAGCCCTGGGCGTTCACGCCCTGGCCGTAGAACTCGGATGCTCCGAATCTACTATTTACGCGCTGATGCGCGCGCCGCGCGAGGAGGACGGATCCAATGTCGGCGGAGGAGTCCTGCGGGAAGCGATCGTCTCCCGTATCGGCAGACGAATCGTCTTCGACGTTGACAAGGCCCGCAAGCTGGCGGATGGTTACCAGTCAACCAAGAAGTGATGGGATTCTTGGTAGAGAACTGGATGATGGGCGAAGGGCTCCACCTGAAAGGGTGCGAGCTGCTTGTCTTCGCGTGTGCCTACTCTTTCCACCGGAAGGGGAAGAGTCTGTTCGTGAGCGAAGGGAAGCTAGGGGAGCTGATCTGTTATTCCCGCAGGAATGTCGGTGCGGCACTGGACCGGCTTTGCGAGAAACAACTGCTCCTCCGCACCGGAAAAAAGCAACCAGGACACCAGACCTACACATATTCCGTCAACGAAGATCAGTTGCGAAATTATTTCACATCTAGTTGTGAAAAAACTTCACAGTTAGATGTGAAGAAACTTCACACCGAGGTGGGAAAAAAGGTAACAGCTACCTGTAACCTTTCTTCGCACAATAATAGAATGGATAATCTGAAAGATAATCAGATGTTCACAGAAACAACAACTCAATTTACAAACAGATTTAGACATGGAACAGCAATTAATCCAGCACTTGAAGTCGGAGATCCTGAAGACTTCCTTGAATCCTAAGAAGGTTATCAAGTTACCGGCAAAAATGGAGGGGATCGAATCCCAGGACCTAGAAGAACTACTGACTGAATTGTATCGAGGCGTTGTCGAGGATCGCGGAAATGAGTTCAGGGAAACAAACAATACGGAGATGGGCAAAAACATCACCGCTGTAGCCGAATGGATGACCGGCCCCAGGCTGACCACCAGTTTGCTCCTGCAGGGAACCCCCGGATCCGGGAAGACCTCGCTCATGAATGCGCTGTATTTGTTGTATCGCTACTATTATAGCAACAGTACCTATCGATGCACCGCAAAGATGATCAATGACAACTACCAGTCCAAGCTTGACAAGGAACGTTCCTACTATGAGGAATTCAAGAAGGCAGACTACCTCTTCATTGACGACCTGGGGACAGAACCTGACAAGTTCAAAGATTTCGGAGTGGACTACACTCCCATACCAGAACTTCTTTATGAAAGGTATGAGAAACAGAAGGTCACGGTCATTTCCACGAATCTTCCCGATTCGAAGTTGGCGGCAAGATACGGGAAACGGATCATGGACAGGTTTGAGGAGATGTGCCAGAAAATCCTTTTCCTTGCGCCCTCTTATCGGGAGGTGCCTGTGGAAGATCATAAGGATTGATCCTTTATGCAGAGCCTCCGATATAGCATCACGCTCAATGAAGCGCAGCTCGATTATCTCTCGGACGGGCAGCAGGATATCCTCCGGATGAAGTGCCTCAAAACCTTCATCCGGATGGCCGTCCTGCAGGAAACCAAGGTTTCCGGAAAGAACTTTTCAGCTGTCCTACAGCCCGGGCAATTCATAGCCTCCAAGGTCGATCTTGCCAGGGAGTGGGAATGTAACCAGAAGACGGCAACTCGCATTGTCCACGAGTTCAACCAGCTTGGCATTCTCCGGTCCGAAGCAACCAACCGAACCACCATCCACACGCTGATTTGCCTGTCTGCCTGGTTCCCAGAGCGAGGGATGATAAGGAATGGTTCCTTCGTCAGCAATCCGGAGGTCAAACCGCTCGCGAAACCTTGCAGAGTTTCCAAGCGTGTCCCACCTGAAAGTGTTGTCGATTCACCCGAATACGACAGTCCGAATCCTCCGGACCCAGGTGGGACATCGTAGATCCACCCCCGCCTCTTTTCCCTTTCCCTTTATTCCTAACTGGATAGAGAAAAGACGCAGGAAGCGGAAACCCTCCGGTGACAAGATCCAACAACGAAAGCACCCCTGTCCTGTCGCCCCGGCTTCTTTCAAAGCAGTTCTGTCAGAGCCGCGAATGTGGCTTAGAGCAATGGCGAGGGTAATGAAGCGAAGCCGGTCCGGAGGGTGGCAGATTTAGAAGCAGGGCTTGCCCTGTTATAGCCCACTATAACTACACGCTCCGCTTCTGTAGTTGTGGGCTCTGCCGA
>JBGVAE010000134.1:0-5183 GCA_045224215.1 Candidatus Cryptobacteroides sp. | reverse complement strand
AATCTTTTAGTCTAATGAAATTGTATTACCTTAATTCTATTAAGCTAATCTTTGTTTTCACTTACCTCGTTGTAATCTCTCAGTATTGTCAATGAACTCTGGTGCTTTTTTCAAAGCGGGCTGCAAATATACGGACTTTTTTGAAACTGGCAAATCTTTTTTTGATTTTTTTAGATTCTTCGGTTGCTTCGCTCCCTCAGAATGACAATAAGGCCAAGTCAGAATGACAATAAGGCCAAGAAAGACAATTTAATTATCTATATTTGTAATGTAAGATAATCCAACATGGAAGAGATCAAGAATTCATTGCCGGAGAACGCTCAGAGGGAGCTGAAACCGGGTGAGGAGTACAAGCCGCTGCTAAGGGCGGACAGGAAATGGGCGGAAGTGACGCCGTATTCCGTGGTCATGGGCATACTGATGGTAATCCTGTTTTCCGCTGCGGCAGCCTATCTGGGCTTGAGGGTAGGACAGGTCTTCGAGGCGGCCATCCCGATCGCAATCATAGCCGTGGGCCTTACAAGCGCCCTTGGCAAGAAAGAGGGTCTTGGGCAGAACGTAATCATCCAGTCGATAGGCGGCTGTTCGGGAGCCGTGGTGGCCGGAGCCATATTCACGCTACCCGCAATCTACATCCTGGGAGTCGAAGTGAGTTTCATGCAGATGTTCCTCTCTTCCTTGCTGGGAGGCATCCTGGGGATCCTATTCCTTATTCCGTTCAGGAAGTATTTCGTGAAGGAAATGCACGGGAAGTATCCTTTCCCTGAGGCTACGGCCACGACGCAGATCCTGGTGAGCGGAGAAGGCGGCAAGGGTGTGGGTACCCTGCTGGTGAGCGGTCTCGTGGGTGGTTTGTACGATTTCGTGGTGAGCACCTTCGGGGCGTGGGCAGACACCATCAGCACCACCGTTCTCGGTATCGGGCAGACTATAGCCGACAAGGCCAAGGTCGTCCTGAAGCTGAACACAGGAGCGGCAGTCCTCGGACTCGGTTATATAATAGGTCTTAAATATGCCTTCATCATCTGTTGCGGCAGCTTGCTGGTGTGGCTCGTGATCATTCCTTTAATGAATATGATCTGGGGAGGCCAGGTGATCGACCTGATGCACACCGGGGTGACGACCATAATAAGGGATATGGCTCCTGAGCAGATATTCAAGGACTATGCCCGGCATATCGGCATCGGTGGAATCGCTACCGCGGGAATCATCGGAATCATAAAGTCTTTCGGTGTGATCAAGTCCGCAGTCGGTCTGGCCACAAGCGAGTTCAAGAAGAAAGGCGGGCCGGCAGAGGCTCCTGACCGCACGCAGGAGGACATCCCGATGAAAAACATCGTGTTCGGGATCGTGATAGCCCTGCTGGCAATCTTCGCTTTCTTCGCGTTCGGCGGAGTAGTTAACAATATATGGCAGGCTCTGGTGGGCTTGCTGATCGTGGCGGTGATTTCATTCCTGTTCACTACGGTGGCTGCGAATGCCATAGCTATCGTGGGTACCAACCCAGTGAGCGGAATGACGCTGATGACTCTCATCATCGCATCCCTCATCCTGGTGGCCGTGGGGCTGAAGGGCAATGCAGGAATGGCCGCGGCGATGATCATCGGCGGTGTGGTCTGCACTGCGCTGTCGGTGGCCGGTTCGTTCATCACGGACCTCAAGATAGGTTACTGGATCGGTTCGACTCCGAAGAAGCAGGAGACTTGGAAGTTCGTGGGTGTTGCTGTGGCTGCGGCTACGGTGTGCGGGGTGATGCTGGTGCTGAACAAGACCTACGGTTTCGTAGGTGACCAGGCTCTGGTGGCTCCACAGGCCAATGCGATGGCTGCGGTGATCCAGCCTATGATGAACGGTGGCGGGGCTCCGTGGTTGCTGTACGGCATCGGTGCGGTGATCGCTATCGTCCTGACGCTCTTCAAGATTCCTGCTCTTCCGTTCGCCCTGGGAATGTTCATTCCTATCGACCTGAACCTTCCGTTGCTGGTCGGAGGCGCCATTTCCTGGTATGTCAGCACTCGCAGCAAGGACAAGGAGGTTAATGACGCGAGGATGAACAAGGGTACGCTGATTGCTTCGGGGTTCATCGCTGGAGGTGCGTTGATGGGTGTGGTGAGCGCCTTGCTGAAGTTCTTCAACGTGGATTGGTTCATGAGTGGTTGGAATGCTCAGTTCGGCGAGGCGATCGCTATCGTTCCGTTCCTCGGAATCATCGCTTATATGCTTATATCTTCAATGAAAGTCAATCGTGAATAAGGTTGTATCCTCCTGAACCGCCGCTTCGCGGCCCCTCCCGAAGGGCCCCTCCCTCTTAACGTGCCGAGGGTGGCAGTGGTTCAGGAGGATATAACCTTAATCAAGTAAAATCATCAATACATGGAAAGAATACTGGATAGGTTTTTAAGGTATGTGGCGGTGGACACTCAGAGCAACGAGGAGTCTGAGAGCCAGCCTTCGACTGCAAAGCAGCTGAATCTCCTTGGCATGCTGCGGGACGAGCTCCTGCAGATGGGAGTGGAAGCAACTCTGGATGAATATGGTTACGTGATGGGACGCATTCCTTCGAATATCGAAGAGAAGGTGCCTTCCATCGGGTTCATAGCCCACGTAGACACGGCCCCGGACGCTTCCGGAGCCAACATCAAGCCACAGATAATCAAGGAATATGACGGCGGAGAGATTGCGCTGAAGGGAGTCAAGGGGCTCGCCCTGAAGCCTTCGGAGTTCCCGGAGATGCTGCATTATGTAGGAGAGACGCTCATCACGACCGACGGAACAACCCTCCTGGGGGCCGACGACAAGGCCGGAGTGGCAGAGATCATGGATGCGGTGCAGTACATCGTAGGACATCCGGAGTTAAAGCACGGCGAGATCCGCATCGGATTCACTCCGGACGAGGAAATCGGCCGCGGTGTGGTTAAGTTCGACGTGGAGAGGTTCGGGGCTGATTTCGCCTACACCATGGACGGTGGAGAAATCGGGGAACTGGAGTTCGAGAATTTCAACGCAGCCTCAGCCAGGATCCGCATCCAGGGACGGAATGTACACCCGGGCTATGCAAAGGGCAAGATGAAGAACGCGATCATCATCGGCACCGAGCTGAACGCCCTGCTCCCAGTGGACCAGAGGCCCGAATACACCCAGGACTATGAGGGGTTCTTCCACCTGATCGGATTCAACGGAAGCGTGGAGGAGGCCAAGATGACTTACATCATCAGGGACCACGACCGCGAAAAGTTCGAACAGAAGAAAGGACTCCTTCGCGACTGCTGCAAGTTCATCAACTCAAAATACGGCAGGGGCACTGTCAAGGCCGACATCAAGGACCAGTACTACAATATGCGCGAGATGGTCGAGCCGCACTACCACGTGGTGGAGAAGGCGGTGAAGGCCATGGAGATGGCCGGGGTGAAGCCGAAGATACAGCCTATCCGAGGCGGCACCGACGGTGCCAACCTCAGTTTCAAGGGGCTGCCTTGCCCGAATATATTCGCGGGCGGACTCAACTTCCACGGCAAGATGGAATTCGTGCCGCTGAAGTCGATGGAGAAGGCCTCCGAGGTTATCCTAAATATTATTTCCCTCTACGCCGGGAAGTAACCACTTCCGGTGAAAGACGGGTCATCAGGACTCCGTGGGAAGGAATGGTAGAGACCACGTTCTTCGTGGTCTTTCCTATTTCCTTGTGCTGCCAGAGGTCACGAACGGTGAAGGCGGTGCCAGCGTCGCGGATCTCCGCGAGGTCGGTCCAGTTGAAATTGAGGTTCCAGTCCTTGGCGCTCCTGTTCAGGAAGCAGACGGCCCAGTCCCCACCGGAGAGTTCCTTGATCCAGATCTCGCGGTCTCCGAGAGGGATTGCCACGTGGCCCTGGATACCCTTGGCGTCCTGGTCGATGGCGATCACTTCCTTGTTGGAAAGGATGTAAAGGATGTCTGCGGGCATGTCCCTGAGGTCGTTGCCGCACATCAGAGGGGCGGCCATCATGCACCACATGGTGAAGTGGGAGACGTTCTCGGTGTATGTCAAGTCGCCGTTGCCGACTTCCAGCATGTCAGGGTCGTTCCAGTGGCCCGGTCCGGCATAAGGATAGAGTTCCTTGTTGAAGTCCATGATGTCCATGATGCTGTGGTTGTAGCCTTCGTTGTCTCCCCAACTGGCACGGATGTCGCCTGTGGTCCTCCAGAGGTGCCCGGTGCCCTTGGCCCATTCCCACGGTTTGGTGTGGCCCCATTCGCACATGCTGAACACGATCGGCCTTCCGGTCATCCTGAGGGCGTGGTTCATGAGACGGTAGGCAGTCTTGCCGTTAGCCTCCTGCTTGTAACAGAAGTCATATTTAAGATAGTCCACTCCGGTCCTTGCATAGAAGAGGGCGTCTTGGTATTCATGACCCATGCTGGCCGGACGGCCGCCGCAGGTGCGGGTGCCGATGCAGGAGTATACTCCGAACTTGAGGCCGAGGGAGTGGATGTAGTCGGCGACGTATTTCATTCCGTGAGGGAAGCGCTCCGGGTCGCAGACGATGTTGCCGTCCGCGTCGCGGGAAACCTGCCAGCAGTCGTCTACGACGATATATTCATAGCCGGCGTCCTTGAGGCCGCTCGCGACCATGGCATCGGCGGTCTCCATGAGGAGCTTTTCGCTGACATCGCAGCCGAACTTGTTCCAGCTGTTCCAGCCCATAGGAGGGGTCTGGCAGAAGGTTTCGAATTCTTTGATGGTGATAGGGGCGTCGTCCCAGCCCTGGGCCTTGCGCAGCGAATCCAGATCCTGCGCAAAAGCGACGGTGCACAGCGCCGTCGCTAAAATCGTTGAAAGTATCTTCTTCATATCACTTGATGACTCCGAGTTCCTTGCCAACCTTTACGAAGGCTGCGATGGCCTTGTCCAGATGCTCCTTCTTGTGGGCTGCGGATAGCTGCACGCGGATGCGGGCCTGGCCCTTCGGAACCACAGGATAGTAGAAGCCGGTGACGAATATTCCTTCCTCCGCCATCTTCGCGGCGAATTTCTGGGAAAGAGGTGCGTCGTAGAGCATGACCGCGCAGATGGCGCTCTGGGTAGGCTTGATGTCGAAGCCGGCGGCCATCATGGCGTCGCGGAAGTACTTCACGTTCTCCTGCTGGCGGTCATGGAGTTCATTGCTCTCACCGAGCATCTTGAACATCTCGATGCCGGCTGCCAC
>JBGVAE010000133.1:0-26860 GCA_045224215.1 Candidatus Cryptobacteroides sp. | reverse complement strand
TTTTCAGGAGGTTCTGCAGATTGGAAAGCCTGGAAACCACATTCCCGACACCGAAAAGCGTAAGCACCAGGACACGGTTCTGGAGATTCTCCTGGAGGAGCTGCTGGATGTCGCTGTCTTCCTTGCGGATTTCGCCGGTAAGGGAACGGATCTTCCCATAGAACATCTTGGAGCCCACCACCGCAGTGACCATGAGTATCACCAGCACCCAGAGCAATGACGGAGCCATTGTCAACAGATAGCAAGAGGCTGCGATGAGTTGGACAACCGTTATCAAGACCTCCGGGAAACGGCTGCAGATCAGATCCGCCAGGACGCTGATGTCCTGCTCCAGACGGTTGACAGTGTCCCCGGACCGGAAGGTTTCGCGTCCGTCCCATCGGGAATTCAGGACATGCGAGAAGAGGCTGAGCCTCATGTCGTTCTGGGTCTTGATATTGTTCAGGTTGGTCCAGTAAGTCGAAGCGAGACCGCACAGGATCTGCACCAGCATGATGCCGATCATTATCCAGACGTGCGGCATCAGAAGGGCATCGGACTCCCCTGTCACGATGTCCACCAGACGCTTGCAAATCCAGACGAAGCCAAGGGATGCTGCTATCCGTATGCAACCAATGATGACGGAGACCATGTCTCTGCCCAACACCGGCTTCGACATCCTCCAAAGCCCTCTCATGCAAGTCTTGAAATCTTTCATGTCACTTCTCTCCGAATTCTTCCGCAGCTATCCTGAAACTTCCTGTCAGCATGTTCGTAAACTGGCAGGTAGCAACTCTGCCGAACATCGACATCATCTTGGAATAACGACGCACGTGAATGGCCAGGGAACGTGCCTTCGCCATGAAGAAGTTCTTCGGACGGTTCTTTAGTTCTTTCCGCTCGTGGCCGAAATTCCCTTCCTTGAACACTATGTCGAGTACCTTTTCCACTCGTGGATCAGCCTCCTTCTTGTAGAACGGCATCTCTTCCGCAGGAAGGCCAAGATGCTCCACTGCGATCTTGCCGAACACCTGCCAAGGATCCATAAGGTCCAGTTTTTCAAGTATTTCCCGTATATGTTCCAGATCCAGCCGGCCGGCTTTGGAATGAAGGAACATGGTCCAGTCGCAGAATTGTCTCAACCCGACCCCGCCCGTCACGAAATGATGCCACGTGTGGTCGAATATGAAGAATGCGTTGAAATTGTCTTCCGGAGTGTTGACAACCTCTCCGTCAATATTCTTCTGGCACAACCCGTGGGTCATCCCGTCCAGGGCATATTCCTGATAAACAGCATCATAGCGCTTAGGCAGTATCTCCGGAGTCCAGTGGATTTCCACGGGGACATCCCCGACTTCCACATTGTAATGCTTCTTCCTTTCCGACCACTCAGGTACATCATCTATTCCAGAAAGGGCAGCGACGGTCTTGCATGCGTCGGTATAACGCTCCTTGCCGACATAGAGATCGATGTCTCCGCATTCCCGCAGATAAGGTGCCTTGTAATAGGACGCTATGCCCTGTCCTTTCATCAGCACGGGTTCGAGCCCTTCTTTCCTCAAGGCAGGAACAATACGGGCGATCACATGATTGGCCCTCAGGTGTTGACTGACTCCCCTGCGAAGTTTCTCCTGCATCGAGATCTTGAGCTTGTCATGCAATTCCTGATGAGGAGACAACAGCAAGGCCTGGCAAACCAGAGGAAGCGTAGACTGAGCCCTGGCAATGGAAAGTACCTTCCCCACCTCTCCGGCAGGGATGGCAAAATCCAGAGGTTCGTTCCAAAGGGAGTACCTCAAGACTTTCAGATATGCTTCCCTCGATGTCATCCTACTCCGATACTATTCCGGCTTCTATCCATTTCCTGGCAACGGCCTCTGCATCCGAGAGGGCGGTTTCCGGATCGACTTCATATTCTTCAAGGAGGAGGTCTTTCAGGTCCTCGACCGTGAACTCCTTCCCTTCGACGTTACGCCAAAGATAGGCAGCCGATGAATTCATGGATATCATCTTGTTGAAATCCACCTGGGCTATCCCTTCGCCGATGACGATGTATTCCTCGCCGAGAGGCCGTAAAACAAATCCTTCTATGGTTTTCATATTCTTCTGTATATAGCCAGCAGCCAGCGCCTTACAGGCCGCAGGGCTCTCCACGCCCTGCCTTTACCGGGCTTTATGCTGCGTCCGTTTTCTTTTATTATTTCAGTAACTAATCCTATGACATCCGAGGGAGTGCAATGTTCCGTGCCGACTAGATTCCCGTCTCCCATCAAAGTGATCTTTTCTCCATCAATGGCATAGATCCTATGCAGCACATACCGCTCCTTGTAACGGAAAAGCACTATGTCGCCCACTTCCAGGGGCCGGTCCGCTTTGAGAAGGGTTACGCTGTCCCTTTCGCTCCGGATGAAAGGCAGCATGCTGTCTCCTTTCGGCCTGATTGTCACCGACTTCCCCTCATCGACGAGGTCCTTCACTGCAGCAAACAGTATGTCGTTGGATATTACCTTCCTATCCATTTCCTTTTGTCACTTCGGAACAGCAAACCTCAGCTGCTTCCTTGTCCGGCAAGCAGTCAAGGGTGAAACAAGGTACATCCTGAACCACTTGGGAAACAGTCGCGTAAAGGCCGTCTCCTATGCCCTTTATAGCTCGCAAACCTGAGCTTGAAGAAGAAAGGGACGCGAAAGCTTCGGGCAGGGACATCCTGACTATGGAGTTCCTTGGGGCACGTTTTATACGTACGAACGCTCCCACTGGATATTCCTCATTCCTATAGCAAGGGGTCTTGCCGCTCCAAGGGGTTCCGTATACAATAGTCTTGCCGTCGATGAACCGGACGACAGGATTGTCATCATTGAGAAGGTGGGTTCCAGGAATATTTTCGATCCACATCCTGCTGTGGGTGCTCTTCCCTGTGCCGCTCTTGGCAAGGAAGAGATAGCCCTTCCCATCCTTGACGGTCACGGACGCGTGCATTTCCAGGGTTCCGAGAGGTGCAGTACGGAAGGCATACATCAGCATCAGGGCATTGTTGATAGCGAAAGTCCTGAATCGTGGCACCGTCTTGAGCCTTCCTTCCGTGAAGGATTTGTCGCATCTTAGCCAGGCTGAAATCGGCACATTGCCTTCAGGAGCCATTTCGAACAGATAGCCGTCGTCGACCGAATAGAGGTCTATGCGCTGTTCCCCTTCCTCAGGAGTCGAAATGTACAGTTTCTCCTTTCCTTCCTCTTCCAAATCCGGCACGATTTCTACACAGAAAAGACTTCCTTCGTCATCTGAAACGAAAGGAGTGTAGTTGTCCAGGCTGAGTTTGGAAAGCAACTCCTCTTCTGCCAATAATGAAAAGCAATGTCCAGCGACACGGAAAGTCTTTTTCTGCTTCATGGCGTCACACTTTTTCGATATTGGAAATGTTACCGGCTATCCACACGGTGTCTCCTTCCTGGAACAGGAAGTCAGGCTCCGGATTGGTTATGAACCTCTCTCCGCGCAGGACACTGATCACCATGCACTGGTATTTCCTGAGATTCGCACTTCTGAGGGTCCGTCCCGCGAGGAAAGATTCGGAAGTGAGGACTTCCGGTTCTATCTTGAACTCATCGTCCTGTCCTTCAGGAACTTCTGCCACGGAATCGGAAATCATGTTCCGCAGTCTTTCCAATTGGTCGGTTGTTCCCACAGCGAGGACACGGTCCCCCGGGAAGAGCTGTACATCGCCCGAAGGGATCACTATGCTTATCGAGCCTCGGGAGATTTTTATGATGTTCGCACCTGATCTGTCACGGAGCGGCAAGTCCCTCAGGCATTTACCTGCATACGAAGACTCCGGGGCGATGGTCAGTATCTCTGTCCTGACGTCGTAGGTGGATAGTTTCTGCCTGACCGAAGAAGTCACCGGCTTGATCCGGCGTTCATGTTCTTCACGGGCATTGTAATTATGCAGGAACCTCTCTTCCAGTGCGGAATATTTATGCATGGACTTCCTGGCGAAATATATGAAGGCGACCAAAGCCACGATAATCAGCAGGAGAGTCCATCCGGCAAGGTGGAAGTAGGTGGAGAGAACGCCTATGATAATGGCGATGACTATGAACGAACGCGCCACCACAAGGCCCATGATAGGCCAGATATTGCTTTCTTTTTCTTTCAGGAGTTTCGGTGCTGATTTCCCGATAGAACCGGTACCGACTCCCATCCCATAAAGAAACGGAGCCATGACCAGAAGGGTGATCGCAGCCTCGATGGCATTGCGGCCGGTCTCACCGACTGATGGCAGCAATCTGTCAACGAGAGGTCCCAGATACAGGACCGAGCCGATGTAGATGGCGAGGACCACGACACCGTAAAGCAGGATGCGTACGAAATAGGCTGTCAGCAGTTTTTTCCACTCACCCTGCTCTGCAGCCGTCCGCCGCGAAAGCGAATCAGAGGAAGGCTCCAGACGCATCCGCCAGGAATCGGGAAGCTTGCGGCTGAGGAAAGCATAGCTCGGCCCAGCCAGCTTGATGATGTACGGTGTGGTGAACGTCGTGATGACAGAGACAGCGATGATGACCGGGTATATGAAGTCCCGCATGACGCCGAGAGTGCAGCCCACTCCTGCCAGGATGAATCCGAATTCGCCCAACTGAGCAAGGCTGAATCCGGTGTGGACCCCGTCATACAATCCCCTTCCAGTCATGATTATGCCCGCGCCGGCAAAGAGGATATGGCTCACGACGACAATGACGGCGAGCAGCAGGATGAGAGCCCAGTGCTCTGCGATGACGGCCGGAGAGACCATCATACCTACTGAGACGAAAAAGATCGCACCGAAAAGGTTCTTGATCGGCTCAACTATATGGTCAATATGCTCGCTTTCAGTTGTTTCCGCAAGGATGGAACCCATTACGAAGGCACCCAGGGCAGAGGAGAAACCGACCGCCGTAGCCAGGGAAACCATTCCAAAGCAGAGGCCCAGGCTGACTATAAGTAGGATCTCTTCGTTCAGGTACCGCTTGGCTTTCTTCAGAAGGGTCGGAATCACGTATATTCCCACGAGGAACCACAGGATGAGGAAGAACACGAGTTTCCCTATGTTCATCACCAGTTCCTTGCCCGCAAATGACTGGGAAACCGCCATAGTCGAAAGAAGGACCATGAGCAGGATTGCGATCAGGTCCTCCACGACGAGGGTTCCGAAGACTACTCCTGCATAGGATTTATCCTTGAGGCCCATGTCATCGAAAGTCTTTATCACGACCATGGTGGAAGACATGGACAGGAGGCCTCCGAGGAATATGCTTTCCATAAGGCTCCAGTTAAGAGCCTGGGCGGTCATGAAGCCCAGAAGGAAGACACCGGCGAACTTGACCAGGGCCGCCACGATGGCGCTGCTGCCCACCTTCATCAGTTTCTTGAAGCTGAACTCGAGACCGAGACCGAACATAAGGAATATTATTCCGATCTCAGACCACTGGTGGACCGTTTCCTGGCTGGATACTCCCGGAAAGAAATCTATGTTCGGGCCGATCAGGAAGCCGGCAATGATGTAACCGAGGATCAGAGGTTGCTTGAGTGCCTTGGATATAATCGTAAAAATCCCGGCGGAGATCAAGATCACCGCCAGGTCACGTACAAGATTTAGTTCCTCGGACAAAATGAAACGTGATTAAAGTTTCACCACCGAAGGATTGACATATTCTTTAAGATCTTCCCAGGACACGAAGGCTTCGATTATGCCCTGCGCATAACTGGCAATCACATAAGGCTGATAGTACCATGTGATTCCATCTTCGGAGACGGAACAGTTCCCATTAGGGACCATTCCTTCCTCCACCATGTCTGAATATGCAGAGCCGGGATCGTCAGGAGAGCCCCATGCCTTCTGGAGAGAAGCTTTGATAAGTTTTGCGACAGGTTCTTCGTAACCTTCCTTGAAAAGTTCCTCTTCCTGTACTTCCTCTCCGGTCTTCAGGTTGATGATGTGAGGAATCATCGACTGCATTCCATGGGCGCCCCCCAGGTAGACATCTGAGAAAACATTGTAGGTCTGGAGATCCTGGAATGAATCGGAGAATTTGCCGTCGATGTTGTACGACCACCTGAATATCCAGTATGGATGATTCTCTTCAGCATTGTATTCCTCTCCCGCCTCTTTCTGGTAATCAGCCACCTGCTTGTCGATCACGGCTTGGGACGCCTCACCGAAGGACAGGCCGTCGCAATCCTCGCCGAAACAGATGCGGACAATCAGGTTGTTGATCTTCTCGCACAAAGCGCTTCCGCCCTCGAAACTCCTGAGATATTCAACGGAATGGCTGATGGTGACGAAAGCAGAATCCGTCTCTTCGAGGGTTTCCTCGACGGTACTCTCGAATGTATCTATTTCGGTCTCGCTCTTGTTGCAGGCGACAATACCAAACGCCATCATGGCCGCAATGGCAGCCGAAGGTAAAAACCTTTTCATCTCGATCTTGGATTATAATCACGCAAATATACGAAAATTACGCTTCATCTCCTCAAAATGTGCACGCAGTCTCGCGAGAATCTCGGATGGAGAGTCAACATCGGCTACGATGGCCTCCAAAGGGCATCTGTCATCCCCTTCAGGGATGATTATATGGTCCACCATAGTACCGAAGGAATATTCTATACCGGCTTTTTCAAGCACAGGTACGGCTAGGGTACTGAGAGTCTGGGCATATACTTCCTTGACTCCCCCGAATGCCAGCATCCCCGCGGAAGCCTTCCCGACTACCTTGTCGGCAACCATAGCCCCTGAAAGGAATGAGGGTTCATGATCGAGGATGTCTTCCAGGTCGCGCACGCCTTTCTTGAAAAAACAACGTGTTTCTCCCCCGTTGGATACGACGAGGGAAGCGTTCTCAGCACGAAGGATCTCTGCCAGTCGAGTGATAGTCATCATTCTTTCACTTTCCTATTGAACAATTTGTCAATCACAAGGGCGATGGCCCCGTCTCCCGTGACATTGCAGGCAGTTCCGAAATTGTCCATGGTAATGTAAAGGGCGATCATGAGTGCCTGTTCCTGCTCACCGAAACCAAGCATCGCGGCCAGTACCCCCAGCGCAGCCATTATGGCACCTCCAGGGACACCCGGAGCAGCTACCATCATGACTCCGAGCATCATGATGAAACCGAGGAACATCCAGAAATCGAACGGCATACCTTTCATCATCATCAAAGCCACTGCGCAGGCAGTGATCTTGAGGCAGCTGCCGGAGAGGTGGATAGTAGCACACAGCGGTACCGTGAATCCCGCAATCTCGTCCGAGACGCCGTTCTTCTTGGTGCATTCGAGGGTTACAGGAATGGTAGCTGCCGAAGAAGAGGTGCCAAGGGCGGTAAAGTATGCCGGCAGCATCCTGCCGAGAAGCTTGAAAGGGTTGCGGCCTACTATTCCGCCTGCCAGGCAGTACTGGAACACCAGCAGCAAGATATGGAGTGCGAATATCACCCCGATTATGGAGATGAAGACCTTTATCACCTCAATCGCCTGTCCAGTGTGTGTCATCGACAGGAATATACCGAAAATATAGACTGGGAGCAGCGGGATAATGACTTTCTCTATTGCCCTGACTATGATGTCCTTGAACTCGGAGAACACCCCCTTGAGGTTCCTGGATCCGAAAAACGCCATCCCGAGGCCCAGAAGGAATGCAAAGACCAGGGCGGACATCACATCCACCATCGCAGGGATGTTGATGGTGAAGAATGGTTCGAGGTTCTCGAACTCGGTCGCAACTTCATGACCGGCCGCCCCCCCTATAAGTTTCGGGAATACGGACACCGAGGTTCCGTAGGACAGAAGTCCAGCAAAGACAGTGTCGCAGTAAGCTATCAATACGGTAATAAGCAACAACCTTCCGGCTCCTTTTCCGATGTCCGATATCGCCGGGGTCACAAGCCCGATTATAATCAGAGGAATCAGAAACTGCAGAAGGTTGCTGAAAATGCTGTTGAACGTCACGAACAGGCGGACTGCCGGACGGGGCAGGAAGAGTCCGAAGACAATGCCCAGTACTATCGCGATCAGGATCCTCGGTAGGAGACCGAGATGGAAATTCTTTCTCAAAACGTCATCTGTTTTCGTGTCCGGTACAAATATGCGAATTTTTGAAAGAATTCCCGATAATCCTGAAGCTATTTACCTGCGCCTCGGAGGCCTCTGCCTTTCCTGGTCTTTCTTGTAAGCCTGGAACTGGTCTTCGGTCAGGATGCCCTTGAGAGCCTCTTCATAAGCGGTCTTGCCGGCCTCCATCTCCTTCTTCCTGGCCTCCATTTCCTGCTTCTGTCCTTCAGTTAGCTCAGGCCTCTCCCGCATCGGGCGTGCTGGCCTGTCACCTTTGTTCAGTCTGGCGGTGTCACGCCTTGCATCAGGCCTGTCCATCCTGGGACCTCTTCCGCCAGGGCCGCCGGGCCACTTCCTTCCGGGACCCATCTTTCCGGAATATTCCGTGTTCAGTTCAAGGAGTTTCGCCTTCTGGGCCTCATCCAGACCGTACTTCTCAGCCATCCGGTCCGTCCTCTCCTGAATCATTGCAGCCTGGTCAGGCCGCTGTCTTTGTTCTTTCTTCTGCTTGGAATCGTCCTGAGCATTTGCGCCGATGCACACCATAAGTGCTGCTGCAGCGATGATGATTGTCTTTTTCATATTCTTCAATTATAAGATGTTGTTTCAAAGTAAAGAGCGGGACCCGTCCCGCTCCTTACGGATTAAAATGGATGTAACTTTATTGGAATGATACCCTGTAGTTAGGGATTGCGAATGCGATGTCCTCGAGGATGTTCCATGCGTAGTAGGTGCTGTAGCGGTCGCTTGGCTGGAAGCGAAGGTTGTAGAGCGTTCTTCCGAGCATGGACTCTCTCCACTGTGCAGTAACATAGATCTTGATTCCGGTGCCGGAGCGCTTGAAATCGAATCTGATGCTGAACTGGTTTGCTGCGAACGGATCTGCCCATCCGTTTGGAGTAGGAATCACAGTCATCGAGGTGTTGAACCATCCGTAGGAGGTATCGTAGGTGTCGATGTCATAGTAACGGTCTGCCATCATCCTGGAAACATATGCATATGCTTCAGCCTTGGTGAAGAAGTTCGTATAGACAACGATCCTGGTTGAGTTGGTCCTGAGTCTCAGCTCGGCTGGAGTGAAGACGTGGACCGGTGCCATCTTTGGATGCATTCCCATCTGAGAAGGCTTTCTCTCCGGACGGTAAGGAACCGGGAGGGTGTTGCTGCCCCTTGCCATTTCGACCCGATGGTTGAGGTCAGGCTGGCGGTTGATGTTGGTCGGCATCTGCTGACGATCCACCTTGTCCTGCTTCTTGTCCATCTTGGCCTGGTCTTTATTGCTGATCTGGCCGCCCATACCGGAACGGTCATCGATTTTGTTTTGGGTTGCGCTGTTACGGTTCTGAGTCGCGCCGTTGCGGCTGTCCATCTGGCTACTGCGGGCGGCAGAGCGAGTGTTCTGGCTTGAACGGCTTGCGCTGCTTCGAACCTGAGCGTCAAGCTCCGAAACGTTGAGCGCAGCTGCCATCGCTATCGCGAGGAGTGCTGCCATTGAGATGTTGAGTGACTTTTTCATAACCGTAAATATTAAAGGTTTGATTGGCTGGAAAACAAAAGTCCGGCCAAATCAGGCCTTTAAAACGGTTTATCGACGAACTCCGCGAAAATATCGACAAACTCCGGATCAGGAGTACATCTTCTTCAAGACATAGAGGACCAAAGACTGCGGGAACCTGCGGATAGCCCAGACAAGAAGGCCGTAGAGGGCTGTCGGAGTCACTTCAGGCTTCATCTTTTTCTTCCGAAGCTGGCGGACGATGGCCCTGCCGATGACCTCCGGCTCCATCCCGCCGTTCTCATCTTTCTCCATGGCGGCCACTCCGCGGAGAGTCCCTTCATAATACGGAGAGTCCTTATCCCGGGCTTTCAGAGTGACCTTGCGGGCCTTGGTGAAGCCGGTCCTGACATCTCCCGGCATTATGCAGCAAGCCTGGACGCCGAAGTCCTTGGTTTCTATGGAAAGAGCCTTCGTCATCTGAAGGATAGCGGCCTTTGCCGAGGAATAGAATCCCTGATATGGAAGAGGGGCCACGGCTGCTACGGAAGAGACAGTGACTACCCTGCCTTCACCCTGGTGCCGGAAGACCGGAAGGCAGGACTGCACGGTCTTGACCACGCCGAAGAACGTGGTCGAAAACTGGGCCTGGACTTCTTCGATGGAAGTTTCCTCTATCGGGCCTGCTATTCCGTTACCGGCATTGCAGACCACGGCATACAGGCTCCCGCATTCGTCAAGGATCCGGCGGACCGCCGCATCGATGGCATCCGCGTCATTCACGTCCATCACCACCGGCACGATCCCGGGGTCGTCCTGACTGCCTTCAGGAGCCTTCCCGCTCCTGGATGCGGCATATACCTTGAAGCCGGCCTCACTGAGAAGCCGGACGGTGGCAGCGCCGATGCCGCTGCTTCCTCCGGTGACAAGTACAGCTTTGCATTGTGTTTCCATATTCACAAAAATACTCATTTTTTGCAGTTTGCAACCAGGTTGCATCGGAAAGAAGCGACTTTTGTGACGGAAACAAGAGAAGCAATGGAAACAGAG
Source organism: Candidatus Cryptobacteroides sp. (assembly GCA_045224215.1). Classification (GTDB taxonomy): domain Bacteria; phylum Bacteroidota; class Bacteroidia; order Bacteroidales; family UBA932; genus Cryptobacteroides. The sequence continues at coordinate 16,257 of JBGVAE010000133.1, read as the reverse complement.
AACAGAAACAGATTGATGAAAATCATCGCCGGAGCGGTGCTCCTTATCGTTGCGGTGGTTATTTGCAAGAATACGGATTTGAAAACATGGCAGCAACTGCTCATATTCCTAGTCCCTTATCTCATCGTTGGCTGGGAGACTCTTTCCGAGGCTGCGGAGAAACTGTTCGAGGGTGAACTGCTGGACGAGGATTTCCTGATGAGCATAGCCACCCTGGGAGCACTTGCCATCGGGTTCATCCCCGGGGCTGCTACGCAGTTTCCTGAAGCGGTGTTCGTGATGTTGTTCTTCCAGGTCGGGGAATTGTTCGAGGAGATGGCGGAGGACAGGAGCCGGAGGTCGGTGTCCGCACTTATGGACATCAGGCCTGACAGCGCCAATGTCGAGAGGGACGGCGAAGTGGTGACTGTAGATCCCAACGAAGTCAATGTCGGTGAAACGGTTGTCATCCGCCCTGGGGAAAGGATTCCTGTGGACGCTGTGGTGACTGAGGGTTCGTCAAGCCTGGACACAGTCGCCCTGACCGGAGAAAGCCTGCCGAGGGACGTTGTGGCCGGTGATGAGATTTATTCAGGATGTGTCAATCTTTCAGGATTGCTGAAGGCACGGGTCACCAAGGTGTGCGGGGAATCGACTGCTTCGAGGATCCTCGACCTGGTTGAGAACGCTGCGGAGAACAAATCCAGGAGTGAGAATTTCATTACAAGGTTCGCCAGGGTATATACCCCGATCGTGGTAGCCGCGGCTGTGCTGCTGGCCATCCTTCCTCCCCTTCTGAGCGGTGATTTCGGTGGGAATTTCGCCAAATGGTTGTACAGGGCCCTGACTTTCCTGATCGTTTCCTGCCCGTGCGCACTGGTGATTTCAATTCCTCTGGCATTCTTCGGCGGTATCGGCGGGGCATCCAGGAAAGGCATACTGGTAAAAGGCTCCAACTACCTTGAGGCTCTTTCAAGGGTCGGTACCGTGGTCTTCGACAAGACCGGGACTCTTACCGAGGGTGTATTCGAGGTGACTGCAGTCCATCCGGAGAAACTCAGCGAAGAAGAACTCCTGCATCTGGCCGCGCACGTCGAAAGATATTCAATGCATCCGTTGGCGGCTTCCATAAGGAATGCGTACCCTGGCGAGAAGGACGACTGTACAGTCGAGGAGGTCGAAGAGATGGCCGGGAACGGGGTCATGGCAAGGGTCAACGGGAAGCTGGTCTGCGCGGGAAATTCCAAGATGATGGAATCTCAGGGAGTCCGATGGAAGGAATGCGACCACATGGGGACGATCATCCATGTGAGCGTGGACGGGGAATATATGGGACACATCGTGGTGTCCGACAGGATAAAGGAAGATGCTTCTGCTGGAGTCAAGTCCCTGAAGGAAGCCGGCGTACGCAGGACAGTCATGCTGACGGGCGACAAGCAGGATGTCGGGGAATGGGTAGCAGGGCTGGTCGGAGTGGACGAATGCAAGGCCGGTCTTCTTCCTGCAGACAAGGTGGCAGAGGTAGAAAGGTTGCTCTCGGAGAAAGAAGATGGCAGTTCCCTGGCTTTCGCAGGCGACGGGATCAATGATGCGCCTGTACTCAGCCGCGCAGACATCGGAATAGCAATGGGAGCTCTCGGTTCCGATGCTGCCATAGAGGCGGCTGATATCGTACTCATGGATGACAAGCCTTCAAAGATAGCAGATGCCATAAAGGTAGCCAAGAAGACAGTGCGGATAGCCAAGGAAAATACGGTGTTCGCGATCGGAGTCAAGTTGCTCGTGCTGATCCTTGCCGTCTTCGGGCTTGCACCGATGTGGCTGGCTGTTTTCGCAGACGTAGGAGTGACCGTTCTGGCGGTGCTGAACTCTATGCGTACGCTCAATTGTTGAAAACTTGTTTGATAACTTGTTTTCAATGACTTGAAATAAGAGGGAAAATGTCGTAACTTTGAATCCCGGTTAGGACTAATCGGAATTTCATGAAACATAATCTAAGCGATGCCGTTCTGACCAAGACACGGCATCACAGCGTTTATAAGCTCAGGGCCCCGGGGATTGTCAATGAATATCTCATCATCAGCGGTGACGGAACCCGTCGCCTGATGGCCTCTCCGGAAGTCGTGGGCTTCGGTTCGTACCAGAGCATGGTGCCTGCCACGATGAGGGGAATGCAGTATCTGGTGGACAATGGAGTGGTAGGCGATGTCAACATTCTCACCATCCTGAGGGGCGGTCTCAACTATCCGATCGAAGAATGTGCTTTCAGGGCCGGCCTCAGAGTCACCAACATGGATTTCCTCTCCTGCGAAAGGATCATCGAGAACGAAGTGATCACCGGCCTTGACGTCCGTTACCAAAAGGTCCGTACCTGCAAGGACTGCGTCTTGATGATAGGCGACATCATCGCTTCCGGTGCTACGCTGAGGATGTGCATGGACCACGTGATCGAGTGGTTCCGCTCGCACGGAGGATCGTTCAGAAGGATTATATTCTTTACCATCGGAGGATCCAACGCTATCGACCTGATGGAAGCCCTCTCCGAAAAGATCAAGGGCTTCAGCCCGCATTTCGAGGGGTTCACCTGCTTTTTCTACGAAGGGATATTCAATGTCTACCAGGATAAGGGAGTGCTGGGCTTCCAGGTGCCTGACATTGATTTCTACTGGGGCGACGGTATCATATGCCCTGAATTCCGGGAATATGTGGTCGCTCACGGATATTCATTGTACGAGAAGTGCATCATCTATGATGGCGGGGCAAGGCGGTATGAGATTCCGGACCACTACAAGGAGGTGGTGGCTTACTGGGAGGAGGTGCTGGAAGCGTCTGACAGGGTTGACATAATGGACCTCACCCAGGAACGGCTGGGCTACAAGGCTCCGATAAGTTATGAAGATTGGCTGGAGGTGACCAAGCTCTCCGAACTCGGAGACCTGCACGTGCTCTACAGCGACGAAAGGGTCTTCCTGGCCAAGGCACAGACGCTCACTCTGCGGGAAGTGGCGTCGACAAGGCTCGAACAATTCCAACAAACTCTAAAAGGATATGAGTAAAACTAATCAAAAAGTCGATGTCGACTACACCAACGGTCGTGTCGATGCGACAGGTCGCAAAAGCAACCTGAGCATGTTCATGGTGATGCTTGGCTTCACCTTCTTCTCTGCCTCAATGTGGGTCGGCCAGAACATGGCCAACGGACTTGACTTCAAAGGTTTCATCCTGGCCATCCTCCTCGGTGGCATCATCCTGGGAGCCTATACCGGTGCCCTGGGTTGGATCGGAGCCGAAAGCGGACTTACACTTGACATGCTTGCCCGCAGGAGCTTCGGCGAAAAGGGAAGCTACCTTCCAAGCGCGATGATCAGCTTCACGCAGATCGGCTGGTTCGGAGTAGGACTGGCGATGTTCGCAATCCCTATCGCAAAGGAAATACTCCATCTGGAAGTCACCCCGGACTTCATGCCATGGCAGGGGTATCTCCTCGTACTTATCGCCGGCATCCTTATGACAGCCAGTGCATATTTCGGAATCAAGAGCCTTACGATCGTGAGCTACATCGCTGTTCCGGCCGTCGCGATACTCGGTACGGTAGCCATGATAATGGCTGTCCAAAGAGGTGATGCAACCCTCATCGAGCAGTTCTCCAAGGGAACAAAGGACCTTGGTGTGATAGCCGGTGCGGGACTTGTGATCGGTTCATTCGTGTCCGGAGGTACGGCGACTCCGAACTTCACCAGGTTCTGCAAGAGTGCCAAGATGGGCCTGATCATCACCGTGATCGCCTTCTTCCTGGGCAACTCCCTGATGTTCTTCTTCGGAGCAGTCTCCAGCATCTATGTCGGCGGAAACGACATTTTCGAGGTCATGCTCAACCTCAACCTGTTCTACCTCGCGATCTTCGTCCTAGGTCTCAACATCTGGACGACCAACGACAACGCCCTTTATACTTCCGGTCTGGGACTCTCGAACATTTTCGGAATCTCAAAGAAGACGATGGTCCTCATCGCCGGCTTGATCGGAACAGTGGCCGCCGTTTGGCTCTACTGGAATTTCTGCGGCTGGCTGAACGTGCTGAACTGCACCCTTCCTCCTGTTGGTATCATATTGATTTGCAGCTATTTCACCCATAGGAAAGCTTATCTTGACGACACCGTTCCAAAGCGCCAGGTCAACTGGGCTGCAGTAATCGGAGTGATCCTCGGAGCAGTCGTTGCGAACCTCGTGAAATGGGGAATTCCTTCAATCAACGGAATGGCGGTGGCCGCTTGCTGCTACTTCATCGGTGAGCTTTGCTCGAAGAAGAATTAGAAGAAGCACATTCAGGACATAATCCTTTGACCAGATAGTTGGCTGTCTGGGCTTCGTATCCCTCCGGAAGATCAACCGGAGGGATACTTATTTCCTCCAGGCAGAAAGTCCTGTGGCAGCTTTCGCAATAGAAATGGACGTGGATGTCTTCATCGGAATGCGAGTCGTGACTGTGGCACAATTCATAACGGGTACCTTCGGCACTGTCGATAGCATGGACCAGATGGGAGTCCCGGAAAAGCGTCAGGCTCCTGAATATTCCCGACTTGTCAACTGTCTCTATCTTGCTTTCAAGCTCAGCGAGGCTAAGTGGGCGCCTGCCCTCGGACAAAGCCTTCGCCACGATCAGGCGGTTGACCGTAGGCTTGATTCCGTGACTCTCGAGCAATATGACCAGTTCATCTGATGACATGTCTGACAAATATAGCTATTTTTCATTTTTTTTGTAAATTAGCAAATTGATAACTGAAGAAGCACATGGCAATAACCATCAAAGAAGTAACCTGCAGGCAGGATCTGAGGCGTTTCGTAAGGTTCCCAAACGAGTTGTATGCGGACAACGAGTATTACGTTCCGCAGATCGAGTCGATGGAACTGGACACCCTCACCCCTGAGAAGAACAGGGCGTTCGAAGTCTGCGAAGGAAAATATTGGCTTGCCCTGGACGAGAATGGAAAGGTCGTCGGAAGGATCGCAGGCATCATCAATCACAAATACAACGAAAAGATAGGTAAGAATCTCTGCCGGTTCGGTTGGATAGATTACATCGAGTCCCAGGAGGTCGTCCATCTGCTCATCGCCAAGGTCGAAGAGTACGCTCGGGAGAAGGGGATGGAGGTTGTCGAAGGCCCGGTGGGTTTCCTCGAATTCGACATCGCTGGAATATTGGTGGAAGGCTTCGACCAGATTCCTACTGCTTACGGCAAGTACAACTATCCGTACTATGAGCCTCTCATCCTGGCAGAAGGATATGTGAAATCGACGGATTTCGTGGAGTACAGGATAACTGTCCCGCAAGATCTCAGCCGTTACGAGAGGATGTACAACATCGTGGCCGAGCGCTACGGGTTGAGCGAAGGTCACTACAAGAGCAAGAACGAACTCCTGCACAAGTATGCGGACGGGATTTTCTCCGTAATGAATGCATGCTATTCCAAACTGCACGGATTCTCGGAGCTCTCCCCTGCCCAATGCGAAGACTTGAAGAACCAGTTCTTCCCGAACCTGGACCTTGACTATGTCTCAGTGATAGTTGACAAGGAAGACAAGGTGGTAGGATTCGGAATCACGCTTCCTTCACTCTCGATCGCTCTCCAGAAAGCCAAGGGACACATGCTTCCGTTCGGATTCATACACATACTCAGGGCGCTTCGCAAGAACGACACCATCGACGCTTTGCTGATTGCAATACTTGAGGAATATCAGGACAAGGGCGTCAGCGCGATGATCCTGTCCAAGATCGGAAACGGGATGAACAAGAACGGCATCAAATATGTCGAGAGCACCCGAGAGCTCGAGGACAACCACAATGTCCAGAACATCTGGGGCCGCTTCGAGCACCATCTCCACAAAAGAGCAAGGGTTTACATCAAGCAACTCCAATAAAATAAATACATCATGGCGGACAAGAAAGCAGTAAGGATTCAGAATTCAATCCTGAACGGGGTCGAGAAGAAAACTCTCGTATGGCTTGCCGAAAGGCAGCCTAAATGGGTCTTTTCCGACTTGCTCACCATCATCGGCATCATCGGCGCGATAATGATCGGCGCCGGTTTCGTGCTGAGTTCCAAGAATATAAACTGGTTGTGGCTCAGTGTGGCCGGTTTCATCGTCAACTGGTACGGGGATTCCCTGGACGGCACACTGGCAAGGGTACGCAATACCCAGAGGCCTCTATACGGCTACTATCTGGACCACACGGTAGATTGCTTCAACGAGGCGTTCATGTTCATAGGCCTGGGCTTGTCCCATCTAATGCGGCTGGACATCGCCCTCATGATCCTCATCGTGTACCTGTTCCTGACAGTCAACGTAAGTGTCAACGCCCACCTGAAGAGCGAGTTCAAACTCACCTACGGGAAGTTGGGACCTACGGAATTCCGCGTAATCGCTATCATCCTGATAATGTGCATCATATTCATTCCTGGGATCAGGGAGTTCCACACTTCCATACGGATCTTCGGGCGTGATGTGGCCCTCACTTCATTGGATATCGCCGGTCTGGTGATCCTCGCAGTGCTGACTGCCATCTATCTGGTCACCGTTCTTCAGGATGCGATAGGATATGCCAAGATCGACCCTCTCCCTAAAAGAAGGGATGATGACTGATGCCACTTCTTCCGGTTTCACAGCTTGAGGGTTTATCCCCTATCTTCAAAGGCAAGGCCGGCAATATGCTTGCGGCTTTACTGCGGAGGGTCCTGTCAGTGGACACTCTGTCGGATCTATACGATAAATTGAGCCATCTGCAGGGAGCCGAATTTGCCGGCGGACTCATCAAGGAACTTAGAATCAATTACAATCTTGGATATTCCGAAAGGCTTTCAAACCTTCCGGAGGGTCCTTTCATCACCGTCAGCAACCATCCATATGGAAGTCTGGACGGGATAATCCTGGTGGATCTCATAGGGCACCTGAGGGAGGGATTCAAAGTGATGGTCAACGAGTTCCTGAACATGATCGAACCCCTGGCATCAAACTGGATCGTCGTGAATCCGAAGAATGACGCCAGCAATGAGGTGACTGGAAAGAACATCAAGGGTGTCCGGGAAGTGCTCTCGCAACTCCATGATGGCAATCCTGTGGGATTCTTCCCTTCCGGAGCCGTTTCCGACCTGAGCCTGAAAGAGATGAAAATCAGGGATAGGGAGTGGCAGGATTCCTTGATCCGGCTTATAAAGAAGGCCCGGGTACCTATCGTCCCGGTTCGTTTCTTCGATCATAATTCATTATGGTTCTATGAATTGGGTCTCATTGACTGGCGAGTACGTCTCCTTCAGCTTCCCCACGAAATTGTCAACAAGAAGTACAGGAGGATGAGGGTTGGAATTGGAGAGACATTGACTGTCGAACAGCAGAAGGAGCACAGCAGCATCGAAGACTTCGGGGCTTGGATCAGGAAAGCTGTCTATGACATGCCGGAGCCGGATGAATGGGTCAGATATAATGACTATGTTGCCGGAAGGTAACGATATTTTTACTAAATTTGCAACTCGAACGGGGTATTAGCTCAGTTGGTAGAGCGATAGGTTCGCAATCTATAGGTCAGGGGTTCGAATCCCCTATACTCCACTACTATTATACCTGCCTTTACTATTCCAGAAGGCCTCGTCTGCTAATTTCCGTCGAGAACGCTGCAGCGTTGTGCACATCGAACTTGGCGTATAGCCGTTTTCGGTACCAGAGAACCGTGTTAACGCCCAGATGCACCGCCTCGGCAATCTCCTTGGTGTTATTGCCTTCCACCAAGAGACGGGCGATGGCCCTTTCCTGGTCATTGAGGACTGGCCCATCCGGCTCTGCCTGCCGCAGTTCCTCAATGGTCTCGTCAAGCACCGCCGATGTCTCGGTGAGTTCGCGCTTTGTTTTCTTGAGCCTATAGGCGATGATGAATGCCACCACTGTCAGCGCAAGTAGCAGGGAAATCACGAAGGCGAGCCGTCTGGCTTTGCGATATAGGTCCTTGTGAGCATCATTCATGATAGCCAAGGTGTCGGCGTGGGCATAAGACTCTTCACGGGCGTGTTCCCCAAAGTATTCTTCTGCTTTGGCCAGATATTCCAAGGCCTTGGTGGTTTTTCCGGCCTCGTGGTACCATCGTCCAAGGCCGTACACGGCTTTTGCAATCATCAGGGAGTCCCCGGACTGCTGGGCAAACAGCAAAGCCTTGTCGTACTCCGGCCTTGCTTTTTTCAGTTCCCCATTGTCTGCGTATATCTCGCCGATATTCAGGTGGAGAGTGGAGCAGTCTTCCCACCAGCCCCATTTCTCGAAGAGTTCCCCGGCCTTGCCATAATAGTAAGAGAAAAGCTCCAGGGAGTCCTGCGCTGCGTAAAAATTGCCCAGGGTCCCCCACAGGCGCGCCTGATTGGCTTCAAGGTCGTGCGGGTCCGGATCGGCCCATGAGGCTTCCATTTCCTGCAGCACAGCCTCCGCGCGACTGTAGTGTACCCGGGCACTGTCGTACTGACTGCTTGCCCAGAAACACTGGCCAATCAGGATGGACATGTCGAAAACCGTATTCTGCCCGCCCAGTTGCCGACCTACAGCCATTGCTTCCCGTGCGTAATAGACGCATTTGGCACCGTCCAGCTGCAGATAGCCCCAGGCCAGGTCACGGCAGGTCTGGGCATACTCAATCTTTTCCGCATCCGAGGCTGCGCGGAGCCGGTCCGGCGTATAGCGCGCCGTGACCCGCTCCAGGGAGTCCAGATTCCTCCCCCTGTGGTCTCCGTAGGCGTGACAGACCACAGGCAGCAAAAGCAGGATCCAGGCAAACTTCCTCATATCTGCAAAGCTAGATAAAATCCTCCGGATGACAAGATGGCCGGATCTACTTCTTTACAAACTCAACTCTACGGTTCTTGGCACGGCCTTCGTCGGTGCCATTGTCGGCAATCGGCTCGTGGGAGCCTTTGCCAACGGCAGTGAGACGGTCGGCCGGGATGCCATTGGCTACAAGGGCAGCTACAATAGCTTCGGCGCGTTTCTGGGACAGCGGGTCGTTGACCTTGTCGCTTCCGGTGTTGTCGCAGTGGCCCTGGACCTCGAACCTGATAGACTGGTCGTCCTGCATGATTTTGGTGATGCGGTTGATTTCTCCGGTGGACTCCGGCTTGATGGTGGCCTTGCCGGTGTCGAAAGTGATGGCGTAGGTCACGATCTTGCCCTCGGAAGCCAGGCGGTCGTAGAGCGGCACGGCACCCTTGGCGATGCGGACGTTCTTGATGAAGAAAGTATACGGATCTTCATTGCTGGCTTCAAACCAGAGGAAATGCGGAGCCGCCGCATTGGGGATGTTGGCGACCCGCTGCTCGTCGAAATAGGCCTTGATCGCTCGCTTGTTGAAGGAGATAGCCACATGGTGCCATGCCTCGGTGGCGACATTCTTCAGCTCATACTGTCCGTTTCTGACTTCTCCGGAAGGAGTCTCCCATTCGTAGACAATGGTAGGATTGAAGGGCTCGCCTTTTCTTCCAACCACGCGATAATTCATGGAGAATCCGCCCCGGTCTTCCAGGATCTTGTCTCCGCTCGACAGGTAAGTCCTGAGATGCATCCAGTCAGCCCAACCGTGATCCTGGCCGCCGAATTGGGCGTTCCATGGCTCTTCGGCACGGATGAAGATATCGTATTCTACCGTGCATTCTTCTGTCAGATAGGTTTTTCCGCCATCAAACAGTGGCGTGATGCCGCCGGCTTGGGAAAGGCATATCACCTTGCTGCCGTTAATGTCCGTGATTTGCGCTTCTCCGTGAAACAGGTCCCATCTGGACGGGAATTCTCCCAGCTTTTCGTTTTCCATCGTGTCCTCGAAGATGATTTCGTCGCCGGAGACGAAATCGTATGCGCTCCAACTGATGGAAGCATTCCCGGATTGAGATGCTGCCTGGAAGGGCTGGGCCGCCTCCTGTTCCTGGTCTTTTTTGTCTTTCTTCTTTCCCAGTTTTCCGTTCAGGAGATCATTCACGCCCTGCTCCACCTTGTTGCCTACGTTGTTCTCAGCAGCGTTCTTGGCACGCTGGCCAAGCCTTTCCAGAAGGCTTTGTGCGTCAGCGCTCGCACATGCGAGCACGATAGCGGTCAGGAGTAATGTGATTCTTTTCATATATCATGGGTTTTGGTGTTAATCGGTTTCCTGCTCCGTCAGGGAGATTTTGGGAGAGGAAAAACCGATACAAAACTATACAAATAAAAGCCGAAAAACACCACACGTTTATGTGGAAAGACACCCAGGATTAAAGAAGATTGCTTTAAATATGAAATAAAAGAGTTATATTTAGCATTATGAAAATAGTATTCTTAGATGCCGCCACGATGGGTGACGCCTCGATGGCCGAAATAGCCGCTCTCGGCGAGTTTTCCTGCTACCCTTCCTCAACAGCCGAAGAAGCCAGGCAACGGGTTGCAGATGCCGATGTGGCCATACTCAACAAGATAATAGTCAACAAGGAATTCCTGGATGCAGCGCCGAAACTGAAACTCATCTGCGAAGCCGGGACCGGAATCAACAACATCGACACGACTCTCTGCGAGCAGCGCGGGGTGATAGTCAGGAACGTAGCGGGATATTCAACTGATTCCGTGGCGCAGACCGCCTGGATGCATATCCTCAACCTGGCGGGAAGGGCTTTCCACTACAATGCCTATGCAAAGGACGGACGCTACAGTGCAGGCAGCATCCACGTCGATGCAGACCATCCTTTCACGGAACTCGCCGGCAAGACCCTGGGAATAGTCGGAATGGGAGCGATTGGGAAGAAAGTCGCAAAGATAGCAGAGGCCTTCGGAATGGAAGTGATCTACTATTCCACCAGCGGGACATCCCATTGCAAGGAATATGAATCCGTATCCCTTGAAGACTTGCTCAAACGCTCTGACGTGATAAGCATCCACGCCCCGTTCAATGAACGCACCGAGGGTCTTATCGGATATGAAGAGTTGTGCAAGATGAAGCCGACCGCATTCCTTGTGAATACCGGACGCGGAGGAATAGCCGTAGAAGCAGACCTGGCCAGAGCCGTGGACGAAGGCAGGATTGCGGGCATAGGAATCGATGTCTATCAGAAAGAGCCTATTCCACTGGATCACCCTTACCTGACCGCTAAGCATCCGGAAAGGATTCTACTTTCCCCTCACATCGCCTGGTACAGTTTCGAAGCCAGGGCGCGTCTGGCGCACGAGATGGCGGAAAACATAAAGAAGGGGTTGACTCAAAAGTGAGTTGACCTCTTTTTTTGTAGGGATGGTGTGGGGTGCCGGGGGGACTCCGTTCCGCTTCGCTTCACTCCGGCCCCTCCCACCGCTTCGCGGCGGGCCCCTCCCCCTATACTTGTCCGGGGGTGGACAAGCCCCCCCCGGCACCCCACACCCATCCCTCAAGGCATCAGGCGGTCACTTTTTCGTGTGTTTTAGGAAGTTCCGCGGCGACCGGAGTAGATGTTGCTAAGATAGGCATAGAAGATGACCTTCAGCATGGCACGGGGTGAGTAGCTGCTGGGACCAAGTCGGAAAGATACACGGGAAAGAGGCTCCCTTCGTTGCGATTGTAAGATTTATAGACTAACCTTTGTCATGTCTGATGTCAATATTTGATATGTTTTAACGCAATACAAATATAATCATAATATTTGACAAAAGCAATAGCTATTCTTTTGATTATCAAATGAATAGCTAAATTTTTAAGCGTGTTTTTGGTCGGAGGAAGGGATACCCTCCAGGGGGCTTGTGCACCCCCGCACAAGGGTAGGGGGAGGGGCCCGTTGGATACAAGTTCCCGCCCTCGGGCGGGGACGCAGGAGACAATGGGAAGGCCGGAACGGAGCGAAGCAAAGTGGAGTCCCCCTGGAGGGTGTCCCTTTCTCCGTACTCTCTTCGGCACATAAAAAAGAGAGTGACCTAAGTCAACTTGACTTTTTGGTCACCCTCCTTTCTCTTCTGTTATATCCTTCGTCGGGAGTTTAGGCGCCGAGACGCTTCTCGAGACGCTCACGGATAGCCTTGAGGAACTCAGCGGAAGTGAGCATCTTAGGAGTGATTCCTTCCATGAGGTTGACAAGGTCCTTGGTAGCGCAGCCGTCGTTCAGTGCATCGAAGCATGCACCCTCGAGCTGGTCGGCATAATTCATGAGCTCAGGGAGGTTGTCCATCTCACCACGCTTGCGGAAAGCGCCGCTCCATGCGAAGATAGTAGCGATAGGATTGGTGGAAGTCTCTTCTCCCTTGAGATACTTGTAATAGTGACGGGTAACGGTGCCGTGAGCGGCCTCGTACTCGTACTTGCCGTCCGGACTTACAAGTACGGAAGTCATCATTGCAAGGGAACCGAATGCGGTGGAAACCATGTCGGACATGACGTCACCGTCATAGTTCTTGCAAGCCCAGATGAATCCGCCTTCTGAGCGCATCACGCGTGCGACTGCATCGTCGATGAGGGTGTAGAAGTACTCGATGCCTGCCTCTGCGAAACGGTCCTTGTATTCAGCGAACACTTCCTCGAAGATAGCCTTGAAGCGGCCGTCATACTTCTTGGAGATGGTGTCCTTGGTTGCGAACCAGATGCTCTGCTTGAGACTGAGTGCATACTGGAAGCAACTGTGTGCGAAACTGCGGATGGACTTGTCGGTGTTGTGCATTCCCTGGAGGACGCCCGGTCCCTTGAGTTCCTGGATCACGACTTCTTCCTTCTTGCCGGACTCGCCTTCGAAAACGAGCTTGGCAACACCTGGCTCGTCGGCCACGATCTCAACGCTCTTGTAAACGTCGCCATAGGCATGACGGGCGATGGTGATAGGCTTCTTCCAGAATTTCACTGCAGGATGGATGGTAGGGATGGTAATAGGTGTACGGAACACGGTACCGTCAAGAGTGGAACGGATGGTTCCGTTCGGGCTCTTCCACATCTGATGCAGGTTGTATTCCGTCATGCGCTGTGCATTAGGAGTGATGGTAGCACACTTTACACCGACGCCGAGTCTCTTTGTTGCGAGTGCAGCTTCGACTGTGATCTTGTCTTCCGTCTTGTCACGGTTCGGCAAGCCAAGGTCGTAATACTCAGTCTTGAGATCGACGAAAGGGAGGATGAGTTCGTCCTTGATCATTTTCCAGAGGATCCTGGTCATCTCATCGCCGTCCATTTCGACGATAGGGGTCGTCATTTTTATCTTTTCCATGATATTCAAATAATTTTATTTTCTGTTCTTGTAATAGTTCATCAGGCAACCGTCTGCAAGGATTTCACGTTCGTCTGCGGTAAGGTTCTGGAAGAAGAGGTGGATTGGCTTCACACCATTCTTGGTGATGACCTGTGCATCGATCTCCTCTGCTCCGTCAAGGATGGCCTTGCGGATTCCAGGAACGAATACGAAATCGCCCGGCTCATAGTCAAAGGCTGTCTCAGGAGCGATCGTAAACGGAACGATACCCCAGTTGATACAGTTGGAACGATAACGCTTGGTGGCATATTCGTAGCAGATGTTGGCGTCGCCGCCAAGCAACTTCTGGCAGGAAGCAGCCTGTTCGCGAGCGGAGCCGTCACCCGGCTTGTTGGCGAATACGCAGGAGCCGAAGGAAGTGTCCTTTGCGGAAGCTCCGACAGCCTTGAGGGCCTCAGCCACGTTTGCAGGAACGTTACCTGCGCGGCGCTCGAGATCCTGAGCCTGGATCCTCTTGGAGAGGCCGACATATTCAGGAACCCTGCGGCTGAGCGCGAATTCACTGAGCTTGAGAGGGTTGGAACGGTAACTTGAAGTTTCGCCCGAAGGAATGAGTTCGTCGGTGGTGGTCACAGGGTCATGGATGACGGCTGCGAGCTCGACGAGCATGTTCTCCTCCATCGGGTACATCACAGGCCAGTCCTTGATGTTCGGTCCGTAACGGAGTTCGACGGAAAGGTCGGCCTTGCCGAAGCCATCGTAAACGCGGCTGTTGTAGATACGGCCGTCATAGCTGTAAGGCTTGTGGGTGTCTTCGTACTCGATGTCGGTAGCAGCGGTGATGACTCCTCCGTTGGCTGCTGTCGCAGCGATGGAACGTGCGTCCATGAGGGAAACGAGGGATATCTGTCCGTTGCCAGGCTTGGAACCTTCACGGTTAGGGAAGTTACGGGTCGTGTGACGGATGGAGAATCCGTTGTTGGCAGGAACGTCACCTGCACCGAAGCAAGGGCCGCAGAAAGCCGGCTTGATCACAACGCCGGCCTCGAGGAGCTCCTCAGCGATGTGGTTGCGGGTGGTAGCAAGGTAAACAGGGGTGGACTGCGGGTAGCAGCTCATCGTGAAGTAGTCGTTGCCGATGGTCTTGCCCTTCAAGATGGCAGCGGCAGCGGAAAGGTTGTCGTAGGTACCTCCGGAGCAGCCGGCTATCAGAGCCTGGTCAGCGACCACCTTGCCGTCCTTGATCTTGGAAATGAGATCCACGTGGACCTTGTCGCCGAAACGCTTGCGGGTGTCTTCCTCGACTGCCTTGAGGATGCCCTCAGGGTCGGCCTGGAGTTCGTGGATGGTGTAGGCGTTTGAAGGATGGAACGGAAGGGCGATCATGCACTCCTGCGTGGACAGGTCGATGCGGATCATGCTGTCGTAGTAAGCGACCTTGCCCGGCTGAAGCTCCTTGTAAGCTTCAGGACGCTCGTGCATCTCGAAATATTCCTTGACGGTGCCGTCAGTGATCCAGATGGAGCTGAGGCAGGTGGTCTCGGTGGTCATCACATCGATTCCGTTACGGAAATCGACAGGGAGTTCCTTGACGCCAGGGCCGGCGAACTCGAGGACCTTGTTCTTTACGAAACCGCTCTCGAATACAGCCTTTACGAGGGAGATGGCGACATCGTGAGGGCCTACTCCGTGACGCGGCTTGCCTTCGAGCCATACGAGGACTACCTCAGGGGCGTTGATGTCCCAGGTGTTCCTTAGGAGCTGCTTTACCAGCTCACCGCCACCTTCGCCGACACCCATGCAACCGAGGGATCCGTAACGGGTGTGGGAATCGGATCCAAGGACCATGCGGCCGCAACCGGAAAGTTTCTCTCTCACATATTGATGGATGACAGCCTGGTTGGCAGGCACATAGATACCACCGTACTTCTTGGCTGCGGAAAGACCGAATACGTGGTCATCCTCATTGATGGTTCCACCCACTGCACAAAGGGAGTTGTGGCAGTTGGTCATTGCATAAGGAATAGGGAACTTCTCCAGTCCGCTGGCGCGGGCTGTCTGGATGATACCTACGTAGGTGATGTCGTGGGATGCCATAGCATCGAAACGGATGCGCATCTTCTTGCCCTTGGAGCCGTCCACATCGTGAGCGCGGAGGATTCCGTAGGCGATGGTGTTTTCGCGAGCTTCTTCAGGAGAAGGAAGACCTGCCGGATCGGAGACGATGGTCTTGCCGTCGAGGAGGTAAACACCGTGTTTGGTCAATTCTACCATGATTCTTTGGTTTAAATAAGAGTTAATGTATTAATTATATTAATTCAACAAACTGTCTGCTAGTATCGTTAAGGCAAGCATGTCGGCGCAGCCGCCCGGGGATATTCTCTCATTGACGAAAGCAGAATCCATTGCTTCCAGCTTCTCCGGAGAAAAGTCCCGGAGGATTGCTTTCGCTTCCTCCTTGACATCCTGCGCCCTCTGGTAGCCGGCGCGATGGATGATGCAAGTATCGTCGAGGGAAGACATGATGGAGAGCAGAGTCTTCTGCAATCCCCACTCCTCTTCCTTGACGGAGCGGTAATATGGCAGCCAGCGTCCGAAAAGCTCTCCGTAGCCTCCCTGGGCCATTGCAAGGGCACCCTTGACCCCATATTCTTTCACAGCCTTCCCTCCGTTCGAGGACACAGAAGGTTCCACTCCCAGAGCAAGCCTTGCGATGGCTCCTGGAAGCAGTTTCACGAAGTCCGCAGATTCAGCCTCCGGATCTTCGAGCAATCCGAGGAAAGCCACAGCCATAATAAGTTGGCTGAATATGGCTCCACGGTAGGTATTGATGCCTCCGGTATATTCAAGGACATCCTTTTCCACCGATTTTCCGAGAGCGACTATATCATCTTCATGGAAATGCTTCGTGAAGGACTTCCTGATCACATCGATGCTGCCCTTCATCAGGGAATAATCCATGTCTGAATGGGCTCCGTTGCGTTCAGGGTCCACAAGACCTGGTTTATGGGTGGCCGCAAGCTCCATATTCATGGAACGCGAAACCGCCTCAGCGACAAGATAAGGCCAGGTACCGGATGGGGTCTGCTTCCAA
>JBGVAE010000132.1:0-2105 GCA_045224215.1 Candidatus Cryptobacteroides sp. | reverse complement strand
AGTCTATCCCTGATAGAAGTTGACTCTGGTTTACGTTATTACTGGTATAGGTTGACTTTCGTCCTTATCCCTGTTTTTGGTTGTCTTACCAGGTCTTATCCCGTTCAGGGGTTGACCGACGGCCGTAGGCCGGAGGGAGACCCCTGAACGACAGGCAAAGGTAAACTATTTTCAGGGATTTCCAATGCCTGTTTCTCCCGGATCGCCTTCTCTCGGTAACTGGTCCAGTGCTTTTTGATTTTCCCTTCACAGAAGGCAGCCATGGACGGTGTCATCATGTCGATACTCATATGGGGGCGTTCGTTATTGTAGAAGTCCACGGCATGGGCCACTGCTGCCAAGACCTCATCAATGCGGGAGAACCGCATATCCTTAAGAAGTTCGTTCTTCATCGTGTTGTTGATACGCTCCGCCTGAGCGTTGTCCTTAGGGTCTCCTGATTCCGTCATGCTGATGCTGATATGATTGTCATTCAGCAGTTTTATATAGTCCAAACTCGCATACTGACAGCCGCGATCAGAGTGATGGATGAGTTTGATGTCCGCTTTCCCCTCAATCCTTTTCAATGCCATTTTAAGTGCCTCGATAGGATAGGCGGTTTCCAGCGTTGGACCGACGCTCCATCCTGCGATTTCCTCGGTATAGGCATCCAGAATGAGCGACAGATAACAGAATATATAATGCCAGGTGTCCAGCCAGATTGTGATGTATGTGATATCGCTTACCCAAAGCTGGTTCGGTGCCGTAGGGATATAGTCTTTTACTAGGTTAGGGTATGTTGGAAGGCCATGCGACGAGTCTGTTGTCCTAGGTCTCCGCACCTTCAACCGGACTTTCAGGTTGTGCTCATTGATGATATCCACGAACCGGTCGCGCCCGATGGGGTCATTGTCCTTGAAGTCGCGCCTGTACATGCGCCAAAGCTTGACTCCACCTATTCCTGGATCTTTCTTCCGGATACCCTTGATGTACTCCAGAGCAAAGGACTCCCTGGCCACGCGAGCCATTACCTTTGATTCGTCGTGCTTGTAATAGGCCTGCTTCGTTACGCCAAACAGTTCGCAAAGATATTGAACCTCATATCGTTTGGGGTTCTTTGCGCGCAGGTTGTCTACTGCTTGGCGCCAGCTTTTTTTCGAATCTGGATGTTGAACTTGGCTTCGGCAACGTTGATGAGTTCGTCATACGCTTCCGCCTTGATCTCCGCCTTGGTCAGCTGCGCCCGCAGTCTCTTGAGTTCAGCCTGGAGTTCCTGAACATCTTGGGGAAGTCCCTCTGCAGGAACCTCCGGAGAAGGAGTAGGAGACGGCCTTGTTGCTTTACCTCGTTTCATGGATGCTACTTGCGGGTTTTCCGCTACAAAGTTAGCAATCCATCGGCGAATTGTACTAGGATCGACTTCGGGAATCAATCGAGAAAGTCTCTTTTTCCCAAAACCGGTCTGTAAATACAACTCAATGACACGGTCATAGTAGAGATCTCGTTTTCTGGTTTGATAAAGAAACATAGTTAGCTCGTGTTTTACGAGTCAACTTTTTTCAGGGAAAGACACCTCGCGGTGGGGCATAGGTTGCGCTTCAGCATGCCAGGGGGCATTTTTGCGACCTGGAATTCGGGACAACTTCCGAAACCCGTTACCAGGCCGCGGAGGATGCTTACCGATAGTATTCCTTGTACCACTCCGCAAACTTCCTCAGCCCTTCCCGCAGCGTGATCTTCGGCGTGAATCCGAAATCGCGCTCGAGGGCGGAGGCATCGGCATAGGTGGTGGGGACGTCGCCCGGCTGCATCGGCACGAGCTCCTTGTGGGCCTCGAAGTCGTAGTCGGCGGGGAGAACTCCGGCCCGCACGAGTTCCTCCTGAAGGATATTGACAAAGTCCAGCAGGTTCTCGGGCTGGCCGCCGCCAATGTTGTAGACGGCATACGGGGGGATGGGCAGACCGTCCTCGCCGGTCCTCTTTTCCGGGGCCTTGCGCATCACCCGGACGATGCCTTCCACGATATCATCGACATAGGTGAAATCCCGTCGGCAGTTGCCGTAGTTGTAGATCTGGATGGTCTGGCCTTTCAGCAGTTTGTTCGTGAATCCGAAATAGGCCATGTC
>JBGVAE010000131.1:0-6288 GCA_045224215.1 Candidatus Cryptobacteroides sp. | reverse complement strand
GGGCCCAGGAGCATATCCTTCTTGCGATAACGAGCCTCCTGTCCGATGCTCACTCCGTAAAGTCCTGCAAGTTCCGGGTCCCATGTCGCAGCAAGAGCCGTCAGAGCCGGGAATGCTGTGCATGAATCGCTCGTCCAGCCAGCCTGGCTCCATTTGTCCCATAGCACCTCGGGACGTATTCCATGCGGGCCGTCGCTCGTCCAGAACTCAGGGATTCCCAGGCGTGGTACGCCGGCGGAACTGAATTTGGATTGGGCATGCAGGATAGTAACCTTTTCTTCGGTGGTCATTCTGGAGAGTGCGTCCTCCACCCTTTCTTCGATCTTCCTGGAATCATCAAGAAAAACAGGCACGCCGTTTCCGGTGGCCTGTTTCCCCCTCTGACCCGGCTGACCGCAAGCGGTGGCCCATGCCACCACGAGCATAGCGCTGAGAATCAGTCTGGCCTTCATTGTCCTTATGCTTCGAATTTCTTTTCCTTGGTCCTTACGATCTTCTCCTTCATCAAGTCAACGGCAACGCTGACGGCATCTTCGAATGTGTCAGCATTCCTTTCGATGAGGAGATCCTGACCATAGACCCTTGTCTGGACCTTTACATTCTTGTTGTCAGGCTCTTTAAGCAAAGATAAAGTCACCTCGACTTCATCAAGATGGTCGCTGAAACGGGAAAGCTTCGAGACCTTCTTTTCAACGTAGTCGAGCAGTTTCTGGTCTGCATCGAACTTAAGGGATTTAACTCTAATCTCCATTTTTACCTCCGCTTTTTGCCCTTGGGTGGGCGTTAATATAAACTTTCTTGAGCTTCTCGACGGAATTGTGGGTATAGACCTGCGTCGCAGCGAGGGAGGAGTGCCCGAGGAGTTCCTTGATCGAATTGAGATCGGCCCCTTCGTTGAGGAGTTCCGTAGCCAGTGAATGTCTCAAAACATGTGGAGATTTTCTCCCGGTAATGCTCCCGACCTGCCCTAACTCGCTCTTTATAACCCTGTCCACGAAGACCGGATAGAGTTTCGTACCCTTCTCGGTCACCAGCAGGGGATCATCGGCAGACCTTTTGCCTTTTCCCGTCAGCTCAACTGATTGTAAATATAATGAAATTTCCTTACAAAGAGAAGGGACTAAAGGAATTTCACGCATCTTGTCGCCTTTTCCATGTACCCGCATCGTCCCACGGGAGAAATCCACATCCCCCACTTTGAGGCCCACAAGTTCCGCCCGACGGATTCCGGTTGAATACAACATGGAAATAATCAAACGGTTGAGCCTTCGCGAATACAATCCCAAAGAGACTTTGTCCGAGCCCATGATAAGATCCAGGTTCTCTTCGGAGGCATCGGCCTCGGTCGAAGAGAAATATTCATTCATGGATTCCAAACGATAGAATTGTGGCAATCGTTTCTCCATCTTCGGGCGAGGTACCGTGCGCACCGGGTCGGCTTCCAGGCGTCCTTCCTTCATCAACCAGCGGCAGAAGCCGGAAAGGACGGAAAGGTGCAGGTTCACTGTCCTGGGATCCAGGTCCTGGTCATCCAACAGGAAAACTTCGTAGGATCGGATCAGGGAAGGCTTGAGACTGGCAATGAGATCCTCGTCCGAAGCTGCCTGGGTGAATCCACGGAACCTTTCCAGGACTTCCGAATACAAGGTCCTCGTCCTGTCCGAATAACGACGGACAGAACCGATGTAGGCTATGTACCCTTCAATCACTGACATTCCACAAGTCCCATTTCAGAGGCTTTCTGCCTCATCAATGCATCCGCTTCCTCAAAATTGTTGCCAATCTTTCCATCGAGGATGGCTTCCTTGACATATTCCTTGAGCACTCCAATCTCCTTGCAAGGAGGGATGCCGTAGAGTTGCATCACATATTCACCTGTGATCGGGTTCTTCCAGTTCCGGATCGCATCCTTCTCTTCTACCTCGACAAGTTTCTTTCGTACAAGTTCGAAGTTTTCCTTTATGCGCGCTACCTTGACCGGGTTCTTTGAGGTAATGTCAGCGTTGCAGAGGAGCATCAGGTCGTCGATTTCGTTCCCCGCATCGAAGAGAAGCCTCCTCACCGCCGAATCCGTGACTTCCTCGTCCACAAGGGCAATCGGCCTGTGATGAAGGGCAACCAGTTTGCTGACATATTTCATCTTTTCATTCAAAGGCATTTTCAGCCTGGTGAATATCTTCACGACCATCTTGGAGCCAACCACTTCATGGCCGTGGAAAGTCCAGCCGACAGAAGGATCGAAGCGTTTGCTGACAGGTTTCCCGATGTCATGCAGAAGTGCTGCCCAGCGCAACCAGACATTGGGTTTGGTCCTCACCGATTCCACGAAACCGCTTCCGTCTTCTTCTGGAGAATAATCTTTCAGGAGTCCCTGCGCGATGGCAGCTTCCTCCGCTGCCGCCACGTTGTCCACTACTTGGAGGGTATGCGAGAATATCTCCTTGTGCCCCTTCCCGTCGACGGTCTCTATTCCTTTGAGTTTCAGAAGTTCAGGGAGGATATATTCAAGCAGTCCGGTCTCGTCTGCAAGACGGAAACCCATAGAAGGGTGGGATGCTATGAGTATCTTGTCCAGTTCCTCGACTATGCGTTCCCTGGACAGGATCGCCATCCTGTCTTTCATCTTCTTCATGGCTTCCAGAGATTCCGGAACTATGGTGAAAGTCTGGCCGGGGGTGCTGAGCTTGGTAGCGAAACGGATGGCCCTGAGCATCCTGAGCGGATCGTCACTGTAGGTCTGCTCCGGCTCCAAGGGGGTCCGTATGATGCCTGCCGCGAGGTCCCTTATGCCCCCGAACGGGTCCACCAGGGCTCCGTAATCTTCCTTCTGGAGACTGAAAGCCATGGCATTTATCGTAAAATCCCGCCTCTGCTGGTCCTCTTCGAGTGTTCCGTCTTCAACGATTGGCTTGCGCGAGTCGTGACGATAGGATTCCCTGCGCGCCCCGACGAACTCTATCTCCGCACCGTCAAACTTGAACATGGCGGTACCGAAGGTCTTGAATATGCTTACGTTGCAATGGCGGCCCCGGAGCTTCTCCACCGATTTCGCAACCTCCTTGGCCAGTTCGATTCCGCTGCCCTCTACCACTATGTCAATGTCGTCGTTCTCCCTGCCCAGGAAGCAATCCCGGACGTAGCCTCCTATTACGAAAGCCCTTACACCCAGCTTCCGTGCAGCCTCGGACACAACCTCGAATATCGGCTTGTCGAGGAATCCTTCTGTTATGGTCGCATTCATATTCATTTCTGCATCGTCTCCCAATCCGGGAAAGAGGTTATCTGTTCAAACGGGACTTCGGGATTGCCAGTACTCCGGAAGCCGAAGGTTTTCTCCCCGTTGGTGATCACTATGTACCTTACTCCCAGGACGAGGTTGTATTTGAGAGCCTGCTCCAGAACTTCCCTGCTCATTTCGGTTTCCGGCCGCTTGCATTCCACGACCATGAGCGGGGCAGTGTCTCTCCCGTAAACAAGAATATCGGCTCGGAAAGGCTTCTCGCCCAGTTTTAAGCCGACTTCGCTCATCATCATGTATTCAGGAACTTTCAGCCGGTCCTTGAGCACACCGATGAACCACTGGCGGACCCTTTCTTCGGGCGTCAGTGCCACCAGCTTTTTCCTCAAAGGATCCCAGACACGGTTCATCTCGCTATCTTGTCATAAACATCCTGAACTAGCAGTCCGGCAAGAGTCATCCCGAAAATGGCCGTCACCGGAGCTATCGTCCCGTTGACCTGGGCCTTGCTGAAGGAACTATCCTCGTCGGCACAGGCATCCTCGCTTCCTCTGTTTGGAAGGACTTCATCGTCATATACGCACAGGAACTTGCTTGCAGGCAAAGTACCGGCCCTTTTCATTTTCTTGCGGATCGCAGCTCCCAGAGGACACCCCCTGACCTGCCAGAACTCAGCGACCTTGACCCTCGTCGGATCGACCTTGAGAGCTGCGCCGAGAGAACAGAAGAATCCTGCCTTGGAGGCCGATGCGTTGAGTATCAGTAGGGTCTTGTTCTTGAGGGAATCCACGGCATCGATCACATAGTCGTAACCATCCAGGTCGAACTCCTCCGCTGTCTCCTCGCAGTAAATCTTCCGCACTGCAGTGATTTCCGCCTGAGGATTGATTTCCAGGAGCCTCTCTTTCAAGGCCTCCACCTTGACCTGTCCCACGGTCCTGGAAGTCGCCATCAGCTGGCGGTTCACGTTGGTTACGCTCACGGTATCCGAATCCACTAGCGTGAGGTTGGTGATGCCGCTCCTCAATAGACCTTCGGCACACCAGCTTCCAACTCCTCCGACACCGAAGATTATGACCTTGGTCCGGGAGAGTGCAGAGAACACGTCCTCACCTAGCAAGAGGGTGGTCCTGCCGTATATTTCATTTCCGAAAGAGTCCATATTGCAAAAATAGGAATATTTCCGTTTCTATCTGCCATCTTCCACCACTCTTCTGGCACCGACGTACCGGGAAAAGTAGTAATAGCTCCCATTGAAGGTCTGGATGACCACACCTTTGCTGCTGCAAGAATGCAGGAAACGGAAATTGCCGTCCGGCATCACTTCATAGACGATCGCGACGTGGCCCGGATTGACGTTCTTCTGGGTATTGAAGAACACCAGGTCGCCCTTGCGAAGTTCCATACGGTTGACAGGACGTCCGTTCTTGTACTGCTCCCTGGCGGTCCTGCCCAACTTTATTCCGAACTTCTGGTAGACAGAATACACGAGGCCTGAGCAGTCGAATGCAGACGGACCGGTCTTACCGAGGGAATAAGGACGGCCAAGATACCTTGTTCCATAGGCGAGCAAGGAGTCGACGAAGTTGTCCCTCATCGTCGTTGTCTTGATGGCAAAGATTCCGTCTGTGCCGAGATCGAAGCCGCTGTCCGGAAAATCGGTCTCCGAGACATACTTGATCATGTTTGCTGCCTTGTCCTTCGGGTCACGAGAAGGGCCTTTGCCTGGATTCTGGATCATGGAGACGATCCTTCCAGAGACGAACCTTCCGGCAGGTGTCACCGTGACTTGGAGAACAGGAGCCAATCCGCTGTAACTCTTCACATTTGATCCGAAAGGAGTACAGAATTTCCCCAAACTGTATGCAATAAGGCGGTGATGGTAGAGTTCCACTCCCCTTGCGACTCCTCCTCCCTGGCCGATCACCATGTCGGCTCCGGCATCGATGCAGACACGAGGGAAGAGGTCTTCTTCGATGGAGAAATGCTCCGAGTTCGGACCCTCGTAAGGACTTGCGAAACTGACAATCAGGATGTCGCATGAGTCCTTCACCGACTTGACGTAGCCACGGATGAGTTCCGAGACTATCTCTTCGTCTCCACCGAGTCCGGTAGGCATCTCGGAGAAAGAGCAGAATCCGACCTTGAGGAGTCTGCCACCGATATCCTTGGTTTCGAACTGGCACTGGTCTCCGAATCCCAGCACGTCGAATCCGGCTTCCTTCAGGGTCTCGGTCCTGTAAAACGCTGTCGAATCTATGCTTCCAAAAACGAAGTCAGAGCCCATGAGCAAGTCTGAAACTCCTGAAAACAAAGACCTCGTCTCTTTTTCAGAGAGTTCCCTGTCTGCGGGCAGAGCTATCTTGCCGACTATCGTGAACGACACTTCTCCTTCGCCGGCCGGCTGAGCTTTGGATAGGATGGCAGTTGTCAGAAAGGCTGCCAATGACAGTATGATATATCTGATTATTTTCAAAAGTTCCATATTACAGGTGGGAGGTACATGCAGAAATCGGGCAAAAGTACTCATTTAGTTGAAACAAATTGCAATATTCTTTCGTATAAGTTTCACAACTGTCTGGGGATGTTCTGGTTTTGACAGCATCGATTCCGGATGGTAAGCACGCCGGGCTTCCGGAAGATCTGCCCGTAAAAACCGTTCTTCCATAAATTTAGTTGCTGATAACAACTACGCACTCGCTGCCTAACCGACCAAGTCGCTTAGCTTAATCCCGGCCGCCAAGGCTGCGGCCCGGACGAGTATCCTGCGGACTTTACGCCTTCTATGTTCCGAGTTCAGGGTATCATTCAAGAAGGACGCTCCGGCGGATTCCTTTAATGCCGGCTAAGACCTAAAGGATAAGCTTCGGTTAGCCCGCCTTCCGGCAGGCCGTTGCCGACAACCAAAGGACGGATAAGCGTGTAGAAAGCTGTTGGGAACGTTGTTTGGACGGCGGTTCGACTCCGCCCATCTCCACTTTCATAATGGGGGCTAGGCCGCCCCCAAACCCCTAGCGGCCTTTTCGCCTCCATGACTTTGCTTTCGCAAA
>JBGVAE010000130.1:0-11317 GCA_045224215.1 Candidatus Cryptobacteroides sp. | reverse complement strand
ATTGACAAAAGCAATAGCTATTCCTTTGATTATCAAAAGAATAGCTATATTTTTATAGGCACGTCAAGAGGAAGGGAGATACCCTCCTGGAGGCGTGTCCACCCCCGGACAAGCATAGGGGGAGGGGCCCGTTGGATACAAGTCCCCGCCCTCGGGCGGGGACGCAGGAGACAATGGGAGGGGCCGGAGTGGAGCGCAGCGGAACGGAGTCCGCCGGGAGGGTATCTCCCTTCCTCCTTCAAGTATCAAATACCAGCACAACAAAAGAGGGCGACCTCAAGTCATCTTGACTTTTTGGTCTTTCTCTTAGTATATTGCTGGACTTACCTTAGAAGATGTAGTTCAATCCGATGTTGATGCCGATGTTGCCGTCGTTAGGGTCGAGGCACTTGGCAAACTCGAAGTTGATGTTGAAGTTCTGGTTCATTATCACATGCAGGCCCACGCCGGCTCCCATGTGGAGTTTCTCCTCATTGCCGGTATAGAGCAGGTCTGAGATTTCATAGTTCGATTCAGGACTGATCATGTAGCGGACGTCGGGCGCCGATCTGTTTTTGAATTTTTCCGCCGCTGCTTTCTGTTCATCGATCCTGTATGGCTTTACGATCATTCCTGCGTCGAAGAACGGATTGGTTGCAAGGGTCCAGTTCTGGTTGATCCAGCGGAACTTTGCAA
This sequence comes from Candidatus Cryptobacteroides sp., assembly GCA_045224215.1. Lineage (GTDB taxonomy): Bacteria > Bacteroidota > Bacteroidia > Bacteroidales > UBA932 > Cryptobacteroides. Next base: position 10,642 of record JBGVAE010000130.1, on the reverse strand, counting down.
AACTCCAGCGAAGCTCGAAGTTGGACCAGGCATAGCTGTTGCCCATCAGACGATTGGAAGTGGTACCACGTACAGTGCAGGTTGAACCGAGGCCTTCGGTGTTGATTTGTTTCATGTTCAAAGACTGGATGCTTTGGAGCAGGTAGAACGGAGCATTGCCTGCTACAAGTCCCTGGTATGCCAAGTGATAGCCGAAAGTGAGACGGTCCTGGACGACAGGGAAGAACTGTTTCCAATGGACTGCCAGCTTGAGGTAGCTGTTGTCGTGCTTTGAGATGATGTCGGGAGAACCGAATACATAGGCCTCGAGGTTGGCTCCACGTGTAGGGTTGTTCTCGTGGTCTCTGCTGTCATAGACGACTCCGGCCTTGAATTCGAGATGCTGGCCTCCATTCTTCTCAGCCTCAGGGATGACACCGTTTTCGACATAGAGGTCATAGAGGGAGGTGGTTCCGTCAGCGAGACTCTTGTTCTTTGCGTGGCCGGTGTTCATGTTCCAGTAGGTGATGCCTCCGGCCCAGCCCCAACGGCTGTCTCCGAAATTGCCTTGAATACAGGTCATTATGCGGAAGATATCGCGCTGCATCAGGTATAACCCCAGGCCGCTGTCGGTAATCATGTCCAGTTCGGGGATGTAAAGGGAAGAAGCTCCATTGAACCCATAGAAGGAATATGTCCTGTTGCCGAAGTAGGAAACTGCAGCGGATACACGGAGTCCCGGGATCAGGTACTTGCTGTCGAAGAAACTGTGTAGCACGGTGTTGCCCTTGGAATAGCGGGAGACCTCGACATTTGCCTTCCACATATATTCAGGATAGGTGGAACCGTCACCATACCAGTAGATGTCGGTGAGGGCACCATAGTGCCATCCAAGGTCGGATGAATAGCCTACTGCAGGGAGCGGGCCGAAGTTGAGGCCGGTCTTGGCTACTTCCTGGGCATTGGACGAGAGGATGCAGCCGGCGATGAGGGCGGCCGCCAGAATCATTTTTTTCATATTCAGATATTGGTGTTCGAATCGATTGTGCATGTGGTTGCAATTCATGCAAAGATAATCCCTTTTATGGGAATATCAAATACCTGTAATGCCGGGTAGTTCCGACATCCGGTAGATGATGTAGTCTGCTCCTGATTCCCTGAGGTCTTTCTCGCAGGAATTGCCCCAAGCCACTCCGCACGTGAGCGTCCCGGCTCCTTTGCCCATCATGATGTCCACAGGCATGTCTCCTACCACCATGGCTTCCGTGGCAGGAATCCCTGTTGCCTTCAGCGTCACCAACACCGCTTCCGGGTCAGGCTTTCCCTTGAAGACATTGTCAGCACCGACAACCATTGAAACGTATCCTTCTATGCCCATGTCGTGGAGGAAACCCTTCAGGGAATTCTCCTGCCTGGATGAAGCGATGGTCAGCACCATCCCCATTCCCTTGAGGCGTGCGAGTGTCTCCTTCACTTCCGGGAAGAGGCCCGGAATCATTTCCTTGCGTTTGATTTCGAATATCCTGCGGTATTCGGATGCGAATCCCATTACCTCATCTTCGGAAATGGCTGGATAGAGGACCCTGAATCCATCCTCAAGAGTCAGGCCTATGGTTGCTGCTATTGCGTTCCCATCCGCGACAGGATAGCCCAGGGACCTGGCTGTAGCCTGCATTGTGGCTATGATGTTAGCCCTTGTGTCACCCAAGGTTCCGTCGAAATCGAATATGAGGAGTTTCATGACTTCCTGAAGGAATTATTATTCAAATATAAGAATTATTGCGGAATTATTTGTTTTATTCAGATTTGTTCATATCTTTGTGATATCAAAATGATATGATTATGGAAAAGAACAAGGAATTCGCCTACAAAGGTTTCTCAATGAATGGTTTTCTCGCATTCTTCCTCTTGCTTGCTTTGTTTGCTGTATCTATCTATGTATTCATATTGGCTGACAAGAACTCGTTGTTCGCAATACTCGGCACGATTCTGATGATCATCGCCTGCATCTGCTGCAATGGTTTCCTGAAACTCGAACCGAATGAGGCCAAGGTGATGGTATTCTTTGGAAAATACAGGGGAACTTTCACGAAGACCGGCTTTTATTGGGTCAATCCTCTGATGAGCAAGAAGGGTGTGAGCCTCCGTGCCCGCAACCTCAATCCGGAACCTATCAAGGTCAATGACAAAGCTGGTAATCCGGTGATGATCGGAATGGTGCTGGTCTGGAAACTTGAAGACACTTACAAGGCCCTCTTCGAGATCGACAGCCAGTCCCTTGCCACTGTGACCAAGGTAAACGGCAACTCCGTTGTCCGCAATTTCTCCGCCGCCTTCGAGAATTTCGTCCGCGTACAGAGTGATGCCGCTCTCCGCCAGGTGGCCGGATGCTATGCCTATGACAATGCCGACAGCGCCGATGAACTTACCCTTCGAAGCAATGCTGAGGAAATCAATGAAAGGCTCGTGAATACTTTGAACGACCGTCTCGCCATGGCCGGAATCCACGTAGTCGAAGCTCGGATAAACTACCTTGCATATGCTCCTGAAATCGCTGCCGTGATGCTCCGTCGCCAGCAGGCTGACGCAATCATAGCCGCACGTGAAAAGATAGTTGACGGTGCAGTAAGCATGGTGAAGATGGCTCTCGACAAGCTCAAGGACCAGGGAGTAGTGGATCTCGACGAGGAGCGCAAGGCTGCCATGGTCAGCAACCTACTGGTGGTTCTCTGCGGCGACGAACCTGCACAGCCGGTCGTCAATTCAGGTTCGCTTTATTGATATGGCTAAGGAAAAAGATACGGTCAAGAGTTTCGTCCTTCGTGTCGATCCGGACACGATGGACGCTCTTGAGCGTTGGGCGGCTGATGAATTCAGGAGCATAAACGGTCAGCTCCAGTGGATCATCGCGGAAGCCTTGAAGAAAAGCGGACGCTTGAAGAATAAATCTCCGAATTAATTACTATCTTCGCGGCGCTAACCACAGACACTCCGATGAAAAGGATTCTGGCAGCGGTCACAGCCGCGCTTTTGACAAATGTTTTCGTGTGCATGGCACAGGCTCAGGTAGAGATGCTCTACTTCGAGGCTCGTGCCGGCTTTGGCTTGAATTTCGAGGCAGACGGGACTCCCCATGCAGGACCTTCCGTAGATTACCTCAACTTCCACGCTGCAGGCCACCTCTCGCCCACTGTCAGTTATCGCTTGAGGCAGCGTTTCACCAAGCCTTTGTACAGTCCTGACTATCCTCTGAACGCTACAGACTTCCTCTGGCTGGACTGGGCTCCGTCTGGCAGATGGCATTTCTCGGCAGGGAAACTTCCGGTGCTTCTGGGAGGCTTCGAATGGGATACCGCACCGATAGATGTATATTACTGGAGCGGATTCTGCAACCACGTAGCCGAAGTCTATGCCCTTGGCCTCCAGGCTTTCTGGTCTCTTTCGAAGGATCACACCATAACTTTCCAGACCACCCAGTCTCCTTGGTCAAAAGGGACTTGGGACTGTTTCGCCTACAATCTTGGCTGGTATGGCCAGTTTGCTCCGTGGTGGAAGACCATCTGGACCGTAAACTATATGGATGACGTCAGGGGAGGGGGAATGCAGTACATCTCCCTCGGCAACCGTTTCCAGGCCGGGAAGTGGGCTTTGGAATTGGACTGGATGGATCGCGAAGCCTTCCATAGGAGCCAGAAGTCTTTTTCGGACTACAGCATCATAGGCCGGCTTGTCTATGATGCAGAGAAATGGAATATATTCCTGAAGAGTGGGTATGACTTCAATGACGGAGGCAATGCTGATGCTGCCGGCATTCCTTTCGACTATAACTATCCTTCGGGGATGGAGTATGTTTATGCTGGTGGAGGTGCTGAGTTTTTTCCGCTCGGGAACCGCAACCTCCGTCTGCACTTTTTCCTTATGACTGACAATATATCCAAGTCGCTTTGCATGCAGACTGGACTGACATGGCGTTTTCATCTTATCGACAAACAGTAATCCATGAAGATTTCTTCTCGCAGGCGCTCCCTCGTTGAAGCCATAGTTTTCCTGACCGTCCTGGTGGCAGTGTTCGTCCCACTGGCAATGAAGATGGGCGGAAGCAATATGCTGAAGACCATAATGGCCACAGCACATGACCTGCTGCTGAACACGGTCTTTTACCTTATGGGCATAACCGTGCTTACAGGCGCCCTTTCCAAACTGATGTCGGAGTTTGGTGTAGTCAGTCTCCTGGAACGCGTCCTGAGGCCGTTGATGAAACCTCTCTATAACCTTCCGGGAGTCGCAGCCCTGGGTGGCGTCATGACCTTCCTTTCGGACAATCCGGCCATAATCGCACTGTCCAAGGACAAGACATTCTCGTCGTATTTCAAGAAATTCCAGCTTATCTCGCTCACCAACTTCGGCACCGCCTTCGGAATGGGCTTCGTGGTCATAATCACGATGGTCGGCTACGGAGAGGTCAAGGGTGCGCTGGTCGGCCTCTTCGGTGCCATCTGCGGTTCCGTCATCTCCACCCGGCTCATGCAGCGCAAATGCCTCAAAGCCTATCCGGAACTGGATGCACCGGTACAGGAGAAACTCAGTGAAGAACCTCTGGAGGAGGCGTTCCAGGATGATGATGATCCATCCCAGCATAGCATATTCATGCGTTTCCTGAACGCCATCCTGGACGGAGGAAAGAATGGAGTGGAGCTTGGACTTCAGATCATCCCGGGAGTGCTGATCATAACCACGGCCGTGATCATGATAACTTTCGGCACCGGTCCATCCGGTGTGTATGACGGCAGTTCTTCGCAAGGTGTTCCGATCCTGCCTTGGCTGGCCGAGAAGATCCACTGGGTCTTCGAATGGCTGTTCGGTTTTGAGCATATGGAATTGATAGCCTTCCCGATGACAGCCCTCGGAGCCGTCGGAGCTTCATTGGGCCTGCTACCTACCTTCAATGCTGCCGGCATCCTGGACGGCAACGCCATCGCGGTTTTTACGGCTATCGGAATGTGCTGGAGCGGATTCCTTTCAACGCACACAGCCATGCTTGACTCGCTTGGCTACAGGAAAGTGATTTCCAAGGCCTTGGGTGCCCACACCATTGCCGGTCTCTGCGCCGGAATAATAGCACATTTCCTGTTCCTTCTGATTTCCTTGGTTTAGTCAGGAAAGCATCTTGATTATGTCTGCTTCCCGAGCGTCAGGGCATATTCCCCTGACAAGTTCCTTTAGATAGTCGAGGGATTCCTCCTGAGTAGGAAAGATGGCTTCCAGGTCGAAGTCGAACAAGTCCTCCGGTCGGCAGAATGAGGCGAGCTGCCAGCCAGAGTAAGTGAGGAATTCACCGCGATAGACCCGCTCGAAGTCGCCGATGACGATCCTGGTCTGTTGCTGGAGCCGTGTGGTTATGGAATCCATCTGCGCCTTTTTGAGACCGCATAGTTTCCTCAGTTCGCGGCTGGTGTGCGAACCGTCCCTGCAGATGGCCTCATAAGCAATCCTGTCCTTCTCCTGCAATGAATATTTTGCCAGCGAACGCCTGTAGTTCAGCAGGTGCCTGTAAACATCTGCGCGTGCGAACGCAGCCTTTCCGTTCCACAGGAATTTGCCATAAGCGATTTCACCGGTTTGCACAGCAAAGATCTTCCAGTCCCAGGGACCTAGATTCTCATCGTCAAACCAATTCTCGGCAGGAGTCATCTCCTCTATCGAGTATCCTTCGATTGGATTTTCGAAAAAGGGGATGATACCAATCCTTTTGACCGCAGCTACCAAGGCTTCCGGACTTGTGATGCTGATTTCGCTCTCCTGAGCGGTTTTCTTATAGAAAATGGACATGGTCAATCATTACGGATAAGTCTTTTGATAACCGGAATCATATGCGGAGCAGTTATGCTGAGGCTGTCTATACCAGCCTCCAGGAGGAACTCCACATACTCCGGATCGGAAGCCGCCTCGCCGCAAATCCCGGCTTTTATCCTGGCTTCATGGGCGTGAGCCACAACTGCCGAGACGGCATTCTTGACCGCAATGTCTTTGGGATTGTAAAGCATTGACACTCCACTGTTTCCACGGTCCGCCGCCATAATATACTGAGTCAGGTCGTTTGTGCCGATACTGAAGAAATCCACTTTCTCTGCTATGGACTCGCCGGCAAACACTGACGCCGGTGTCTCCACCATCGCGCCAAGAGGAATCGAGCTGTCAAACTCTTTCCCTTCCGCTGACAATTCAGCCTTGCACTCTTCAATCATTTCCCGAACCCTGTCGATCTCGGCCGAGGTACTGACCATAGGGACAAGAATCCTCACGTTCCCATGTGAGCCGGCCCGGAGGATGGCTCTCAGCTGGACTTTGAATAAATCAGGATTAGCCAGACAGAGCCTGATCCCACGTATGCCGAGGAATGGATTGTCCTCTGGCTCCATGGTGAGATATGGCATCTCCTTGTCACCACCTATATCCATTGTCCTTATGGTGATCGGCTTGTCTCCGCATAAAAGAGCGGCATCCCGATAGATCTCGAACTGCTCTTCTTCGGACGGGTACTTTTCAGAACGCATGAACACGAATTCGGTGCGGAAGAGGCCGATCCCGTCTGCTCCTGCCTCAATGGCCTTAGCTACATCCTCGACACTCCCGGCGTTACCATACACATTGACTATACGGCCCTGGTATTCAACGGGCTCCTTGATTATCTCAACTTCCTTGTCATTCCTTTTTCGGTTCTTCGCGAACTTCGACAGTTCCCCCTCCGAGGGATTGACCGCGAGTTCTCCGGCATCTCCGTCAACGATCAGGAAGTCGCCTTCAGCAATCTTATCGACGTCGACTCCGAGCGCTACCGGGATTCCCTTGGATCCGGCGATTATGCAAACGTGGCTGGTTACACTTCCCTTATTGGAGACAAATGCACTCACCTTTGACAGATCCATCCTGGAAGTGTCGGAAGGGAATATTTCATCAGCTACCACCACGGCGCCTTCGGGAATATCCAGCGGTCCGGAGGAAACCCCGGCTAACCTGGACTCGAGATTGCTGCAGACATCCTTGACGTCATCCATCCTGGAGCGGAGATACTCGTCGTCTATCGATGAAAACAACGACACGAGGTCATCACAAGCGGAGGAGACAGCTTCCAGTGGATTCTCCCCGCCGGCAGTATGCTCTTCGATAGCATCTCGGAGCATCGGATCCTCCAGTATTTCCAGATGTGCAGCGAATATTTCATTTTCCCCGGAGAGGGCCGAAAGCCTTTCCCGCTCGACTTCGAAAGCCTCGTCGATACTCATTACATGCGCCCCGGCGGAGTTTCCCCGGCAAAGCCAGAAAGCCCTCCCGGAGCCATAACCTGGGGTTGACGCACCTGATTTGATAATCATTCGGTAACTGATTGAATAAGATTCACGATGGCTTTGACAGCCCCCGCCTCGTTACCGCCGTCGGCGCTGACTTCCACCTCGACCCCCTTCTTGAGTCCGAGAGAGAGAATGGAGAGCATGCTGGTGGCTTTGACAGTCTTTTCTCCGGAGGTGACGGTTACAACCGAGTCAGGGAAAGACTTGGCGATTCTCACAATTTCCCCTACTGGCCTTGCGTGAAGCCCGTTGGGAGCGGCTACAACAACTTTTTCGGTGGTCATATCATTCCAATGCTTTAAGTATATCCTCAGGATCGCTCGTAACAGAAAGCCTTTCAAGGACTTCCTCGTCATCAAGGGCGGCACCGATCTTGGCCAATATATCGAGATGAGCGTCTCCGACCCCGGCGATTCCTATCACAAGACGTGCCTTCTCCTCTCCGAAGTCCACTCCATCAGGATATTGCAACACTACTATTCCGGACTCACGCACCAGAGCCTTGGTCTCCGAGGTGCCGTGAGGTATGGCGAGTCCCATTCCCATGTATGTGGATGCAATCCTTTCCCTTTCAAGCATCGACTCGGCATAACCAGGATCTACATATCCGGAGGCCTCCAGCATATGTCCTGCCCTTAGGATAGCATCATCTTTCGACTCTGAAGGCAGTCCGGTGAGTATATTCTTGATCCGAAGGATTCCGGTCTCTTTTTCCTCCGTCCCTTTCCCCAATCGCTCTAAAAGCGAGTCGAGAGCCGGGTCTGAGATGAAGTTCGTTATCCTCACGACCTCGTGTCCGTGAACCCTTTCTGCGAGATTGCTCTGGCACACGACGATGTCAGCGTCATCCGGGATAGAGTCCACCGCGCTGTTCGTGCAGGTTATGAAGCCGAGTCCGTTCTTCATCAACCTGGCTTTGAAACGTGTTGCTCCCAGGGCGCTGGAACCCATACCGGCATCACAGGCGAAGACAATCTTGCGGATAGTTCCCGAAAGAGGTTTTATCGGCACACCGTCCGGTGTATCCTCTTCCTCTCCCTGGAAATCCGGGCGCGACTTGACGATAGGTATGGAGAGCAGGAAAGATACCGCGGTGGCGATAAACACTCCCAATATTCCAATCAGCGTTCTTCCCCTCGGGGACATCAGGATTATCGAGATCAAGCTTCCCGGAGAAGCCGGGGCGACAAGTCCGAAGTCCGTCAAAGTGAAGAAAGAGAGTGCGCAGATATTGCCGATGATGACCGGAATGAGCAATATCGGACGAGCCAGGACATAGGGGAAATATATCTCGTGGATACCGCCGAAAAGCTGGATTACAGCCGCTCCTGGGGCCGATTGCTTGGTCATGCCCTTTCCGAATACCCAGCAAGCCAGAAGGATTCCGAGACCGGGACCAGGGTTAGGATCCACCAGGAAAAGCATGGAGTGGCCCATTTCTGCGGCTTGCTGGATCCCCAACGGAGTCATTATGCCGTGGTTTACGGCGTTATTAAGGAATAGCACTTTAGCGGGATCGACAATCAGGGAGAGGAGTGGGTTCAACTTATGCTTCAGCATCCAGTTTACACCGGAGCCGAGGGCGTTTGACAGCCCTTCCACGACTCCACCTATGAGAAGATAACCTGCTATGGCAAGAAGCATCGCGATTATGCCCAGGGAGAAATTATCGACAAGCATCTCGAATCCGGCCCCGACCTTGCCTTTGACAAGGTTGTCGAACTTCTTGACACACCAGCCTGCCAGGGGACCGATAATCATGGCTCCGAGGAACATAGGGGTGTCCGTCCCGATGATCACACCCATGGCAGCCACCGCTCCGGCGACTCCTCCTCTGTCCCCGCTGACATTCTTTCCCGCAGAGAAAGCTATCAAAGTGGGAAGGAGATACTTGAGCATCGGTGCGACCATTTTCGCCAGATGCTCGTCAGGAAACCATCCGCCAGGAATGAACATGGCGGTAATAAGCCCCCACGCGATGAACGCACCGATATTCGGCATCACCATCGCGCTAAGGCTTCTTCCGAATCTCTGTACCGTCTCTCTCATATAGAAACTGCTTTCTACACAAAGTTATAATAAAAAATAGGATAAACTTTAAGGTAAATTAAAATTTTCTGGGGCCCTAAAACGACAGTTTGTTAGGCTACTTCGCTTTGTCTGGAGGGGCTATTTATACAGGCTTGATTTTTGCCGGATTCATCGCCAGGTTTCACTACTGACGAAGAATGACCCTCCGGGACCGCATATCACTCACTTGGCGCTATGGGAAAGGCATATTCCTGATTGGCGCAGTGTATAATCTGGTGTGCGCAGGTTTCCAAACCTTAGGATTCTCCTACACATTCATGGTGGATTCTTTTATCCTGAAAGTGGCCCTTCTGGCCATTACCATGTACCTGGTGAAACAGTTCCGTGACCGGGACGCCATTTTCTTCTACATCAACCTGGGTCTATCGCGACGGAAACTACTCACTAGCGTCATTCTGATAGACTTTCTTGCGCTCGCTATCCTCATGACCATTATGTTTTTCATCTATGGATAAGCACAAACTCATTGTTGACAGCGTAGTGGTGCGCTTCGGCCAGAATACGGTCCTTAGCGGCGGGTATATCACCTCCGAAACCGGGATGGTCACCGGCCTTCTTGGACGCAACGGCGCCGGAAAATCTTGTATGTTCCGCGCCCTCATGGGCGGCCTCCGGGTAGAGAATGTGATGGTGAGCATCGATGAAAAGCCAATAGACCGTCAAACTATCGGCCAGCATATCAAGTATCTGCCGCAAGGGCGCTTGATTCCGGAAGGGATGCAACTGCACCGGGCTTTTGAACTGTACGGCGTGAACTACTGGACCTTCGTCAACAGGGTGCCAAGGTTTTCCCGCCATTACGATTCACCTATCTATGAACTCTCCGGCGGCGAGGCACGTCTGGCAGAATTGTATCTGGTGCTGCTGAGCGATGCTCCCTTCTACATTCTGGATGAACCGTTTACACAAGTCGATCCAGTGAACATTGATGAAGTAAAGGCGCTAATCCGGGAACGCAGCAAGGACCACGGCATCATCGTCACGGACCACAACTACGACGCCATCTCCTCCGTGGCAGACAATCTCTTCGTGATTGCTGACGGCTACACCAGTCCTGTACGATGCCGGGAGGATTTGGTCCGGCACGGGTATCTGAGGGCAGAGGAGTAAGCCCCAGAAGAAAAAAAGTCACATTTTTTACTTGACTTTTTGCGGTTTTTGCGTCTATGTCTGTGAAGTATGGATAAAACGCTTGAAATAGAACTCACAGAGATAAGGCCCAA
>JBGVAE010000129.1:0-4665 GCA_045224215.1 Candidatus Cryptobacteroides sp. | reverse complement strand
CATTGAGGTAGCCTTCTGGGCAAGTGCCATGCGCTCTTCAAGGTCAGTGTCGATGACTGACTCGTCACACTTCGGCATCATCACGTAATGGACGGATTCCTCCCCGGCCGGAACGAGGTCCAGATAGAGACGGTCCATGTAGAACGGAGCTATAGGGGCCGACAGCACTGCAACATCCACCAGCACCTCATACAGGGTCTGGTATGCAGCCATCTTGTCCTCGTCCATCTCGCCTCCCCAGAAACGTTTCCTGTTCAGGCGGACGTACCAATTGCTGACATCATCGCAGACGAAATCCTGGATCAGGCGGCCTGCGGTGGTGATGTCAAAATCCTCGTAGGCAGCCACCACCTTCTTCTTCAACGAATTGAGAAGGGATATGATCCACCTGTCGATTTCCGGCCTCTTGGAATATCCGACCTTGGCGGCAGAAGGATCGAAGCCGTCGAGGTTGGCGTAGAGGGCGAAGAAGGAATATGTGTTGTAAAGGGTGCCGAAGAATTTCCTGCGCACCTCATCGACTCCAGCCTCATCGAACTTGAGGTTGTCCCAAGGCTGGGCGTTGGTGAGCATGTACCACCTGAGGGCATCAGCGCCATATTTGTCAAGTTCCTCGAAAGGATCCACTCCGTTCCCGAGGCGCTTGCTCATCTTGTTGCCATTCTTGTCGAGGACCAAGCCGTTGGAAATCACGGTCTTGAAAGCAGGAGTACCGCTGACCATCGTGTGGATCGCATGCAAGGTGTAGAACCACCCGCGGGTCTGGTCCACTCCCTCTGCAATGAAGTCAGCTGTGCAGCCGAACTTGCCGGAATGCAGGTTCCTGAGACCCTCCTGGGCATAAGGCATCGCACCCGAGTCGAACCATACGTCGATCAGGTCCGTCTCCCTTGTCATCTTCCTTCCTGAAGGGCTGACAAGGAATATGTTGTCTACGTATGGTCTGTGGATGTCGATCCTGTCGTAATTCTCCTTGCTCATGTCATCCGGATCGAAGCCCTTGTCCCTGAACGGGTTGGACTTCATGATTCCGGCTGCCACAGCCTTGTCGATCTCCTCGAAGAGCTGCTTGATGGTACCTATGCAGATCTCTTCCTTGCCGTCCTCTGTGCGCCAGATAGGCAGCGGAGTGCCCCAGAAACGGCTGCGGCTGAGATTCCAGTCCTGGATGTTCTCGAGCCACTGGCCGAAACGGCCTGTACCGGTAGATTCAGGCTTCCAGGTGATCTGCTTGTTGAGTTCGACCATCTGCTCCTTCACTGCGGATGCCTTGATGAACCAGGCGTCAAGAGGATAGTAGAGCACCGGCTTGTCGGTACGCCAGCTGTGAGGATAGCTGTGGACGTGCTTCTGGATCTTGAAGCACCTGCCGTCCTGCTTCATCATCATGCAGAGGTCCACGTCAAGGGTCGGAGCATCTGCAGGAAGCGAGTCGTCGAAGGCATTCTTCACGTACCTTCCGGCATATTCGGAATATGAAGGATCGACGTGAGTCTTGACATATTCAGGATCAAGGTCTTCCAGAGGGAAGAAACGGCCGTCATGGTCCACCTGGGCCTGAAGCTTGCCGTTCTTGTCCTTCACCATCATCCCAGGTACGCCGAAAGCGGCAGCCACCCTCTTGTCATCCGCACCGAAGGTCGGAGCGATGTGCACGATACCGGTGGTACCCTCTTCGATGGTCACGTAGTCTCCGGAGATAACCCTGAAAGGCTCTCCCTCCTCGACTGGCTTGAACCAAGGAATGAGCTGATGGTACTTGATTCCAACGAGGTCGGAACCCATGAAAGTGCCGTCCAGTACCTTGTAAGGCACGAGCTTGTCGCCCGGCTTGTATTCATCCAGAGGAATCTCGGCGGCCTTCGGGTTGAACCAACTTCCAACAAGAGCCTTCGCTACCACGTAGATAGCCTCTTCACCCGTGTAAGGGTTGAAGGAAAGCACGCGGACATATTCGATCTTAGGACCGACGCAGAGCGCCGTGTTGGACGGAAGGGTCCAAGGGGTAGTGGTCCAAGCCAGGAAATACACAGGCAGGGACTCGGTTCCGAACAGAGGCTGGGAGACTCCGTCCTTGATCACCTCGAACTGGACGGTTGCCGTGGTGTCGGTCACATCCTTGTAGCATCCAGGCTGGTTGAGCTCGTGTGAGCTAAGTCCGGTGCCGTCCGAAGGAGAATATGGCTGGATTGAATATCCCTTGTAAAGGAGGCCCTTGTCATAGATGTCCTTGAGCAAGTACCACAGGGTCTCGATGTAGCGGTTGTCGTAGGTGATGTACGGATCATTCATGTCCACCCAGTATCCCACCCTCTGGGTCATGGTTTCCCATTCGGCGGTGTATTTCATCACCTCGCTGCGGCAAGTCTTGTTATATTCCTCGACACTGATCTTGGTGCCGATGTCGTCCTTGTGTATTCCTAGCTTCTTCTCCACACCGATCTCCACCGGCAGTCCGTGGGTATCCCATCCGGCCCTGCGGTTGACCTTGTAGCCGCTCTGGGTCTTGTAACGGCAGACGGCATCCTTGATGGAGCGGGCCATCACGTGATGGATTCCCGGCTTGCCGTTTGCGGAAGGAGGTCCTTCGAAGAATATGAATTCAGGGCACCCCTCACGCACTTCCAGAGATTTCTCGAAAGCATGGTTCTTGTTCCATCTTTCAAGGATCTCATTGCCTATAGTTACCAAATCAAGACCTTTGTACTCTTTGAATGTCATAATTTTCTTTCTAATTTTGCATCCGAAGACGCAAAGATAGTCATTTCCTGATTTTTTACCAATATCTTGCAAATGAACGTAATCGACATCATAATCCTCATCTGCTGTGTACCTGCTCTGATACAGGGATTTCGGAAAGGATTCATCTCCCAGGCAGTGGCCTTGGTGTCACTCGTACTGGGCGCCTGGCTGGCCTTCAAGTTCTCCGAACCTGTCGGTGAATGGATCAAAGGAATAGCCGACGTCAACGGAGTCATCCTTCAGGTAATATCTTTCACCTTGATATTCCTTGCCGTCTATCTGGCCCTCCTTCTCATCGGAAAGCTGGCCCAGAAAGTTGTCAAGGTCGTGATGCTGGGATGGCTGGACAGGCTGCTGGGAATGACCTTCGGCCTCCTGAAAGTGCTGCTGATCATCGGGTTGGTCATCATCTGCATCGATGCGATCAATTCCACCCTTCCGGTCATTCCGTCGGAGACCTTGGAGGGTTCGGTGCTGTACGATCCGATCAAGACAGTCGCAGATGTTGTCTTCCCATATCTCAAAGAACTCATATTCCACAAATAATGGAAAGTTTGATACTCATAGAAACTTCCACTTCCCTCTGCTCGGTCGCCCTGGTGCGTGATGGCAAGGTAATCTGCGAACGGATCAGCCAAGAACCGCGTGCCCACGCATCCCTGACGGCGGTTTTCGTCGATGAAGTCCTCAAGGAGGCCGGCATGAAGGCAAAGGACTGCAGCGCAGTAGCCGTAGGGAAAGGCCCAGGATCGTACACCGGCCTCAGGGTGGGAGTCTCGACCGCGAAGGGACTTTGTTTCGGAGCCGGACTGCCGCTCATCTCAGTCGGAACCCTGGACACACTCGTCTGGCAGGCCATCGGCGAAGGTTTGATGCCTGAAGGCTGCCGCTACATCGTCCCGATGGTTGATGCAAGGCGGATGGAAGTATATACGGGAATATTCACTCCCGACGGGAAGCAGATCACCCCTACGGAGGCGAGGGTCGTCAGCAGCGACTCTTTCGACAAACTGTTCGAAGAAGGCCCCGTCCTTTTCATAGGAGACGGAGCAGGCAAATGCAAGGATGTCCTGGACAGTCCTGCCGCCCATTTCGTACAATGCTGCCCGAAGGCTTCTTCTATGCTGAGCCCAGCCCTGGAAGCCCTCCGGAACGGGGATTTCGAAGACGTAGCGTACTTCGAACCTTTCTATCTCAAGGAATTCACCACCACCGTTAGCAAGAAAAAGTTATTTTAAACCACATACTGCCATGAAAATAGGAATGATCAGCGACCATGCTGGATTTGAATACAAAGGCAAACTCATCGAGCTACTCCGCAAGAAAGGATTCGAAGTTGTCGACTACGGCACCTACTCGGATGCCAGCTGCGACTACCCCGAGTTCGCCCATGCCCTGGGCAACGCCATCGAGAACAAGGAAGTCGAGGCCGGAATAGCCATGTGCGGAACCGGAAACGGTATGGCCATAACCCTCAACAAGCACCAGGGAGTCCGCGCCGGCCTTGCATGGAACAGCGAAATAGGAAGGCTCGTAAAGGCTCACAACCACGCCAACGTGCTGGTGATGCCGGCCCGTTTCATCTCCTACCAGATGGCGACCCGCATCATGAACACCTGGTTGAACACCGCCGAGGATGGCGGAAGGCACGACAGGAGAGTCTCTATGATTCCGGTGAAATAATTGGAAATCAAAGCATTGATAGCAAACAGAACCCTCGTGACGGAAGGCCTTTCCGGAAGCATCGACGACTACCCGGAAGGGATAATCGTACCGGTGTGCAAGCCGTACCGCTGGACTTCGGCCGATGTGATAAGGAAGCTCAAGTGGGCAGCCTGCAAGCACTTCGGCAAGAAGAACCTGAAGGTCGGACACGCCGGCACCCTCGACCCTCTGGCGACAGGAGTCCTGATCGTCTGCATC
>JBGVAE010000128.1:0-33841 GCA_045224215.1 Candidatus Cryptobacteroides sp. | reverse complement strand
AATTTGAAATGCAGGCTGTAGGGATGAAAAACCGCACTAGCCTGCATTCCATTTAGGATTTCTCTTTTAAGACCAGGGGGTCACTTTGCAGCGGACACGGGGGTCACTATGAAAACGGACGAAGGGGGTCACTTTGCAGCGGAATTTCCACAACACACTTCAAAAGTTAAAGTTAAATAATTGTTTACAATATTCCAACGGAGTCCTGTACCCCAACGACTTACGAGGTCTGTGGTTCAGTTTCCATTCGATCTCGGCAAGCATCTCATCGGTCAGCTCGCTGAAGTCCGTTCCTCTCGGGATGTATTGGCGTATCAGCCCGTTTGTGTTTTCGTTTGCGCCACGTTCCCAAGAGTGGTACGGACGGGCAAAATAAAACTCGGCATCGAGTCCCTTAGCGACTCCTTGTGGCGTGCAAATTCTTTCCCGTTGTCAGCCGTTATCGTGTGGATTTTGTCTTTATAGGGTAGCTGCGCTTCGATTGCCGTGCTGGCCAGCCGGGTGGCTTCTTTACCTGCAAGCCTGCGGATCAGCACCAAGTGCGTGCACCTGTCGTTAGTCGTCATAATGGCACCCTTGTGATTCCTGCCTATCATCGTGTCTATCTCAAAATCTCCAAAACGTTTCTTCTCATCTACAACCGACGGCCTCAGCGATATGTCAACCCGGTCCTGGATGATCCCCCTGGACCTGTACTGGCTGTCGCGTCTTTGTTTACGTCGCCCGTGATGCCTGAGGTTGCGGGCCATCTCGTCGTTGCCACGGCGCTTCTCCTGCCAGATCCAACGGTAGATTGTCTCCGCACATACCATCTCTTCCCCCTTCAACCGGAACCGACCGCAGATCTGCTCAGGACTGTACTGCCCGTAGATAATGAACCGCCTGACGGTCCGCTTCATCCCATCGGTGAACTTTAAGTAGTGTCGCCTGGCCTCCATCCTCCTTTCGTACTTCTTTTGTGCCAGTTGCCATCGGTACCGATGGAAGCCTCGCATATCGCAGTTCCTGCGAATCTCACGGCTCACCGTGCCTGTACTGACTCCGATCACTTCTCCGATCTCCCTCAAACTCATCTGGGTTTGCAGCAACGCCTCAATCGTATATCGCTGCTCCCTTGTCAAATGCTTGTATCCCATCCTCTGTCGCTTTTCAGGTTATGACAGTAAAGTTATACTGTCAGACTTCAAAGCGTTGCACTTCGGAGTAGAATCCAGCAAAGACAGTTCTAAAAGACTTTGCACGAGAAGTAAAAGGGATGGCTTCCCACCTTCAGTACGAACTATCAAATGTCTTAAAGGATAGAGGTATTTGGCTCTCCCCCGGATCCCTAAAGTGGATCGGCCCTATTGTCATCGTAAGTTTTGTTTTCACCGCAGTTATAATCGTATTCTGGGCTATTCGTCTATTCAAATGATCGACAAACAGAAGGGATGACAACAATCACGCTGTGGATTTGTCTTGAAAAGTATTAAATTTGAAGTATGAATCGAATTCTTTTTTTCTTTTTAACCACAAGCGTTGTCTTTGCACTTCTGCTTTTGACATCTTGTACACCGCTACGCGACCGTAAGACTCTGAATGATATGGAGGCACTGATGCCGGAGCGGCCGGACAGCGCCCTGGCGGTCCTGCGGGGCTTGCAGCCCCGGGACCTGCCGGGCCTACATGTCCGGCCCCTCCACGCCCTCCTCCTCAGCGAAGCCCTCGACAAGAACTACATCGACCTTACCAACGATTCCCTCGCCCTGGCCGCAAACCGCTATTATGGCGGGCACGGCTCGCAACTCCACCGTCTCAAGTCCTGGTACTACCTCGGCCGCATCCGCTTCAATGCCGGTAACTACGCCGAGGCGGTCATTTGTTACAACAAGGCCCTGGAATATGCTGAGGCACTGAATAATAATCACTATATAGGCTTGATAAACAGGGAGATAGCCAATGCCTACTCAGAGGTGTGGGATATTTATCATGCGGAAGAATATATACATAAATCCATAGATGCCTTTGGCTCTTCAGGCGAAGAAAGGTATGCTGCTTATAGTAAATTGTCCTTGGCCAGACTGTTGCGTACCCATTTTGATTACGATGGATGCGACTCCGTATTGAACGAGATGCTTGATTTTCTAGACGACGACTACCTTATCGCATGTGTCTATGAGTTAAAGGGTCTTAATGCTTTATCTAAAGAGAATCCTGATGTTGATGAGGTCTTGTATTGCTATAATAAGGCACATATAGGAAGAATCCTTCCTATTAATTCATCCAGGTTGGCCAGTCTTGCATGTGTTCAGCAATTGGTTGGGCAAAATGATTCTTCTGACTTGTATCTAAAAAAAGCAAGCTATTTAGCAAGAACAAAGGAGGATTCCATAGTCGTGACGTTCGATGGATTCAGGCAGGCAAGATTACGTATGGACAACGAGGTTGCCATCGACCGTTTGGAAGACTATCTGAAATTGCAGGATTCCGCAGTTTCCAAGAGCCTTGAGCAATCCGTTTCATTTTACCAAAGCAACTATTACATGAACGAGTCCCGCTTAAATGCGATGAGAACAAGGATAACAACTCTCTCCTATGGAATAGTTGTCTTACTTCTGGTCATACTCGCGCTATATCTATTTTCCACGAATAGGAAGCATCGCATGCGTATCATTGAAGAGATAGTCAGGACTGAAGAGGTGCTTAATGATCTTGAGCTGATTCGGAATGAGAAGAAAGAGATGGGGCGGATAATCGCGACTCTGTTTGAGAACCGTATCAACATCCTTGATACTCTATCTGAACAATATGAGATGGTTGATGACTGTCATCAACGGAAAATGCGTGAAAAGGGACGTGAGCTTTCGCGTGATGAAATCGTTGCGTCCTTCAAGAAGGCCATGAGAAATCTGAGAAAAGATAAGGATATTACTGTTTCCCTGGAAGATACCTTGAACATTTGGAAGGATGGAATCATGGAAAAACTTCGTCATGTCTTTGGGAATGGCTCCACATCCAAGATTAAGATGACGGATGAAGACTTCAAGTTTGCCCCTTACTACTTCTCTGGCTTGAAGCAAAAGACTATCAGTTATTTAACAGGATATTCAGAGCCCGCCATCAAAGAACGCAAGTATCGTATGAAGATGAAGATAGAAGCTCTTGACGATTCGTTCTCTGAAGAGAAGGCGCTATTCCTTTCAAGTTTGTGATTCTAGTCGAGAATCACACTCAATCAAAACTACAATTCTTTTTTTAAAAGAATAATAGTATCTTTACCATCGAAATAGCATAGACTGTTTTTACATACTCCCATCATCGTAAGAGAACTCCTACTTTTTTTTGCGACAGATGATGGCCTGCTCCACGTCTTAACGGACGTGGACTTGCCTATTCTTGTCGCTGGGTGTAGGAGCCCATCTTACGGGATAGTTCTGGTCCGCGTCCGTTTTTTTTGTGTCCGGCCAGTGATTATGTTCATACTGCCGGCGGTCTCTCTTTTCGTGGATGATTAGGCAACCCTGAGTGAGTATCTTTGCCGGCAGTTTTTTGAATCGACGTGTTAATCTGGCCAGTGTTACCTATAAGGTTTTATATCGTGTTGAATAGCAGCGAGTTGTGAAATAAAGTGTTACCTTGTTTTCTTCTTTTCCACTTTGAATGAGAGTATCTTTGTTAAACCTAATCATTCAATCAATGAAAAGAAGATCCTTATTTTCATTATTAACTCTGGTGGTGCTAATAATGACGTGTTTCTCCACGACAGCGGGAACTAAAGAACAAACAGTAATGGAACAACAAACCGGGACTGCCGTTGTAATATCAGAAACAGGTCCTATTGTTGACCCAAATTCTCCCCGTACTCCTGCCGTGATTCCCTGTTCGTGCATTTTTTACGATACGACAGAGACTCTGTGCTTCACTTTTTTCTTTCCGGTTGGAGATGTGACAATTACTCTCACGGAAGAATCGGCTGGTGTAGTTAGTTCCAGCGATTATTCCACTTCATCAGGATTCGTAAATATTCCTGTTCCCGATCCTGGTAATTATGAAATCTGTATCCTTCTTGAATCAGGGACAGAATATACCGGGCAGTTTGTTTACCTTTAATACTTTGTTTTAACTTTACAAACTTTACAAAAGATAACTACCAATGAAACGCCTTTATTACCTATTTCTTGTCAGCATCCTTCTGATTGGATGCCAGGATCGGTTGTCTTATCAGACAGAGGATTTTGACGAAGCTCCTATCACAAAGGCGGAGGAGATGTCGCGTTCTTTCTCGATCAATGAGCCATATACTTTTGTGACAGAGAAAGATTTCAAGGCTTGGACAGATATCGTCACTTTGGAGGGCCGTCTAGCAGCATGCGAGATACCCGAAAGTACGTTGAAAGCGATGACAACAGACGCCTTAGTACGGACCGTACTTAAGTATCCACTGAATTTCATCTATAGTGCTTACAACGATCCATTCGTAGCAGTTGATATCATTGTCAAGAACAGCCCGCTTCATCAAGAGCTGTTCAGCCGTAATAACGCAGCGGATGTGCTGCTGAATTATTTTGAGCGGACGAGCATTAACGAGGATTTTCGGAATACGCTTTTCAATAGTAGCGAGAACAGATTGTCCTATGCCAATGAGATGTTCTTTGAATATCTGTTGGCTTCACGCTTATCCTCCGGGCTATTTACTAAAGGTATGATCAAAGACCTCCAGAAGATTGCCCGCCGTAAGTTGGAAGAACGGTTATCCGACACAGAGGCTTTCAGTGAGGTTTCTTTTGCTCCACTGAGGCTAATAGCAGAAGAGAGTTCCTCAAATTCTCAGACGCGATCCTTCTATTACTGGCAATGGTATACTCCGTTCGGCAGAATGTTTAGGGCAGAGGCGCGGACAGAAATGACGGATTCGGAGATTTACTATTTAACTTGGCTTTACACAAATAATTATCCGGAAGCGGGTATGCTTGGACTGGCATCGGACAGGTATAATGGGAATGGTTATGCTTGGATGATCAATGATCCGACGGCCGGAAGTAATAATAGTGCAACGACTAGCAACTCCTGGCTATATGATGGTGGCAATAGTGGCAACGACATCACGGATTTGTGGACTGATGCCCTGTATGAGGTGACCCAATATCCATCTGAAGCTGAAAGGTTTTATTACAATGGTTCCGACCATACGGCCATACTGTATTCTAGTCAGACGGTTATTTCCAAATGGGGTAATGGCCCGTTGATGGAACACGCACCTGATTATTGTCCATATTATTCGAACGCTAATATTTCCTACTATAGAATCCGCACGACTCCTATAAGTGATGGTTTTTCTATTGACGGCCCAGATTCGGTCCTCGTGAATGCATCTAATGCATACTCTTTTTCCCCATCACCACGTGGGGTCACATTGAGTTGGAGCGTAGAGAACATCTCTACTGGAAGCACTTCTTCCTTCTCATTCAATTCTACAACTCATTCGCTTTGTTGTTATGACCCAGGTGCTTATGTAATACACGTCGAAGGGTATTTCGGAAGCAACCATGTTGTTACTAAACAAAAGGTCATTGTTTGTTATCCATAGCATAATGTCATTGATGGCCAAAAGAATAATAGAAGCGATTGCTATCTCACTAACGGTGGTCTCCTGCGTCAAGGACGTAATCCTTGATGCAGGAGACGAACCGCAAGTGGTGGTGGACTGCATCCTGACGGACGAGCCGGTGCAGACGCTGTATCTGGTATACACTAAAGGCGCGTCACGAGAGAAAGCACCGGACCTCCTTGAAGCTACGGCTGTGCTCACCGATCTGACGGAAGGCCGGGAGGCTGGACGCTTCGAGAGAGCCGCAGACGGCTCCTGGCGACTCAACTATGCCGCAGTACCGACGCATGAGTACCGTCTGGATGTGACTGTCCCGGACCACGAACCCATCTGGGCTGAGCAGACGATGCCGGAGGAACCGGGCATCGGGGTCGGGTGGCATAGTTGGAACCCGGGAGATTGGGGAAGGACACCTTTGCCCCCGAACGATATTGACAATAACGTCGGCTATACATTCCGGCTCCGGAATCCGCATGATCCGGTCTGGTTCTATGGCGTCAACTATCCCACGATGGATTCCTCCGGAGAGCATGCGGAGTACCTCAGCACCAACTCCAAGTCCGTCGATCCTTTCAATGAGGCGGATGGATGGAGTTTCGTTGAAGAAGGGAATGGGAACTATCTATGGGGAAGCGATAAGAGTTCTGGGGTTCGGACCACATCTTATCCGGCCCTGCAGGATACTCCACGCCATAAGCGATATTTGCGTTTCCCGGTCATGGAGTATGCTCAGGATACGCCGTTCTATGTGTCCGGTTCCTTGCAAGGCTGTATCAGCGATTGGAAGAACTTCCGGCATGCGGAGGTGCGCCCCGCAGAGTTGCGCTATTTCAGCGCCTCGGAAGACTATGACCTTTTCCTCCGCGACAGCTATCACCTTATGGACCTCAAGACCTCGACGGAAATGGCGGACATATTCGTCAGGGACAACATCTATTCCAACGTCCACGGCGCCATCGGCCTGTTCGGAGCGAAGGTTGAGAAAAGGTTGGAGTGGGAAGGAAGGGATACCTGGCAGGCTAACGGTTATTTCTTCCTGCCCCAATTCGTCTCAACCTACACGGGTGGAGATGCTAACGGGAATCTCCACCCCGTAAAGAATGCCGTCCTTCATAGCTACCCCTTTGAGTTGCTCCACTTTGAGTATTTGAGGATACCTCGGGATAAGGCTCTTCCGGGTAAGGAACCCGTCTGGTCACCAGAGCCAAAGAATAATAATGGGAGTTTCTATCTGGATATCATCCAAGACCAGACTCAACTGGATGCCGTCGGACTGGGAGACTGCAGTGAGATAGATTTTTCAAAAAAGAAGGTCCTGGTTTGTGCCATAGGTTTTGGTAACGCTATCCCTTTCCTTATCGGTTACGGCTATCCTTCCGGCGACATGCAGAGCCCTCCATGGCCGTCAGGTATGCTTGGTCCCATCATCCTTTATGCTGAGACATCATACACAAGACCGGACGGGATTCACCCGGCTACGGATACTTTCTATACGCCATTCCGTTGCGCTTTACTTGTGGACAAGGACGATTCCGTTGCCGATAATGGCGATATTGGTTCGTATATGCAGTTTTGCAACCATTTTAGTTCAGACGAAGACAGGTCAAGGGCATTGGCGGAAAGTCTCGCCTGGAATATTCCATAAAAAATGTGGGCATAATGAGAAAGGCAATCATATCGCTATTGGCGTTCCTGACGTGCGTCACCGCCCTGGCGCAGGAGGCCGCGTGGCGTGACACTCTGAAGGCGGCGGTGAAGACCGACACGCGGCGCACCGAGGCGAGCCTGGGGCGGCTCCAGACCGGCTTGGAGGGCATCCGGGGCGTTGTCTCGCCCTTAGGCGAGGGCGACCCGACACGCTGGGCGCAGAGCCTGCCGGGCGTCGCCACCGGTGCCGACGGCACGACTTCGATGTACGTGCGTGGAGGAGGAACGGGCAACAATCTCTTCACGATGGACGGAGTCCCCGTGTACGGCTATTCCCACATCCTCGGCCTGACGACCATCGTGCCTTCCGGAGCGATAGAGAGCGCCGAGCTCGGCAAGGGAGGATTCGACGGAGCCGAGAGCAATTTCACGGCAGCCCACCTGAGGCTCATTTCGAAGACTCCCGAACCGACGCAGAGATTCTCATTCTCGGTCAACAATTTCCTTGCAGGATTGGAGGCTGAAGGTCCAATAGGAAATAAGCTGTCATATATCGTCTCAGCCAGGATATCTCCCCTGACGTATGAGTACAAGGCGGTGCACTCTTTCCTTCCGGACCTGTTGAGCGGGTTCGACAATTTCGCCGCTGACGTGGGCGATGTGTACGGCAAGATCTGCCTGCAGACGGGAGTCCGCAGCGGCATAGACCTGTCCGTGCTGGGCAGCCTGGACCGCTACCGCTTCGAGACCCCGGGCGTTTCACGGCAGTCGATGGGCTGGCACAACCTCCTGGGACAGTTGCGGTTCTACAGGAACGGAGACAAGACCAAGATCGAAGTGCGCGCATCTGCCAATGACTACGGCAACTCGCAGCTGGAGGACAAGGTATACCGCTTCATATGGAACCAGATGTCCCTGACTTCGCGTCTGAGGGAATACACCATTGCGGGGAGCATGCGTCACCAGCTGAGTCAGCACTTCGCTTTGAGCGAGGGGCTGGACGCACGCTACGCGATTTTCGCTCCCGGCCAGGTGGGTAAGGATACGCCCGCCACGGAACTGGTGCTGGCAGGGGCATGGTTGCAGGCCGACTATTCCATCAAGGATAAACTGTCCGTAAAGGCTGCCGTCCGGGGCCATTATTACGATAATATGAAGGCTGAAGACAAGCGCTACGACCCTGAAGCCAGCCTTCTTACGAAGATAAACATCACCAAATGGCTCACCCTGGAGATCAGCGGAGACCGGCTGGTGCAGTACTACCATACTTTGGAAGGACTTCCGGTGGGATGGTCGCTGGACATGATTGTCCCTTCAGGGGCAACGGTGGCGCCGGAAACAGCCCTGCAGGCCAACGCGGGCCTGAACGCGAAGGCCGGAGGGCACACGGTCTCCGCCGGCGGGTTCTACAAGGAGATGGACAAACTGGTTTATTACAAGTACGCGCAATCCCTGTTCAGCGGAGCGATGGCCGACTGGGAGAATCACGTGGACATAGGCAAGGGAACCGCTTATGGTGCGGAATTCCTTTACGAGTACATAGGAGGCGACTTCTACGCCAGAATGGCGTACACCCTCTCGAAGGCGACGCGTCACGACTTCGCGGAGACGAACGAGGGCCGTCCCTTCCACGCTCGTTTCGACCGTCGCCACGTGCTGAACGCCACGGCGTCGTGGCGCGGCCTCAGCGCGACCTTCATCCTGCAGAGCGGTCACTGGGAGAACGGCGCGGCTGAGACCTATCCAATGCACATCCCCGGAGGCATCTGGGAGGCGGACTACTTCGCCGGAGTGAACAACTATCACATGCCGACAGTAATCCGTCTCGACCTGGGTTACCAGAAGGAGTTCAAGACAGGCAAACTGGCCCACACTGTCAACCTCGGCGTATGCAATGTCACCAACCATTTCAACCCGTTCATGCTCTACTTCGACCCTGCGACGGAGTCCTGGAAGGAAATAGCCTTGATGCCGATTCTGCCGAATTTCAGTTATAAGATATCATTTTAACCCGCACTGGGGCACAGGAAGAAAGTAATATGACCAACAAGATAGAGTAAAATAAGTTTCTCATATTCAATGGATAGATACACATTGGTTTGCGTCAGAGTCTCCACTATTTGTTCTCCGTGATTATCCACTCGCGGAAGAATGGATCTTCCATTTCATAATGGTCCGAGTAAATCACATAACCATCCTTCTGCAACCTTTTCAGTGCGCTATAAATAGTACTCGTTCGATATTCTCCCGATTGTAATGGCTTACCTGATGACAGTCTCTGCATTATCCATTTGTTCGTCCTCTTGAAGTTCATCCACAATCTCTCATAATCCAGCCCATGTGTCGTGACGATATTGTCAATTGCCGTCCTCAGCGGATCGGTCGTGTCGGGCTGCAAAACTCCAATCTGCCATACATTCGCCGCCAACTGCTGAGAATAATATGGATGACATCCAGTATAGTCCAGGATACTATCGGCCAATGCATCGCAAGTGTCCGGATAACATACGGCAAGACGTTCAGACAGGTAGTTGTGGAAGTCTTCGCGCGGTAGTTTCCCAAGTCGCATCATCTCACCGAAATGATAAAAAGGAGACTTCTTATTCTCAAAGATATCCGTCATCATGCTCTCTTGACTGCCCAAGAGAATATAGTTGATGTGCTTCTGCTCTTGCATGATAGAGCGAAGTGTCTTGTCAAGCTTCGGAGCCAGGTCGCGGATCTCTTGAAATTCATCTAATACTACTATAATTCGGTCCTGTTCTGAATGAGCCTGCTCTATCAAGTTAAGGACATCCTCAAGGAGCACATTGCCTTCCACGCCAGGTTGAAACGACACGTCCATCGATCCCGTTACAGGGTTCGAAGATATTGTAGGAATGATGCGGAAATGGGTAATCAAATGACGTACGCGTTCTAAAGGATGCACCTTGAAGAACTCTCGCAGCAACTTCGCTGACAAATCTGAAACGGAAGTCACCTGCTGAAGATTCACTGTAATATGCTTCCTACCTGTCTGTTTTACAGCCTTTGCCACCACACTGCTCTTACCGAAACGACGTGGGCTAATGATCACCAGATGGTTTGCACTATTTACAAACGCCTTGATATAGGCAACCTCCTGAACTCTGTCGGTGAAGTACTCTTCCTCCACGATAGTGCCGAATTTGAATGGATTCTCCATACTACGCATTTTTTCGTTACGACTATTTTCGTAATGCAAATATAACAGTTTTTCTCAATACTATAACTCTCTCACAACTAATATGCTGGATTCTACTCTGAAGTGCAACGCTTTGAAGCGTGACAGTATATCTTTACTGCCATAACCAGAAAAGCGACAGAGTATGGGATACTAGCACTTGAAAAGAAAGCAGGGATATACGATTGAGGCGTTGCTGCAAACACCGATGAGCCTGAGGGAGATAGGGGAAGTGATTGGAGTCAGTGCAGGCACGGTGAGCCGTGAGATTCGCAGGAACTGCGATATGCGTGGCTACCATCGGTACCGATGGCAACTGGCCCAAAAGAAGTACGAAAGGAGGATGAAGGTCAGGCGCCATTACCTGAAGTTCACCGACGAGATGCTTGCTGAAATAGAATGGAAACTCAACCACAGGCCTCGTAAGTCGTTGGGGTACAGGACTCCGTTGGAATATTGCAAACAATTATTTAATTTTGACTTTTGAAGTGTGTTGCACTTCTAATTAGAATTCACCAAGCTGGATCAGTGATTATGACAAATACTTAAATTTGTATGATTGAGCTGTAACAATGAGAAGAGCTAAGTCTTTTTTTTCTTATCCTTGCGACTGTTCCGATTATTGTTTCCTGCGTCCAGGACGTGATCCTGGACGCAAGGGACGAGCCGGAGGTTGTGGTGGATTGTATTCTCACCGATGAGCCGGTGCAGATCTTGTATCTTGTATATACGAAAGGCGCGTCACGGGAGACGGCCCCCGAGCTTCCGGAAGCCAAGGCGGTACTGACTGACCTTACGGAAGGTCGGGAAGTCGGGCGTTTCCAGAGGACTGCGGACGGATCCTGGGAACTTGCATACGCAGCCATTCCAACCCATAGCTACCGGCTAGAGGTTTCCGTTCCCGACCATGAACCCATCTGGGCGGAACAGACTATGCCTGATGCGCCGGGCATCAAAGTCGGATGGCATAGCTGGAATCCGGGCGATTGGAGCATCCCGAGGGCTCAATGGCCACCGAAGGATATAGACAACAATGTCGGTTATACCTTCCAGCTCAATCGTCCCCATGATCCGGTTTGGTTCTATGGTGTCAACTATCCTGCGATGGATTCCGCCGGAGAGCAGGCAGAGTTCCTGAGCACGGATTCCAATCTTGTTGACCCTTTCAACGAGGATGCCGGATGGGCCTTCGTGGAAGAAGGGAACGGGACTTATCTTTGGGGAAGCGAGAAGAGTTCAGCATTCCGGACCACATGGTATCCGGCGTTGCAGGACATGCCCAGGCACAAACGGTATTTGCGTTTCCCGGTGATGGAGTATACGCCGGATACGCCCTTCTATGTGTCAGGTTCTTTCCGGGGCTATATCAGCGACTACAAGGACTTCATCCATGCGGATGTACGCCCCGCCGAGCTGCATTATTTCAGTGCGTCGTCAGACTATGACCTTTTCCTCAAGGACTGTTATCACCTTATAGACCTCAAGACCTCCACGGACATGGCGGACATTTTCGTCCGTGACAATGTCTATTCCAACATCCACGGGGCCATAGGATTGTTCGGTGCGAAGATAGAGCGTGCGTTGGAGTGGGAGGGGAAGGAGACCTGGCAGGCGAGCGGTTATTTCATGCTACCAAGGTTCGTCTCGAGTTACACGGGAGGTGATGCTAACGGTAACTCTAAAAGATATGATGACACAGTCCTTAAAGGCAAGCCGTTTGAATTGCTCTATTATGAGTATTTGCGGATTAGGAGTGGTAATCCGCTGCCTGAATGGGCGCCGTATTATTATAATGAATATAGCGGAGCTAAATTCCATTTGGATGTAATCCAAGATCAGGCACAGTTGGATGCAGCAGGGCTTGGAGACCTTGGCGCGATAGACTTTTCGAAAAAAAAGGTGGTCGTCCTTGCCATCGGCTTTACAGAACAAGTCCCTTTCCTAATTAATTACGGTTCTCCATACAATAAGGACATAAGTGCGCCATGGCCATCGGGAAAGCTTTACCCTATGATCCTTTATGCAACTACATTAACTACTACTGATTCATCCAATCCTTCGTCAAATGAACATTATGATTCGCCATTCCGTTGTGCCCTTCTTGTTGACAAGGATGATATCATTGCCGATGATAACGAGATTCTCTCGAGTATTATGTTTTGTTATCACTTCTCTTCATTAAATCGAAGTTTGGCCAGATCGTTTGCGGAGGGTCTTGCCTGGAACATTCAGTAGATGAGGATATGATTAGAAAAAGCATCGCTCTATTATTGTCTTTCCTGACATGCTATATCGCCTTGGCTCAGGAGACCGTATGGCGTGATACGTTGAAGGCGGCGGTGAAGACTGACGCCCGGCGCATCGAGGCGAGCCTGGGGCGGCTCCACACGGGCATTGAGGGGATGCGGGGCGTGGTCTCGCCCCTGGGCGAGGGCGACCCGACCCGCTGGGCCCAGGGCCTGCCCGGCGTTGCCACCGGCGCCGACGGCACGACCTCGATGTACGTGCGCGGCGGAGGCTCCGGCAACAATCTCCTTTCGCTGGACGGGGTGCCGGTGTATGGCTATTCCCATATTCTCGGCCTCACCACCATCATCCCCACCGGTACCATAGAGAGTGCCGCACTGGGCAAGGGCGGTTTCGACGGAGCCGAAAGCAACTTCACGGCAGCGCACCTGCGGGTCCTTACGAAGACGCCCGGCGATACGCAGAAACTCACATTCTCGCTGAACAATTTCCTTGCCGGCGTGGAGGCGGAAGGCCCCATAGGGAATCGGCTGTCGTATATCGTATCGGCGCGCGTGTCTCCATTGACCTGGGAGTATCTCGCGGTGCGCAATGCCCTCCCGGATCTTCTGACCGGATTCGACCACTTCTCCGCAAGCGTCGGTGACGTTTATGGCAAGATAGAGCTGCAGACGGGTGTCAGGAGTACTCTTGACTTCTCGGCCCTGGGCAGCCTGGACAGGTACGATTTCGGTTCTCCGGGCATTTCACGCGAGATGATGGGGTGGCAGAACATCCTGGCCCAGCTGCGTTTCCGGAGGAACGGGGACGTTACGAAAATAGAGGTGCGCGCCTCGGCCAACATGTACGAGAATACCCAGGAACAGGACAAGACTTACCGCAATATAATGAACCGTCTGACGCTGCGTTCGCTCCTGGACGAGTTCACGCTTGCCGGAAGCCTCCGCCACCAGTTCACCCCGCATTTCACGCTGGGCGAAGGGGTTGATACCCGATATGCGATCTTCGCTCCCGGCCAGTCGGGAAAGAAGATGGAGACCACTGAAGTCGTGCTGGGAGGAGTGTGGCTGCAAGCGGACTATTCCATCCCGGAGATAGTATCGCTCAGGGCCGCATTGAAGGGACACTACTACAAGAATCTCAAAGCGGAGTCCGACCGCTTCGATCCGGAGGCGAGCCTTGCGGTAAAGGTGAATCTGGCGAAATGGCTCTCACTGGAGGTAACGGGTGACAGGCTGATGCAGTATTACCACACACTGGAAGGACTTCCGGTAGGTTGGTCTCTGGATATGATAGTGCCCTCGGGGGCGACCGTAGCTCCGGAGACGGCCCTGCAGGGCAATGCCGGCCTGACGGCGAGTGCGGGCGGACATTCGTTCTCCGCAGGAGGATTCTACAAGAAGATGGACAACCTCGTCTATTACAAGTACGCCCAGTCGCTGTTCAGCGGTGCGCTAACGTCCTGGGAGGAGCATGTGGACATTGGGAAGGGTACGGCCTACGGTGGTGAGTTCCTATATGAGTATATCGGGAATGACTTTTACGCCCGTGCCGCGTACACACTGTCGAAGGCAACGCGTCACGACTTCGCGGAAACGAATGGAGGCCGTCCTTTCCACGCGCGTTTCGACCGCCGTCACGTGCTGAACGCCACCGCGTCGTGGAAGGGATTGAGCGCAACGTTCATCCTCCAGAGCGGCCACTGGGAGAACGGTGCCGCGGAGACATACCCGATGCACATCCCCGGCAGCATCTGGGAGGCCGACTACTTCGCCGGAGTGAACAATTATCACATGCCCACGGTGATCCGTCTCGACCTGGGTTACCAGAAGGAGTTCAAGACAGGCAAACTGGCCCACACTGTCAACCTCGGAGTCTGCAACGTGACGAACCACTTCAACCCTTTCATGCTCTACTTCGACACTGCCACGGAGTCCTGGAAGGAGATTGCCTTGATGCCTATCTTGCCCAACTTCAGCTGGCGGATAACACTTTAGCTGATTTTGTAATCATACTATTTGCAACGTGGGAATCGATATTATCTCACTACATCCTGCTCTTGCTGTCCTGGCCGGCTCCTGTGCCGCGGTACTTGCTCTGGGCGGTGTTGAAGCTGTAGCGGACCGAGAACTTGATGCGCTGCTGGTCCATGCGGTTGGTCTGCGTAATGGTGTGGCTGCCGAAATCGCTATCGACGTTCATGTCGGTCGTTCCGAGGATGTCGTTTCCTTCAAGACGCAATACCAGTGAACCGTCCTTGAGCAAGGTCTTCTGCACGGCGGCCGTCACGTTGGAGTAGACATTCGTCACGAGAAGGTTGCCGGAATAACCCTTCGACTGCACCAGGCCTCCCAGTTCGAACTGCCATCCACCATCAAGGGTAAGGGTATTGAGGAGCTGGGCGAACCAGATGGGCTTGTCGTTGAACTTCGTTTCCCTGTATCCCGAGGGTTCGCGAGGGTCCGCCACGGTAATGGTGAGCCACTGCGGCTGTACGCCGAAGGTATAATTCAGGTTCCAGCGCCCGACGGTGGGAGTCAGGTTCACGAAGGCGGACATCATCCTGAAAGGAGTCTCGATGTTGCGTGGTTGCACCAGTACGGCCCCTTCATCGTTGTAAGGCGAGGACCAGGTCATGATCGCATCGTCCGTACGGGTGTAGTTGACGGACATCGTGATGAACTTCCAAATAGCGGTCAAGCTGACGTTGTGCGAAAGCTCGGGCTGGAGCTGGGCATTGCCGCTCTGCCAGGTGTAACGGCTGTTGTAGCGGATGGCGCTGGACAGGTTGGCATAGTTCGGGCGAGTAGTCTTGGCGCTGTAGTTGAGCATCATCTGCATAGGGCCGAAGGCGTTGGCGTATGAGAGTGTCGGGAACAGATTGCCGTAGTTCCTGGACAGGTCGTTGGACGGGGCAAGGGCGTCCTTATAGTCATATTTGACGTATTCGTACCGCATTCCGGCATTTAGCTGCCCGAACTTGGGGAGCATGAAGGCATAGGAAGCGAAGCCGGCGTAGTTGTCTTCCCTAATGGTGGCAGTGGAAGCCGGGATATCGACGCCGGTGATGCTGTACACGTCCTTGCGGCGGGAGAATGTCTCCTCGGTGCCGAACTGCAGCTGTCCCATCCATACCGGCAGGGAGAATACCGCTTTGGCGGCATAAAGCCTGCCAGAATTGTAACTGCTGCTGTGGATCTCCGCATCGTGGGTCATCGTACTGGACTCGATGGAGGTTGAGTTGACGGAATCGTCCGTACCGTAGTAGTCCAGATTCACGTCCACGCCCAGCTTGCCGTTTATCAGGCCGTTGTAGTAGGTGTTCGCCCCGAAGGTATGGGGGATGCGGTTCCCTATCACGTCATCGGATGTAGTCAGCAGTTTGTCCACGAGGGTTCCGTTTTCATAGACACTGTCGTCGATGACGGTCCGGATAGTCTGGCCCAAATGGCGCTCCCACGTGACCTTGCCTCCCAGGAAATGGTTGTCGGCTATCTGCCAGTTGATACCGGCGTTGGAGTAGAGCGAGTTTTGGAAAGTCTCGGCAGTCAAAGTGCCTTCTTCCTTGAAGAGGGTGTTGTTGCCGAACGTCGACTTCTCGATATAGCTGTCCTGGAATGCGGAGAATTTGTAGCGGGACACTCCGCCGAAGATATCGACGCCGCCGGTGCGATAATTGGCATTCAGCGAGACGGAGGGGTCATTGTGGCTAAGCAACCGGGGTGACTGGGAGTCGGAGGCGTCAAGGCTGAAGCCGAAGCCGTCGCCCTGGCGGCGGATGGTACGGATGCGCACCACGCTCCGCACGGTCGCGTCGTACTGTGCGCCGGGGTTGGTTATGACCTCGATGCTTTGGATCTCGTTGCTCTGAAGGCGCTCCAGTTCACTGCTGTCGGTTATCTTGTGACCATTGATGTATACGAGCGGAGAGCCTTTGCCTATGACCTCTAGGCCGTTCTGGCCTTTGATGATGCCCGGGGTCTTGGCCAGAACGTCGCTGGCCGTACCGACATTCTCCAGCACGGAACCGCGGACGCTGGTCTGGATGCCTTCGCCTGTAAGTTTTGTCTTGGGCATTATAGCCGTGGCGACGGCCCCCTGCAGCATGGTAGTATCCTCCAGAAGCGTGATCACCATCCCGTCCACGGGAGTGAAGTATTGTGTCTTGTAGCCAAGCATGGCTACCATCATTATTCCGTCTTTCTCGTTGGTGACAATATTGAATGAGCCGTCCTCTTCAGTGACGGCCCCGCAAAGCACCGTGGAGTCGGCTCTGGAGAGCACTGCGATATTGGCATAAGCCACGGGCTCTCCCTTCCCGTCGATCACTCTACCCTTCCAATCTTCCTTTGCACTGGCAGTCGCAGCAGCAAGGATCATCATTGCAATAACAAATACCTTTTTCATATCTTTGCAGTGTAATAGTTCATTAGTACACTGCAAAGGTACGACATTTTTTGAAATTGCAAAGACTTTTTATAGTTTTTTTGAACTACTTGAACTGGATTTCATAGACTGTGGCTGCGTAGGATGGGTGGAAGGAAGGACTTGTTATCTCCAGGGAGTCCGCACCTTGGGTCCATCTTACCTTTTCCTTGCTGCCAAGCATGCGGATCGAAGAAACCTGTTGATAATAAGGGGAAGACTTCCCAAGGGCCTTGACGCTGAGCTTTCCGTCTGTGGGCTCCATGCAGAATACAAAGAGCTTTCCGTCCCTGGTGGTGAAACGCAGGTCTCCAGGCTGGTAGGGGCGCACGTCCCTGACTCCGCCGAATGTACCTCTGGCCTGATTCTCCATGGACGGACCTTCGCCATATATCTTCCAAGGGCGTGAACCGTAAATAGCCTCTCCGTTGTCGTCAATCCACCGTCCGATTCCTTCCAGGATGTCAAGGACATCATCTTCCAGGTCCCCTTCCGGGGTCTGGACGATGTTAAGGAGCAGATTGCCATTCTTGCTGACGACGTCTATGAGCATCTGTATGACCTGATCAGAAGACATATACCTTTGTCCGTGACGGTAGTACCAGTCGCCGATGGATGTATCCGTCTGCCATGGATCCTCGCTGATGCCTTCGACTGCTCCCCTCTCCACATCCAGTACGCCCATGCCAAGTGGATTGTGCTTACAGGTATATACGGCCTGTGTGTTTCCGTTCAGATCCGCCGAGGAATTGTAAAGATTGGCCAGCTGGCATCTTCCGACATAGTCGAAAGGAAATCCGCTGTCCGAGTAGAGCAGGTCGGGATGGTACATATCCACCAGTTCCTTGATCTTGTAATACCAGTCAACCTGCCATGCGGGATTGGTCGTGAGCCATCCCGTGTCCGACTTGTCAGCCCTCTCGTGATAGAGATCGGAATAGACAGGATCGTTCCCGTCGTAAGGGACACCTGCATATGCTCCGGAAGTATCAGCCATATGCGCAGTCTGGAACCAGGTATAGCTGGCGCCCAGATGCTCTGAGACTCCAAAGTACAGGCCTTCTTTCTTCGCTGCCTGCTGCCAGAGTCCCACAACATCCTTCTGCGGGCCCTTGTTCACGGAGTTCCATTTGTTGAGCTTTGAATCCCACAGGAAGAAGTTGTCATGGTGCGTGCCCATGCTTACGAAGTACTTTGCTCCAACTCTCTTGTATAGCTTCATCAATTCCTCCGGATCCCAGCGCTCGGCCTTCCAAAGATCCACGATGTCCTTGTATCCGAACTCTGAAGGATGGCCATAAGTAGCCACATGATACTTATACTGTCTCGAGCCTTCAACATACATGTTCTTGGCGTACCAGTCCCCTTCGCGCGGAACTGCCTGGGGCCCCCAGTGTGACCAAATCCCGAACTTGGCGTCACGGAACCACTCCGGCACCTGATACTTCCGCAGAGACTCCGCCGACGAGTCGAACTTCCCTGTCCGATAAGGCAGCGATTCGTTTTGTGCCGGCAACAGCGGGCACGCATACAACAAGCAAAAGGCAGTCACGAGAAGGAATAACTTTTTCATTTTATGGGCAGGTTTATGATAGTTTGTCGATTAGTGATTAGTGATTAGTGATTACTGTCGCTCAATTAAATCGCGCCGAATTCTTTCTGGAAAGGCAGCAGGTTCTCTTCCTGGGCACCTGAACCGTATTCCACAAGTCCTCCCGGTATATAGAGATCAGCCAGATTAAGCATTGCGGGATTGTAACCTGCGTCAATCAATTCCTTGGCTGCCAGGACGCAATCCTTGTTCTCCACCCGGACCTCAGTGGTGATGGGCTCAACGGGATCGGTCAGAACGTGAAAGGGCTCGTCCACCATATAGGCAGAAGCCATAACCTCTTTCACCGAAGGTAATTCTACCTTCCTGCCGGAAGGTGCGGTATACCACCCCTGCCTTAACAGCGACAGTGTGGAATTGAAAACGCCGATTCTAAGTGCGTGTTTATCCATAGTGTGTCAGTTCTTCTGTTATATTACTTTCCATATCCGATAGATCAACCAACTAATTACAGCTCAAGTTTGATTGCCATTTCCTCATCGGTGGCAGGGTTACGGAGATGTAAAGTATAGACACCAGTGGGAAGCCAAATCTCATGGATTACCATGTCGCATTGTAGGTCCTCTCGGTCAGATGATCTACTTCTATAAGAGACAGTATCTCCGAGCCGTGTAACATTCACTGAATTATCATCATTATTCATGACCAATCTCTTATCCTCTCCACGTAGCTCCCAAGCACAATCCTTATATGATACTACAGAGATGTCCCTTATCTTCTCTGGGGAACTGGTATCAGGGTATTGAGGATCTTGGACATAGTGAATACTTACCAATTCTGATAGTTCACGAGTTGTAAATACAATTCTGCCTATTCTGGGTTGCCTGATTGGTATCCAGCTCCCGGAAGCAGATTCTTTCATACAGAGTAAGATTTGATCCCCGTCATCCAGCTTTTTTGTAATGTTGCATGTGACACGCCCGGATGTACCACTACGTTCTGGGATGGTAACCCTAAAGTCAGAAGAGATTATCTCCTTGATTCCTCCGTTACGATTGAATAATACATAACGGAAATCCTGAGTTTGAGATGTTAAAGAACGATTCTGAAGGCCATAACTCAACGAAAAGCTTTTGTTTATCTTGAAACTGAACGGGATATGTGGGTCAGCCATATCTTGGATAGCCAAGAATGGATCGGCATCTCCTCCTTGATTTGGCATTATCCCTATAGCCATTGACTGTCTTAAATAATAAACAAGAAGGTCCTCTTCGTGGCCATCAATAGGTCTTAACGTAAAAAAATCTATTAAATCAGCCGCTGTATTGTGCCCCTTGCGATATGCGGTGGATCTACCCCATCCATAGTTGATACTGAAGTAACACCCGTTGTATCCGTCTATTACGAATGCATGTCCTTCAGTATTCAAAGCTGAATACAGGACAGGTCGGCCAGCGTTTATCTCATTAATGATATACTGCTCCCACTTATAATCGGAATCGGTTCTATCGCGGTCAATATACACTAGCTGCTTGTCATAATCAAAGAAATCGTGAAGCCCAATAACACTGGAATAGCTGGCTCCAGATCCTCCAGGCCTAAAAGACATCTTACACATTACAGCAACATCATATAGCAGGCGTGCAATCTGCCTGGCTTCTTCATCGCTGCAATTATAATAGTTCTCAGGCATTTTGCTCCAATCATATTCGTACCCTAATGGGTAACCTTCAATATGATAACTCGTGCCATTATATGTGTAGTCATAGGAAGGCAGATTCCCTATTCCTCGTTGTGGCCATTTGTAATACCGCATAATAATAGATATCGCAGTGGCCACACAACCTATGGGAGGTTTTTGGCCATCAACTAAAGGGACCAGATCATTAAAGGGATGTTCTTGTGACCATCTGGCAGTATGAAGCAGCACGGCGTTTGCAGGATCTAATCCAGATCCTGCGCCCATGTTAGAAGCAGATTTCCAGTTTTGATCCCGCGCAAATTCGATGACTTCAGCATACCATTGAAGCATAGCTCGCATATTGTCAGGCATATCCAAAACGGGGAAATACCCATTTGGTGAATAGCCCAATACGGGACGGGCGACATCGTCACCGGCAACGATAGCATAGCCACCCGACTCACGTTCGAAAACAAATAAAGCCGGCTCCGAGGCAAGGGAACGAGTCTCTATCTCTGGAAAGGAACACACAAGCTTGAAATCATCAGGATCGTTTTCTGTTGCTTTGGTTTGCATTTCAAGACTAGTAAAAAACTCTGCAGCGAGTTTTCTAGCCTGGTCCTGAGTTACTACTCGTGCTGTCGAATACTGCCACATCAGTAGGATAAAAAGAAATATTATATATCTCTTCATAGCTATTGTCTTTTATTCTCTCTTAGTCCCCTAAATGAGATTGTCATCCCATCACTAAGACCAGTAAATGAAACCTTTTTCTTGTTGTGGATCTCAACCATAATCGTATGCCATCCGCTGGAATTGTACTCATGAGACAGCCCCTCTCGATACGGCTCTTTCGTATCATCTCCCCAGAACACGAACCCAATCTGATCCATTCCGTCAACTACCGGTAACTTGACTTTTCGATCCGGTGTCGTGAAAGAGAAAGAAGGGAGACGCTGATACTGGTGGACATATACCGTATCTGGAACGTCGTATCCTGAATAATAAACAAGAACCTGCCCTGTACGATCACTAACGCCGTCAGACTCCTGCACATCGACAGTGAAACGGCTCCTATCGGGCAATTGTTCCTCCGTCTTTAATGAAAGCCAATCAGAAATAGGTTCTACGTGATAATCTGAAGGGGTCGAACCAACCGTTTCGAATGACACTGACCAGCCACGGCTGGAAGCATGAAGCGTTTCATTGGAAACAAGTATGTGTTGGAAAGACTGCGACACGTATACCGTGTCCGCGCTATTCTCCTGGTTATTGAAGAAAGTGATCCACCCCGATCTGGCTGAGCGCTCATGGTTCTTTGACACAGAGAAGGAATGTGTCCTTTCCGTAAGGGATTTCGTCTCTACCGGTACGATCCAGTCGCAGCCTTCAGGACCGACACCGATTTGCAAATCCATATTGCTCTTGAGCATAACATCCAGAGAGCCTCCTTCTGGACCAACTTGATACTCGCCGGTCCCTATAATGATCGTAGGAGTGGCTGCCTTCTGCGTAACGGTGACCTTTTCTTCCACGCCCCATTCGTCAGACCTGAATACCAGCGTGGCAGATCGAGTTGCGAAGGTTTCATTCTCATCTACTGAGAAGTTGAAGGAGTTTGTCGACATGGCCTTGGTCTCTATCTCGTGTATCCAGTCGCAATCAGCGGGAATCTTGAAGGTCACGTCGATATTGCTTCTCACATCAACGGTAAACTCGCCAGGCTCTGCGTTCAGGGAATAGCTGTCAGATGAGAGAACGATAGTGGGATGGTCGCTGTCTTGGTAGACTTTTACCCTTTCCGTCCCTAACTGGCTGGTAAACAGGATCTCACCCTCCCGCTTGGCAAAAGACTCGTTGGATGATACTGAGAAGGCAAACGATGATGATGAAAGGCCTTTTGTTTCGATTGGTTTCATCCAGCTCTTGGACTCATCTGATACAGAGTATTCAAAGCTTACGTTTGCCTTAACCTCAATATCAATGCGCCCTCCTTCTTTTTCAATATCAAAACGGCTTCCGCTCACCAGGAGTGCATCCTTTTGTTTCTGCGTTACAACGATTGTCCGCTGGATGTCATCGCACTCGAAGATGATCGAAGCCGATCTCTCATCATACTCCGTGTTTTCTTTAACGGAGACCTGGATTGTAGCTGTACCCCGTTTCCCATTGTCCAAGGACAGGGAGCACCAGTCCTTAGCCCGGTCATTGA
Source organism: Candidatus Cryptobacteroides sp. (assembly GCA_045224215.1). Taxonomy (GTDB): domain Bacteria; phylum Bacteroidota; class Bacteroidia; order Bacteroidales; family UBA932; genus Cryptobacteroides. The sequence continues at coordinate 11,288 of JBGVAE010000128.1, read as the reverse complement.
CGAAACTTGCTTTCCACTTTTTCGATGCCTCCAGACTGACTGATGCCGAGCCGGCGGAAGACGTGAAGGCCATGTAGATATTGCCTCCGGAATAGTTTAGTTCAGGATTCCCGCCAGGGTATGACCCTTCCAGGAAGTCGAACTCTGGACGGCAGCCAGCTATAATGCAGATGGCAGCGAGCAGCCAGATAAATGTTTTCCTGCACATATGGAATGGAATGTGGTTTATGATTTCTCTCAAAAATACGAAAAAGCATATATATAAGCAACGTTGTATCTCTTGTGAAATGTAAGTTGGAGAAGGTGGGCACTTTGCAACGGAATTTCCACATGGACCAAGGTGTGACACTGTGGTGAAATTTAAGAAACCACATACACTGAAGCGTGTCTGGGCTTTAGGTTAGTTGTGCTGAACAATTCTTGTGTTTTTGTTCAGATTGTCCGGAAAAGTGACAAAATCTGAACAATACTTGCGATTATGTTCATATTGTCCGTGAAAGATATAAGTAGTCAGGTCTTACAGTTGACCATAGAGGGTTTATCGGGCACTTTGCCGGGGTAGACGACATCCTGAGGCGGAATCCGTGATCTAAGGACGGGCATGCGATTCTGATCTAGAGCAAAAACGGCATTTCAGGGCACTTTTCGCGGCAGATGCGGGATTGTAATGTCGCATCTGCCGCACTTTCGGCCCTCAGTGGCCGTTTTCGCTCCTGGTCGGTATTTGTCCAACGACAAGACATAATAAGAGATCCTTTAGAAAGGTATTCCACTCTCTTCACCTTAGCTAAATGTTCAAAGGTTAAAGACGATAAACTCGATGGGATTTCGTATCTTTGCTTATGATGAAAACGAGAGACATAGCGCGTTCTGTCCTGGCGGCCATCGGCATCGGGCTTGCCCTGTATGTGTTTTTCAGTGCAAGGTCGTGCGTACGGGAGCGGCAATGGCTGGCTCTGGGGCCTATTGAGAATCATCCGGTAAGGATATACGACGTCAAGTTCGCGCAGGAGTTCAATGACATCAACGACGCCCAGCTGGAAGTCGCGATGGCCATCGGAGTCAGGCCTGTGGCGAACCGCAAGGAGGCGGAAGGACTCAAGTCCAGTTTGGTAGAGCTGACCGAAACGGACACGTACGTCATCGACTCTCTCACCCACTCTATCCCCTACCTCATCCCTTCGGCCAAGGAACTCCTGGACTACATCGGGCAGGCATTCCAGGACTCCCTGTCGTCCAAAGGGCTGAACCCTTACAAGCTGGTAGTGACCTCAGTACTTCGGACTAAAGAGGATGTGGCGGCATTGAGCAAGAACAACCTCAATGCCGCGGAGAACTCAACTCACTGCTACGGGACCACTTTCGACCTTGGATACTGGAGATATGTCAAGATACCAGACCTGAGGGGCCGTCCGTACGAGGACGTTCCGCAGGAATACCTGCGGGCAGTCCTCAGCCAGGTCCTCAAGGACATTCACGACCAGGGTGACCGCTGCTTCGTGAAATACGAGAGGCAGCAGAACTGCTTCCACATCACCGTGAAGCGGCGCTAACGGTCTTAGCATAGTGGCACTGAAGGACCTCCGAGGAGGATCCGTGCCAGTTGTGCATGCCGTTGCCGAGGCAGTTGCGCCACTGGCGGCAGCCGGCGCAACTGCCGCTGCGCGCCCAGCTGCGGTCGCGGAACTCCTGGAAGCGCTCGTTCCAGACCTGCCATAGGCTGTCCTCGTAGATATTTCCCTGAGAGAAACGGTCGCGGTCGATGTTGGGGCAGGCGCAGATGCGCCCGTCAATCAGGACGGACGCGATGTTTACGCCTGCATGGCAGAAATAACGCACGTCCCGGACCTTCTCTTCGTACTTGCCCAGATATCCTTCACAACTGAAGGTGACCTTCATGGGACCTCCTTGCTCACGCTTCCCTTTTATGAACTCCATAAGGCTGACGAACTCGGAATCAGTCAGTTTCATATCCGGATCATTCGCCGCCCGGCCTATAGGGATGATGGTGAAGAGCCGCCACTGCTTCAGCCCGAGGCCGGAGAGGACATCATGGATATGAGGGAGCTCTGAAAGATTGCGTCGGTTCACGCAAGTGACTACGTCGGAGTTGAGACGCGGGTCGCGGGCAAAGGCGTCGATGGCGCGGATTGCGCGCTTGTAACTGCCCGGGACACCGCGCATCCAATCGTGCGAGGCCTCCAGGCCGTCGAGGCTGACGGTGACTGCACCCATGCCCGCATCCATGAGTTTCAGATGCATGGCATCGTCATAAAGCCAGCCGTTGGAGACCATGCCCCAAAGGAAGCCCCGGTCGCGCAGCTCGCGCCCGATCGTGAGGATATCAGGCCTCAGGAGAGGCTCCCCTCCCGTCAGGACGACGGAAAACTTCCTGGCGCGCTCCTCCCGGGGGATGGTATCCAAAGCGCCCAGGAAATCCTCGAGCGGCATATCCTTTTCGCGGCTATGCACGGAGCAGTCGCTGCCGCAATGGCGGCAGTGGAAATTGCACCGCGTCGTACACTCCCAGAACAGGTAGTTCAACTCATGGACTTTGACTTCGTTGTCACGGAAAAGCCGGAAAAGCAGAGGATTCACACGCAAAGGTTTTTACAAATATAACTCGCATTCGCCGGGATTCCTGCAAATAAACTACGAAAAAAACACTTCGGGACGCAGGATATTGCAATCTATGGAGTTTAATTAGCAGAATCAATTATATTTGCAATATGAAATGGCTTCACAATATCCTCAGGGGCTTTTCACTTACCGGAGCCCTTTTCGTGTTCCAGGCATGCTACGGTATGCCTGAGCCCCCGCTTTACGAGGAAGGGGGCGAGGCTCCGATGTCTTTCTCGGTCGTTTCCCGGACCACGGGTGAACCCGTGGAAGGAGTAATGGTCAAAGGGAGCGCCATGGGCAGGAATAACCTGAGCCCGCTCGGTATCACCGGAGCGGACGGGAAGTGCCAGGTGAAGATCCCTTACAGAAGGAATCTCGAGGGGCCTTTCATAGAGTTCGAGGATGCCTCCGGAAGCTATGCCGTCAAGGATACCACGCTTACCGACCTGCGCGAACGCGACATCCTCATCAAGATGGATCCTTCTCTATGAGAACGAGTTGCCTGTTTGCAGCCATAGTGCTGCTATTGAGCGCCATGGGTATTGCCTGGGGGCAGGAGGTCCCGTTCGAGAAGTCGTACTCCATCGAGGTCGGAACCGGCATCAGGCCGATACAGATGATGATAACTCCGCTCAGGGCAGCCCGAGTGCCTCTGGCCTCGAAGGGGCAGGACGTGGACACGGATGGAGCTTTCTATCCAGTAATCGACCTCACGGGGGTACTCCGGTCAGGGTGGAAGACGGAGTTTACTCTGACAGCAGGAGCCTCATGGTATCATCACAGGTTGGTCCAATATCCGTCATTCGGGATCGACCCCGACGGGCAACCCAGATACGACCTTGAGCACGGAGAGCGCATCGGGTGGAAGGATTCGATCCCGGCTTATTCCTTGACGTTCCAGTGGCGGCATCTGTGGAATCCCTCCAATGCTTTCCTGGTGTATACCGGGATCGGGGCAGGTGTGACGGTCGCACATTTCTCGAAGTTCTTTCCCCTGCCATCTATTACTCCGGTAGCTTTCCGCTACGGAGGAGAGCATTTCTATGCTTTCGCCGAGCTGACGCTCGGGCCCATCGCTACCTTCGCCCACGGAGGCCTCGGGTGGCGCTTTTAGACGGGTCGGCAGCATAGCTGCTTCCACATTAACTGTACTCAGACAGTCTCTTCACTGAACATCGTTTCAAAGATCTCCCTCAGCTTCGTTTCATCCCTGATAATGGCCCTGAGGCGCTCCAACGGCTCCTCGTTGGGAGAGTCGGGGATGAGAAGGTGGAGATAGCCTCCTTCCGCATACTTCTCGTGCAGATGCTCGAGAGTGCGCTGCCAATGACCTTCCTTGTCGAGTTCGGGATAGTGCGAAAGGCCGAACTGGATGGTGCGGCGGATGATGGTCTCGGGGACTATCAGCCTGTCCGCCTCTGCGACCAGGCAGCCGTAAATGCTTCTGGGCGGAGTGGTGGCCGACGCGCGGTGGTCCTCAGCGGCCTGCGCGATGGTCTCTATCTGGTCGGGGGAAAACCACTCGGCCAGACGCGCGTCGGCGCGGATGATGCGGCCGCTTTCCAGATGATGCGTCTTGCGGTCTACGGCAAGGCCAAGGTCATGGCATGCCGCAGCCGCATACAGCATATCCTCGTCAATGCCATAGGCCTCCCCCATCGCCATGGCGCGGTCTATGACCGTACGGGCATGGTCTTCCCTATGCGCCTTGTCGAACAAGGCGTAACGGGGAATAACCTCGGACTCGATGTACTCGACAAGTGAAGGCGTCATGGCTTTGCAGGTTTATTCTCTCCGAGGACACACCAGCGGATGAACGGGATGCGGCGGATAATCTCGTAAAGCAGAGGCGAAAGCGTGAACACAGCGACAGCAAGGATAAGGTACATCGCTACTGGAGGCAGCTGGGTATAGGTCTTCATCATGTATCCAAGACTGGCAATCACCAGATAATGAACTATATATAGACCATAACTCGACTTCGTCATATATCCTGCAAAGGCCCCTGTGCGGTCGAAGCGGGCTTTGAACCATGCCATCATGGCCAGGCAGGCCAACCAGCCGTACAGGCAGTTCAGCGGGCTGCAGAGATACTCCGGTGAAGTGTTGTCCTGACCGAAAGTCGTAGCGATCAGTATGGCTCCTGCCACGACGGCGCACCCGAGCAAAGGAGTCCAGACCTTGCCCAATGCCTCCTGTACACTATCGTGCGAGAATACAAAGTAACCCATCAGGAACGGCACAAGGTAGAACAACGGTTTATAGAGGTTGTAAAGCCCGTCGGCACTCTCCGGGCGCGGATTGCGGATGAGGAACTGCTCGCCGGCCCAGAACAGGACGCCCAGAAGGATGGTCCAGACGATACCGGTCTTGCCTCCGAAGACCTTCCCGCACCATGCGTGAAAGCGATTCCTTGAGTCAAACTTGCGGATGAGCAGAAGCAGCAGGGAGAACAGCCAAAGGTCCTGGATGAACCACAGCGGACCTATGCCGCTGAACGCCATCACGAAGTACTTTGCGATGGCAGGGATCCCGTCGAACACCCCTTCCCTTGCCGCTACGACGGTGTTGAAATACCCGACCATCCAGTGGAATACGAACAAACCTATCGTCGCAGGAACCAGTAGCTTGCGCGTGCGTGCCTTGAACCAGGTCTTCCCGTCGTACTTGTCCAATGCATAGCGGGCGCTTATGCCGGCCAGCAGGAACAGCAAGGGCATGAACCATGGGTAGAGGATATACATGACGACATCCTGGTACTGCGGTCCGTCGCCGAACCCGCCGATACCGCCGAAGACTCCCTTGTTGTTATAGAAATAGATGACGTGATAGAACAGGACCAGAAGTACGGTCACCCAGCGGAGGTTGTCAATCCAATGCTTTCTCATTTCGTAAGACCCTCCATTGCCTGATCGATAATTGCCTGGAAGATATCAGTCTTAAGCATTGCCAGACCTTTCTGGTCACCCAGGAGCATCAGGGTGTCTCCCGGCTTGATGCCGTAAATATTGCGGGCGTCCTTGGGGATAACTATCTGACCTTTATCCCCTACCTTCACGACGCCGAACATGTATTTGCCGTCTGTTTCCTGCATATTTGTAGTAAAAGTTAGAATTTTCCCACAAATTTAACTTTTCATTCTCAATTCTGCAAATAACAGGCAGAAAAATGTCACAACAGGCTGACGGGCACGCCGTAACTGTTCTTGACCTCGTTCATCACGAAACAGCTCTGGACGGAACCGAGACTTTCTATCGTGCCTAAGGTATTGATGAGGAAGTCGTTGTAGTACTGCATGTCCGGGGCATAGATCTTGAGCAGGAAATCGAAATCCCCAGAAATATTGTAACACTCAGCGACTTCAGGGATGTCTTGAACCCTTGAGATGAAATCGTGCGCAATATCGCGGCCCATGCGCCGGAGGCGGACGCTGCAGTATACGATGAATCCCCTGCCCAGCCTCGACGGGCTCAGTACGGCCGTATAGCGCTGGATATATCCCTCGGTTTCGAGGCGGCGCATGCGCTCGAAGACTGGAGTCGTGGAAAGATGGACCTTCAGGGCAAGGTCCTTGACGGTAATGCGGCCGTTTTCCTGAAGGGCCTTGAGTATCCGGATGTCTGTTTTGTCGAGCTTCTCGGTCATGGGAAGAGGTTTTTTCTGTTTAATGGCTCATATCAACGCCAAACAATGCATAATTTCTACAAAAATAGTAGTTTTTAGGAATATCCTACTATTTTCAAGCGTTTTCTTGTTCGTTTTTTCCACTGATTCTAACTTTGCAACCAGAAAACAAATCAAAAACGAACTAACAATGAGCACACGTAAACTTCACTTCGAGACCCTTCAGCTTCATGTTGGACAGGAAAAAGCCGATCCCGCATCCGATGCACGCGCAGTTCCCATCTACCAGACGAGTTCATACGTATTCCACAACTCCGAGCACGCGGCCGCGCGTTTCGGTCTGGCTGATCCGGGCAATATATACAGCCGTCTGACCAACTCCACCCAGGATGTCTTCGAGCAGCGCATCGCTGCCCTGGAGGGAGGCGTCGGCGCACTGGCCGTGGCCTCCGGTGCCGCCGCCATCACCTATTCCATCCTCAATATCGCCCGTGCGGGAGACCATATCGTTTCCTCCAAGAATATCTATGGAGGCACCTACGACCTTCTCCAGCACACGCTGGTCCCCTACGGTATCACGACTACTTTCGTGGATCCTTCCGACCTGTCCAACTTCGAGAAGGCGATCAAGCCGGAGACAAAGGCGGTCTTCATCGAGAGTTTCGGAAACCCCAACTCAAACCTGATCGATATCGAAGCGGTGGCAGCCATCGCCCACGCACACAAGATTCCCCTCATCATCGACAACACTTTCGCTACGCCTTACCTGCTCAGGCCCATTGAGTACGGTGCAGATATCGTCGTGCATTCCGCTACCAAGTTCATAGGCGGACACGGTACCACCATCGGCGGAGTCATCGTGGATTCGGGCAAGTTCGACTGGAAGGCCTCCGGCAAATTCCCCCAGTTCACCGAGCCGGACTACAGCTACCACGGAATCGTGTTCGCCGAGGCGGTTGGCGCGGCTGCCTACATCACCCGCGCAAGGGCGATACTGCTCCGCGACACAGGTTCCACGCTCTCTCCGGTCAGCGCATTCATCTTCCTGCAAGGACTTGAGACTCTGTCGCTTCGCGTCGAGAGGCACGTCGAGAATGCCCTCAAGGTAGTCGACTACCTGTCGAAGCATCCGAAGGTGGCGAAGGTGAACCATCCGGCCGTGCCTACCCATCCCGACCACGCACAATACCTGCGCTATTTCCCGAATGGGGGCGGATCGATCTTCACCTTCGAGATCAAGGGTGGCAAGGAGGAAGCATTCCGCTTCATAGACTCGCTCGAGATATTCTCGCTGCTGGCCAATGTCGCCGACGTCAAGTCCCTAGTCATCCATCCCGCCACGACTACGCACTCGCAGCTGACCGAGGCCGAACTGGCTGACCAGGGTATCTACCAGAGCACGATCCGTCTCTCGATCGGTACCGAGCATGTCGACGATCTCATCGCCGATCTCGACCAGGCCTTCGAGAAAATCTGACAACCAACCTGAACCAAAATGGCTTTTTTGTTCAGATAAAGCCATTTTATACAGCTCCGTGAACAAAACAACCGTTTTTGTTCACGGAGTTTGCGTTTGAAAGATAATAAGCCGGAGATTTCGTATCTTTGAAGAAACTAATCCGATATCTGACCACATGAATACCATCGACGAGATCATCCGTTTCAACCGCAACTATGTAGAGGCCAAGGCCTATGAACCACATCTGACGGACAAGTATCCTGACCGCAAACTGGCGGTCCTGAGCTGCATGGACACCCGCTTGTCAGTGCTCCTGCAGGAGGCGCTGGGCCTGAAGAACGGGGATGCCAAGATCATCAAGAACGCCGGCGCCGTCATCCCGACGTCGTGGGATTCGGCCATGCGCAGTCTCATCGTCGCAGTATATGAGCTTGGCGTAGAGGAGATCATGGTCGTCGCCCACTCTGGATGCGGCGCCTGCCACATGAGCTTCGGACATTTCCGGGAGGAGATGCTGGAGCGCGGCGTCCCGGAAGCCAATCTTGTCCGCGACGACATCGATCTAGACGCTTGGCTTGAAGGGTTCCACGACCCTGAGGCCTCCGTGCGCAATACAATGGCAAACATCAAGGAGCATCCCCTGATGCCAGCTACCATCACGGTCCGTGGCTTCATAATGGACTCTGCTACAGGGGAATTGACGGAGATTGTATAATTTCACGATGCAAGCGGTGAAAAGAGTCATTGACAGTCCTGAGAGGATGATCGAGGTCATCCGGGAATATGGGATCATACCGTTCTTCCGGTGCGGCGTGGTTGGATGGTCCATCGAGGAAATGACTGCTCCCGGATGCTGGTTTACCGATGAGGAAGAAGGCGGGACTCTCGGTCCCTGGGACTGGAAGATCGAGGCTGTGCGCGAAGGCGACATTGCCTACGGCAAATACCTCGGCGGCAAAGCCGCCTTCGCTACTGTCGAATGGTACCGCGAGCTGATGAACTGGAGGCGGAGCATTCACAAGTACAGGATGGCTCTCGGAGAAAGCTTCAAGGCATCGACAAGCAGTGAGAAACTCATGAAGTTCCTCTCCCCCGTCGCTTTGTCCGCGATCAAGGAAGCCGGCGCGCTGGAAGCCCGCGAGCTCCGCCTGATTTGCTCTGAAGCCGTCACGCCGGCGTTCCTGCGCTCCATGGGAGCGAAATACAAGCCGCTCCTGAGTCCGGGCGTCAAGAAAGGCATCATGGACAGCGTCGTTCAGTTCCTGCAGATGGGTACTTGGACCGTCATCGGCGACATCCAGAGGGTGTACCGTGGACCCGACCTCCACTACAATGGCTGGCAGCGCGCCTCCAACACCACTCCTGACGAGCTGTTCGGGAGTATGCTCGGGAGCTCCGAAGCGGCAGGCGGTGCTGGCACTCGCGGACAGGCGACGGCCGTGCCGGCCTGGGCGCGACGCTTCGAAGAAGCCACAGGCGCGCCGGAGACCATCAGCCGCTCCCCGGAAGAATCACGGGAGCGGCTCATCTCCCATATCCGGGAGTTCTTCCCGCTCGCCGACGGCAAAACCCTGTCGAAACTAATCTGAGCATTTCCGTCCGTGCGGGTTTTGGGCAAAATCACGCACAAGTTTTTTGTTTACCCCCAACCCGTGCGAGAAAACGGCTTAATCCCGCACGGATTCAGCTTTTCAGCCCTATCGGTGCGAGTTTTTGGCTAAAACCCGCACCGATTATTCATTTTTGCCCATTCCGTGCGGGTTTTGGGCAAAATCACGCACGGAGCATAATCAAGGAAGGGGCAGGAGGCCCTCCCAGCGGACATCCCAGGTGCCGTCCTTGGGGAAGCCGGGGTTGGGCTCGGTGCAGCCGTCGTAGCCGGCGCACATGAGGGCGACTGCTGTGAGCAGTCCGCCGTTGCCGGGTAGATAACAGCGCAGCCTGGAGTCCTGGTAATTGTGACCGTTAGGGAGATAAGTATTGGTGCGCTGGGGCATCAGGATGGCGTCTAAAGCCGTCCCGGGCTCGCCGAGGCGGACGGCAGTCATGCATGTGACCGGATAATCCCATCCCCAGGTGCGGCCCCAGTTCCAGTTATCCATCACCCAGTGGAGAGTATTGCGCATGGTCTCCTTGTCGAATTGCGGAGACTCGGGCAGGACGCCGAAAGCGGCCAGGACCGCCATGTGGTCCGAGAAGAGCTCGGGACGAGAGTAAGTGTCCGGCTCGGACTCGGCGGCGAGGTAGAGTCCGTCGCGCTCCGCCAAAGGTGAAAGGCGCGACAGGACGTCGTCCAGCCGCTGAGAGACGGGGTCGGTGTCAGCAGTTTTCCCGGCCCATTCGAACCATTGCCGGGCGACGTTAAGGGCGTAATGCCAGTATGAGAGTTCGAAAGGAGGATTGACCGTAGTCTCGGGCCTGAGTGTCTCCTGGGCCGGGATGCATCCCTTGAGGACATAGCGGCCGGAATCGTCAAGCGAGGCGAAAGAGATCATGAAGTCTGCCGTACGGCGGACTAGAGGTGCAAAACGGGAGGCATCACAGCCGGCCCGGTGAAGCAATTCGGCCAAGTAGATCAGATGAGGTTGCTGCCAGATAAGGAAGGATCCTATGTCGGAGGGCGCTTCCTGCCCGGAAGGGTCCGTCATCTTCATCCATCGGATCCCGTCGAATCCCTGGCGGGATGCTATCTCCTCCGCTACCGGGGCAGAATCGAAATACCAATCGAGGGTTCGGTCCAGCATCTCCGGATGTCCCCAAAGCGCGAAATGCGCCTGGTGCCACCATTCCATCTCCAGATGGAATTTGCCGAACCAGGAATTGTAGGTCAAGCCAGTCTCTTGGGGCGGCGTATCGCCGCTGCTCTGGATGGCCGTGAGATATTGTGAAAGGACGACGCGGCGCTCCAGCTCAGCCGCGCGCGGGTCCGTGCAGCGGCTGAAATCGACGGCTGCGCCGCTGCGCCACCAGGCGCGCCACCAGGAGGCGGCAGCCTCTCTCGATTCGAGCGCAGCCGGGCAACCGAGATCGCCTGAGGCGTTGTATGAGGGGCTGAACAGTACGGAAAAAGACCATTCATCAGCCTCCGGCACTATACTCACGGTATTCTCCCCCGTAAGGGAGACGGAGGCATCAGAACTACGGACCGTAACATAGTATATGGTCGAATCCATATCCCTTCTGAAAACGGTCTCATCTCCTTCCCGGCTGACAAGCACCGTACTATGAGGTCGGCCAATAGTCCAGTCGCAGGCGTCGTCGGTATGCTGTCCGGTAGGATATGGGAAGCGGATGCTGACGGGAATACGCGCGGCGGTACTCACCGTGGCGCAGACGGCGTCCGCAGAGGGATCAACGCTGGTCAAAACTTTGACAAGCAGGCCTTTATACAAGAACGAAGACTTGATCACCCCCTCCCACATATCGAGGGTCTGGTCTATGCCGGAGACGTCTTCCGGAGCCATGCCGCTGAATCCCACGGCTCCAAGATGGAGCCTGTGGGGATTGGCGCGCATGTAGTCCGCGGCCGCCTGCTGCCGTCCTGCCGTAAACTGGCAGGAGTACGGCTCCGCGCGGCCGCGCC
>JBGVAE010000127.1:0-12461 GCA_045224215.1 Candidatus Cryptobacteroides sp. | reverse complement strand
CCGTTATAGATGCCGGCCAGGTTAAGGCTCTCCCTGATACTCTTGTAGGCATCCTGCAGGTCATACTTGCCCACCAAGGCAATACGCAGTTCCTCGGATGCCGCACGCTGCTTGTCCAGGAAGTCGTGCCATGGTTTCATGGCAGGCGTCTCCCCCACCGGGATGCCTATCTTCCGCAGGATGGCGGCATCGAGACCTTGCTTCTGCATGCTCACAGGAACTTCGTAGATGCTCGGCATATCCTCGCTCTGCACCACGCATTCCAGATCGACATTGCAGAAAGAAGCGACCTTCCCCCGTATGGAATCATCCAGATGCTTTTCAGTACGCAGCACCAGGATGTCCGGCTGGATGCCCATGCCCTGCAGTTCCTTCACCGAGTGCTGGGTGGGCTTGGTCTTCAACTCATTCGCAGCCTTCAGGTATGGCACATAGGTAAGGTGGACGCAGACCGCATCCCGGCCCAACTGCCAGCGCAGCTGCCTTATAGCTTCCATGAAAGGTGCGCTCTCGATGTCTCCTATGGTACCTCCGACCTCCGTGATCACGAAATCCAGTTCCTCGTCCTTCTCGTCCTCCCTCAGCATCCTCCTCTTGATCTCGTCGGTAATATGAGGGACCACCTGGATGGTCTTTCCGAGATAGTCCCCATGTCTTTCCCGGTCAATAACGGCTTTGTATATGCGCCCGGTAGTCACGGAGTTGTTGCGTGTGGTCCTGATACCTGTGAACCTCTCGTAGTGTCCCAAATCGAGGTCCGTCTCCATGCCGTCATCGGTCACGTAGCACTCCCCATGCTCATAGGGGTTCAGGGTTCCCGGGTCGATGTTGATGTAAGGGTCGAATTTCTGGATGGTGACCTTGAAGCCACGGGCTTGCAGCAATTTGCCGATGCTGGCGGAAATGATGCCCTTCCCCAAAGAAGAAACAACACCGCCAGTAACAAAGATGTACTTTGCCTTCATTGTAATATATTCGTTGAATACGTTAAGTTCATCTCACTTTGGATAAAAACCGGGGAACAAAGCGGGACGGTTTTGCAAATGTATGAAAAAGATTTGAAAGCATCTTCGATTTATTCGTATCTTTGAAGATATGGAATCAGCGTCTGAGAAATACCTTAGGGAGCATTCGAGTCCACAGGGCGAGGCTCTGGAGTGGATTGAGAAGCAGACCAACATCAGGACGAACTATCCGAGGATGCTCTCAGGTGCCGTCCAGGGGCGCCTGCTTACAATGCTCGCAGAGATCTCTAATGCTCGCAAAATCCTGGAAATCGGGACTTTCACCGGCTACTCTGCGACCTGTTTCGCTTTCGGCATTCCGGAAGACGGCCATATCGACACCCTCGAGATCAATGATGAACTGGAAGACCTGATAAAGGAAGGATGGTCGAGGGCCGGAGTGGATGGCAAGATCTCCCTCCACATCGGAGACGCCAGGATGACGCTCGCCAGTCTTGAAGGCCCGTACGACCTGGTCTATATCGACGCAAACAAGAGGGAATATTCAGAATACTACGACCTGGTCTTCGACTTGGTACGCCCTGGGGGACTGATCCTCGCGGACGATGTACTATGGGACGGGAAGCTCTGGCAGGATCCCCTGCCGCAGGACAAGCAGACCCTGGGCATCGCGGCTTTCAACGACAAAGTGATGGCAGACACGAGGGTCGAGTCGGTCCTGCTCCCGATAAGGGACGGCCTCAATGTTATCAGAAAGAAATGATATTAATATGACATTATGAAAATCAAGAACTTATTACTAGTGGCAGCAGTCTTTGCCACAGTCGCCTGCTCGACGACCAAGAATACTGCCCCGATCAAGGTAAAGGTTCCTGCCCGCCCGGCAGGTCAGGAAAACGTCCTGGGACTCACCGTTCCGGCCATCGACACCGTAAGGGTTGGATTCGTCGGACTCGGAATGAGGGGACCTGGAGCCGTGGAGAGATTCACCTATATTCCCGGAGTCAAGATAACAGCCCTCTGCGATGTACAGCCTGAAAAGGTGGCTGATGCCCAGAAGATACTCTCAGACAGGGCCTTCCCTGCCGCTGCGGAATATTCCGGAGACACGGAGGTTTACAAGCAGATGTGCGAAAGGGATGACATCGATCTCGTCTATATCTGCACCGACTGGGTACATCATGTACCGATCGCCCTCTATGCAATGGAGCATGGGAAGAACGTTGCTATCGAAGTTCCGGCTGCAGCATCCCTGGATGACATCTGGGCTCTCATCAACATGTCCGAGAAGACCCGCAAGCACTGCATGATGCTTGAAAACTGCTGCTACGATTTCTTCGAACTGTCCTGCCTTTCCATGGCAAAGGCCGGAGTGTTCGGCGAGGTACTGCACGTGGAAGGAGCCTACCTGCACAACCTGGACGAGTTCTGGGACAGGTACTGGAACAACTGGAGACTTGATTTCAACCGCACCCACAAGGGTGACATCTACGCCACACACGGCCTCGGACCGGTGGCCCAGGTGCTCGACATCCACAGGGGCGACCGTTTCAAGACCCTGGTGGCAATGGAGACAAAGCCGGTGAACGGAGCCAAGCACGTGAAGCGCCAGACCGGAGAGGAATGCACCGATTTCCAAAACGGTGACGAAGTCAACACAATGATCCTGACCGAAAAAGGCAAGACAGTCCTGATCTCTCACGATGTCCTCACACCAAGGCCATACAGCCGTATGTACCAGATTGTGGGAACAGACGGATATGCTGCCAAGTATCCTGTCCAGCAGATCACTCTCCGTCCTTCCCAGATCGACCCTTCAGTTATTCCTGACCACGAGAACCTGAACGCTCACCGTTCCCTCTCTCAAGATGACATCAAGAAGATGCAGGAGAAGTACCGCAACCCTATCCTTACTCCTGAACTTGAGGCCCTGGCAAAGGAAGTCGGAGGCCACGGCGGAATGGACTTCATCATGGACTACCGCCTTGTGTACTGCCTCAGGAACGGCCTGCCTCTGGACATGGATGTCTATGACATGGCCGAATGGTGCTGCCTGGCCGAACTCGGAGCCATATCGATAGAGAACGGCTGCATGCCGGTGGAAGTGCCTGATTTCACCAGGGGAGCTTGGGATAAGGTCAACGGCTTCTCCTACGCATTCGCTGAATAGCCTCGGCTAAATATTCATTATCCCGCAGATTTTCTTAAATTTGCGGGATAATCTTTTTTTATATGGACAAGAATTTCAAAAGAACCCTCGTGACCTGCGCGCTTCCTTATGCCAACGGTCCAGTACACATCGGCCATCTCGCCGGCGTCTATGTACCTGCTGACATCTATGTAAGGTACCTGAGGATGCGCGGAGATGACGTGCTGTTCATCTGCGGATCGGACGAACACGGGGTTCCTATCACCATAAAGGCCCGCAGCCAGGGCGTCACCCCTCAGGATGTAGTGGACAAGTACCACGGAATCATCAAGGACTCCTTCCTGAAGCTCGGAATCAATTTCGACATCTATTCCAGGACCACCTCGAAGGTCCACGACAAGAACGCCTCGGAGTTCTTCCGCAAACTGTATGATGACGAGAAGTTCATCACCAAGGAAAGCGAGCAGTACTACGATCCTGAAGCCAAGACCTTCCTGGCCGACCGTTACATCGTCGGCACCTGCCCGAAATGCGGCAATCCGAATGCGTACGGAGACCAGTGTGAGAAATGCGGAAGCACTCTCAGTCCAGAAGAATTGATCGATCCGAAGTCCAAGCTGAGCGGAGCCCAACCGGTCAAGAAGAAAACCAAGCACTGGTACCTGCCTCTGGACCAGTACGAGCCTTGGCTCAGGGAATGGATCCTGGAGCAGCACAAGGAATGGAGGTCCAACGTCTATGGCCAGTGCAAGTCATGGCTGGACGGAGGACTGCAGCCGCGTGCCGTCAGCCGCGACTTGGACTGGGGTGTTCCGGTTCCTGTGGACGGAGCCGAGGGCAAGGTGCTCTACGTCTGGTTCGACGCCCCTATCGGCTACATTTCGAACACAAAGGAGTTGCTTCCTGAAACCTGGGAGAAATGGTGGAAGGATGAGGACACCCGCCTCATCCACTTCATCGGGAAGGACAACATCGTGTTCCACTGCATCGTGTTCCCTTCCATGCTGAAGGCAGAAGGCAGCTACATCCTGCCGGACAACGTGCCAGGCAACGAATTCCTGAACCTCGAAGGAGACAAGATATCCACCTCCCGCAACTGGGCAGTCTGGCTCAATGAATATGTGGAGGATTTCCCTGGGCAGGAGGACGTACTTCGCTACGTGCTCTGTGCCAACGCTCCGGAAACTAAAGACAACGACTTCACCTGGAAGGATTTCCAGCAGAGGAACAACAGCGAGCTCGTTGCCATATTCGGAAACTTCGTGAACAGGGCCGTAGTCTTGACACACAAGTATTTCGGGGGAAAGGTCCCGGCAAACCTCAAGCCGGAACCTATTGATACCGAGACCCTTGCACAGATTCCGGAATTAAGGAGGAGCCTCGAAGCCAACATCGAAAGCTTCCATTTCCGCGAAGCCCTGAAGGATGCCATGAGCATAGCCAGGGTGGGTAACAAATATATCTCCGACACCGAACCTTGGAAGGTTGCCAAGACCGACATGGACCGCACGGCATCCATCCTCTACACCTCCCTCCAGATCTGCGCTGACCTGGCGATAGCCTTCGAGCCGTTCACCCCGTTCGCCGCCGAGAAGCTCCGCAACATGCTGGTAATAGGCATCCGGGCTGGAAGCGACCACCGCAAGGGCGAGGGCTCTCCTACCGTCAACTTCTTCAAGGATGGCGAGTCCAGGGCACTGCACACGGTACCTGCAGGTGAAAGCATGGTCATCGACGGGCCTGTGGTTTCCTGGACGGATCTCGGAAATACCGACATCCTCCAGGCCGGTCACCAGGTGGGAGAAGCCCAGCTCCTTTTCAGCAAGGTGGAGGACAGCGTAGTCGAAGCCCAGGTAGCGAAGCTCCAGGCCACCAAGCAGGCCAACGAGGCCGCTGTCAAAGAGGCTGAAGCCAAAGAAGCAGCAAAGAAGATAGCAGAGCCTAAGCCGGAGGTCACTTTCGATGATTTTGCCAAGATGGACATCCGCACCGCTACCGTCCTCGCCGCAGAGAGGGTGCCTAAGACCGACAAACTCCTCAAGCTCAGTATTGACACCGGCATAGACCAGAGGACGATCGTGTCCGGTATAGCGGAATACTATTCCCCTGAGGACATGGTTGGAAAGCATATCTGCATCCTTGCGAACCTGCAGCCGAAGATGATCCGCGGCATCGAGTCCCGAGGAATGATCCTGATGGCCAAGCAGGGCGATGGCAAGATGAGATTCATCACCCCTGCGGAAGTCCTTGTGAACGGAGCAGTCATTAACTGATAATCAACATATTACCATGAAAAGGAATATCTTGGCTTTTGCGCTGGCCACCGCTCTTGCTATCGCCGGTTGCACCCCTAAGGAAGCCGGACTCACCAAGTCCGGACTCGACCCGAAGGACTTCGAGGCCGAAAGGAACGGCAAGACAACAGCCCTCTACACCCTGACCAACAAGGCTGGAATGGAGGTCTGCATCACCAACTTCGGCGGAAGGATAGTTTCCGTCATGGTACCGGACAGGGACGGAGAATTCAAGGATGTCGTCCTCGGATTCGACAATGTGAAGGACTATTTCCCGGAGAACAACCTGACCGATTTCGGAGCCTCCATCGGCCGCTATGCAAACCGCATCAAGGACGGGAAGTTCACTTTGGACGGAGTTGAATACCAGCTGCCGCAAAACAACTACGGCCATTGCCTGCATGGCGGCCCGGAAGGCTGGCAGTACCAGGTCTATGACGTGCTGGAAGCCGACGCGAGCCATGTAAAACTGGAAATGGTTTCCCCTGACGGAGATTCCAACTTCCCTGGAAAGGTCACGGCACACGTCACCTTCACCCTGACAGAAGACAACAGGATAGACATCCGATACGACGCTGTCACCGACGCTCCGACGATCATCAACATGACCAACCACGCCTATTTCAACCTCTCGGGAGACCCTGCGAACCACAGCATCTGCGACGATTCGCTAAGGATCTTTGCGACAACTTTCACCCCGGTCGATTCGACATTCATGACTTCGGGCGAGATTGTCCCGGTCGAAGGAACTCCGATGGATTTCACCAGGATGACCCGCATCGGGGAGAGGATCGACGATGACTACGAGCAGCTCCGCAACGGCAAGGGCTACGACCACAACTGGGTGCTCGAAACCAAGGGCGATGACAGCATCCCTGCAGTCGAACTCTACTGCCCTGAGACCGGCATCCTGCTCACTGAATATACCGACGAACCTGGAGTCCAGGTGTATGCAGGAAACTTCCTCGACGGAACGGTGACCGGCAAGAAAGGCATCACCTACGGCCTTCGCTCTGCCATATGCCTTGAGTCCCAGAAATATCCGGACACACCTAACAAGCCACAGTGGCCGTCGGCGGTACTCAGGCCTGGCGAGACCTACCGGAGCCACTGCGTGTTCGCTTTCTCTGTGAAATAGGCTTACTTCTCGCGCCCGAGACGGACTTTCACAGCCTTGAGCGCTTTCTGGATCCGAACCATCTCCTTCATGACTTCGACTTCCTTTGCGGAGTCGGAGACGGTCTGCGCTTTAAGAAGTTCATCCCTGAGTTGGTTCACCTTGTCCTCAAGCCGGCTCGACTGGAAGACCAGGATGGCCTTAGGGACGAATTTCGTGAGCCACGAGCCCTTCGACATCATGGAATCCCTCAGGTTCTTGACGGAAAGATCGTACTGCTCGTCCGTAGAAAGCTGGGCCGCGACATAGGCTATGGTCCTATCCGCTCCGTCCATCATCTTCTTCACGATCTCTTCCTGGGAGAAGCCTTCATAATACAAGTCGGAATAGAGTGAGTAGGAATCCTTGTAGGCTTGATTGACGAACTCGGAACTGTCCGCCTCAAGGGCCTGGTCTATGAATTCGAACACTGTCTGCCGGTCCTCTTCGGACTCGGCATAAAAATCAGAATCGCTCTGGAACTCCAGAGGAGTGGTTCCGTAGGTCAGGATGAAACCCAGGAGGTCGCGCTCGGCCTTTGCCATGATGCGGTTGGTTTCCAAGGCATCAAGCCCTGTCGGAGAAGTCTGTACTGCAGCCTCCCTTCTGTCCTGAACCTTCTTTTCAGATATTACCGTCTTCGCCCTCGTGGATGATATCCTCTCCTCGAGAGCCTCCCTTCGGATCTCGAATTTCTGGCTGAGGAAGCCGATATATGACTCTCGCTTGATAGCATCCGGAATGTCGGCGATGGTGTCGGCGATGTCATTGATAACGTTGGCCCGCTTCAAAGGATCGTTACCCGCATCTTCCATCAGGAGCGTGCTCTTGAAGTCCACGAAATCCTTCTCGTTCTCCTTGATGAACTCGTTGACCTCCTCCAAGCTGTGTTTCCGGGAATATGAATCCGGATCATCCCCGTCAGGGAGAAGGACCACTTTCACGTTCATTCCCTGCCTGAGGAACATCCCTATTCCCCGGAGGGCAGCATGTATTCCGGCAGGATCGCCGTCATACATTATGGTGACATTCTCCGTGAACCGCCTTATCAGACGGATCTGCCCCTCCGTCAATGCCGTTCCGCTGGAAGCCACCACGTTGGTGATTCCGAGCTGGTGCATCGAAAGGACGTCAAGGTAACCCTCGACGAGATAGCATTTGTCCTCCCTGGCCATCGCCGTCTTTGCGAACCAGATGCCGTAAAGCGACTGGTTTTTAACGTATATTGCTGATTCCTTGGAGTTTACATATTTAGCATAAGGCTTGCCCTCAACCTTGGATTTAAGCGTTCTGGCTCCGAAAGCAATCACCCTTCCACTCACTGAATGGATAGGGAATACCACCCTTTCCACGAAACGGTCATGCAGGTCAGGACTGTCATCGTACTTAGTGCAAAGCCCTGTTTCGAGCAGATATTCATCCTTGAATCCTTTCTCCTTCGCTGAATCGGTAAAGGAATGCCTGTCCGAAGGAGCCCATCCAAGGCCGTACTTCTCAATGGTCTCGTCTTCCAGGCCCCTGGTGTGGAAATAGGACATGCCCACGGCCTTGCCCTCGCCTCCCTTGAGCTGCTCCTGGAAGAATGTCCCTGCATATTCAGAGACCAGCAGCAGGCTCTCGTTCCGCTGCCTTGCCGCTATCTGCTCGGCAGTCTCTTCGTTCTCTTCTATCTCGATGTTGTATTTCCTTGCAAGGTAGCGGAGAGCGTCCGGGTAGGACATGTGCTCATGCTCCATCACGAAGCCCACCGCCGAGCCGCCCTTGTGGCAGCCGAAACAGTAATAAATACCTTTGGCAGGCACCACATGGAAGGATGGGGTCTTCTCATTGTGGAACGGACAGCATCCCCACCAGTCGGCCCCGCGTTTGCGGAGCGACACGAAATCTCCCACGACCTCTTCTATCCGGGCAGTGTCAAGGATTTTCTGTATAGTGTCCTGACTGATCATTCCCCTTGTTCGTCAACCTTTTCGTATTCGACTTCCTTGGCATCCCCGATTCCGGACACGTCTATCTGGTTCATTGGAGTAGATGGCGCTTCGCTTCTTGCCTTTCCTATCCTGTATGTAGAAACTATCTCCGAGACTCCGTAAAGCACCATGAACAACCCTGCAATCACACTCATAACCTTGATGCTCAGAGGGTTGAAGAGCAGGAAGGCTCCGCCGACTATGGCGCATACGGACAGGATCAGCGAGGAGAAGCCTGCTCCAAGCATGGAGAGCGTACCGGAAAGGGCAAGGAGTTGCAATGCTCCGAACAGGATGAGGACTATTCCTATCAGATAGATGATGATCCCGGCTATCCACTGCGGATTGAAGTACAGCAGCAGGCCGAGGATTATGTCCAGGCATGCGTTGATCACCAAGAGCTGGTACATGCCTTGCTCCTTGTTCTTCTTGACTCCGTAAACCAGAGACACCACTCCGGCAACTACCAGGAGGATGGCTATGAGCTTCACTACCAACGTAGGAGCATTATTGCCGAATATCAGCACCAGGCCGATGCCGATGGCGCCGGCAGCCCTTACCAGGCTGCTGAATTTGGTCTTGTATCCGAAGGTGATCATAAGCAGGCTTGTCGCTAGGAATACAAAAATAAGAAAAATTGCTATATTCGTGAATATGTTTTTCGACACTCACAACCACAGCCAATTCTCTTTCGACGGACAGAAGACGTCGGTGGAGGACAGCGTAAAGGCATCCATTGAAAAAGGCCTTGGAGGATTATGTTTCACCGACCATTGCGATTTCTATGTTCCGGACATCCAGGAGAAGTCCGGGAAAAAGGTCCCCGAAGTATTCGATGTAAGAGCCCAGCAGGCAGAAATCGACCGGGTAGCCGGGAAAGTGGCGGAAGGAGCCTTCGGTAGGGCCGCAGCCAAGAAATTCAAGGTACTCAAAGGCATAGAGATGGGACTGGGAGTGAATGACAGGGATCTCAACCGAAATCTGCTCGCTGCCCAGGACTTCGACCAGGTGACTGTCTCGGTCCATTATCTTGAGGACACCGATCCATATTACGGCCACTACTATAAAGGCAAGAACTGGAAGGAAGCCTACGGACGCTACCTGGAGACCCTGCTGCGGGAAATGAAATGGCTCGGTGACTTCGATGTCATGGGACACTTCGACTACGTGGTCCGTTATGCCCCTTATCCTAAGGAAAGTATCCTCTACAAAGATTTCCCGGCATTGATGGATGAAATCCTCCGCTATCTTGCAGAGAATGGGAAAGGCCTGGAAATCAACACCAAATCCTATAAGGCCTACGGACTCAGGACTCCCCAGCTGGACAGGGACATCCTGGTACGCTTCCTGGAACTCGGAGGTGAAGTGATCTGCCTCGGTTCCGACTCGCACGCCCCGGAACAAGTAGCTGCGAAATTCGACTACTACGCCCAGTACGTCAAGATGTTCGGCTTCCGCAGACTCGGCCATTTCGAAGGACGCAAACTCAAGATGGTGACCATCTGAAGCCCTTTCACTTAGAAAAACATAGCTTTGACCGATTTGTTTTCCTTCGTGGAGTTCTTTTTGCTACATTGCAATACCGATCAAAAACAATAAGCCATATGAAAAAGTTGATAGGAAAGATGCTTCTCGCATCGGTGTTATTCCTCCCTCTGTTCAGTACAAGTGCATATGCCCAGCTGGACGAAGCTACTATGGCGAAGAGGCAGGCCCGCAAGAATCTCGTGATCCGCGAGTGGAACACCGATGCCAAGACTCAGACCAAGTGGCTGGACAGGGTCACCACATACGACGACCAGGGCAGGAAGATTGAGGAAATCGAATACACCAAATACGGTCAGAAGTGGCGTGAGACCTTCGAGTACGGGGCCAACGGGAAGATCAGCAAGAACGTCATCTACGACGAAAAGAACAAGCCAAGCGCAATCCGCAAGTACGAATACAACTCCGACGGCACCAAGAAAAAGCAATACAACTACGCACCGAACGGCAAGTTGCAGACGGTGAAAGTCTTCGAATATACTATCCAGGAGTGAGATGGACGGCAGTCTCAAGACATCCGGCGCAATAGCCTCGATGGATGGCATCTCGCTGGAAGAGATGGGTGCAGTCAAACTGATGAACCGCATCGACACGAAGTATGTCACAACCGAGGGGATGGCTTTGGAGATATTCGCTGACGCGGCAGCAATGGGCTACCGTGCATGCGAAATCGATGGAGAGAAGATAACTTCCTACCATTCGATGTACTACGACACTCCAGACTTGGAGATGTTCCGAATCCATCGTTCAGGCCGGAAGGTCCGCCAGAAGATCAGGGTCAGGACTTATCTGGTCTCGGGAATTACCTTCCTGGAAATCAAGAGGAAGAACAACAAAGGCAGGACGAAGAAGAAGAGGATGAGGGTGCCGGACGGATATTCCCTTGAATCCCGGCAGATGGCGGAAGCGGCTGATTTCATCGAACTGCACTCCTGGTACAGCCTTTCAGACGTATCCCCTGCCTGCACGACCGACTTCGACAGGGTGACTCTCGTCAATAAGGAGAAGACCGAAAGGATCACCTTTGACTCATCCCTGGCTTTCACGAATCCACGTACCGGACGTACCGCCCACCTCGGAGACACCGTGATAATCGAGCTCAAGCAGGACGGCAGGGCGGATTCTTCGATGAGGAAGATACTCCTGGACCACAGGGTACATCCTTTCAAGGTGAGCAAGTATTGCATAGGGACCGTCCTTACGGATCAGTCAGTCCATCCGGGGAGGTTCAAGGAAAAGATAAGAGGAATAGAAAAGATAACAGGCAAAAAAATAAACAACAGACCATGAAGGCATTATTGAAGATATTCATCGCCCTGTCGCTGTTCGCTGCGGCTTCGTTCCAACTTTCTGCGCAGAACGACACCTCGGCCGTGGAGGAGGAATTCGTAGGAGCAGAATTCGATCCGGAGATTGCAGCGGAGAACGGGTATGACGTCACGATGGACGCTGCCGGAAACTACAAGGTGAAATCCACCTCGGCAGCCGTCTGGGAATCGATATTCGAACTTTTGAAGCTCTTCCTGTTCAATCTCGCCGTCAGCTTCGTCATCGTACAGTTCCTGTACTATCCGAAGAGCCGGAGGGTGGATTATTATTTCACCTTCATGATATTCTCGTCCGCGATGTTCCTGCTGCTGTTCGTAATGAACAACCTGAGCCTCCAGATCGGATTCACCATCGGCTTGTTCGCGATATTCGGAATGATCAGGTATCGTACGGAAACGGTTCCGGTCCGCGAAATGACCTATCTGTTCATCATCATAGCAGTGTCCGTCATCAACGGTATCGGAGCGGACATCCCGTTCGGAGAACTCCTGGCAGCCAACGTGCTGATCGTACTGCTGATATTCATCCTGGAATCCAAGGGCGTGATCGGCAAGCGGACTTCCACGAAGTTGGTCATCTATGACAAGATCGACCTTATCGTGCCGGAGAAACGTGCGGAACTGGTAGCTGACCTGGAGAAAAGGACCGGAATGAAAGTCAAGGACATCCAGTTGGGTCAGATTGATTTCCTCAAGGATTCAGCTTGGCTGAAGGTGACTTACGAACTGGAAAGCGGACAGGATGGTTCGCTGGACGGACTCAGGAGAACGAAAGACTTTATAGAGCAATGACACTTCGCAAGCAAGAGAACCTGGTCTATACCATCATCTGGACGGCCTTGTTCCTGATTCCGGTTACGGGATGGCTCAAGGGAACGCTCCAAGGTGGTTCGAAAGAGGTATTGATAGACTTGTTACGTGGCTGGAAGGTTCTCATACCCCTTCTAGTCCTGTTCATTATCCACAATTCCTTGATCATACCGGTCCTGACCAGGAAAGGCAAAGACAAGAAATATCTTTTGTATCTAGGAGTCTTGATGGCTGTATTCTGCAC
>JBGVAE010000126.1:0-7962 GCA_045224215.1 Candidatus Cryptobacteroides sp. | reverse complement strand
GATCCTTGCAAGGATGCAGCAAACGGAGACTTCACCCTCACCAACGGTGTTGCGATGAACGCCAATGTCGGTGACCCTCGCTGGAACCCGGCTCGCGGAAGCGCACCTACTTCAGAGATCACCGTCAGCAACGTCGATGAACTCCTCACCGCAATTTCGGCAGGCAAGACAGTCATTACCCTCAGCGATGGGGAATATGACTTCACGGCCATCACCGAAAGCACAGATGTCACCGCAGGCAAGGCCACCCTGGTGAACACCCTCACCATCATGGGAGGCAAGGATGCCGTCCTCAAGGGAGGCTTCCAGCTGAACGAGGGCGTGGGCAACTTCACCATCAAGGGAATCACCCTGGACGGTGCAGGAGCAGTAGACAACGCTCTCTACATAATGGATAAGGCGACGATAGGCACCATAACACTCAACGATGTAGTGGTCAAGAACTTCAAGAACCGCCTGCTCTATCAGGACAAGGAAACTTCATCTGTTTCCTCAGTCGTGATCAACAGGGCTACAGTGACCGACATGGGCACAAGCGGCGACTTCATCGACTTCAGGAAGGGTACCCTCAACGCACTGAAGGTCATGAACAGTACCTTCGCAAACGGAATCCGTACCTTCTTGAGGATGGATGCAGCCGTCGTCTGCAACTCCGTACAGGTCACGAACAATACGTTCTATAACCTCTGCTCCGTCGACAGCAAGGACAACAACGGTGTCTTCCACGTAAGGAGCACCTCAGTCACGGATGCTGCACAGGTCATCGTCCGCAACAACCTGTTCGCTTCGATGCACCGTGCAAGCGAATCTCCTTCCAACGCGAACGGTTTCCCTAAACTCGTGAGCAAGACCTCCGCTGCCATCAAGGTCCCTACCTTCATCCACAACTACTATTATGGTGTGGACACCGCGGACGAGGCCTACAGCTGGTGGAGCTACATGACAGAGGAGGCGGGTACGGCAGGAAACGGAATCGTGCTTTCTTCCGATCCGTTCCAGGGAGCATCAACAGGCGACTTCACTCTCGTGAACGCCTTGGCAGCATCAGAAAACATCGGTGATGCAAGGTGGAACACCAACCGCCATAAGTACATCGGCCCTCAGTTCGAGGTTTCCGACACGACTACCTTCTTTGAGGCCCTGAGCGCCGGCAAGACCGACATCCTGATCACCGCCGACCTCGACTTCTCCGAGCACGGTGCCATAGCTGTCAACAACCAGCTCAGCATCAGCGGAAAGATCTCACACGGAAAGAAGCCTGTCGTCAACGCGAACTTCACCCTGTCCGGATCCAAGGTCCCATTCACCCTGTACAACCTCAACCTCGATGGCAAGAACGCCCTCTCAGACATGATAGTCCTCGCAACAGAGGCCAATCTTACGGCTCTCAACATCAAGGATTGCGACATCACCGGCTACAAGAACAGGCTGATCAGCGGCCCTAACGCTTCTGCTTGCGGTCCTGTATCCGTAGTAGGCAACATCGTGACCGGAATGGGCACGGGCGGAGACTTCATCGACTTCAGGAAAGGAACCGTCACCAGCATCAAGGTGGTCAACAACACCTTTGCCAACGGAATCCGTACCTTCCTCAGGGTCGATGCAGCCGTCTTCTGCGGCGCAGTCAACGTCGAGAACAACACGTTCTACAACATCGGCTCCGTGGACAGCAAGGACAACAACGGTATCATGCACGTGCGTTCAAGCTCTGCTACGGCTATGCCAAGGCAGATCACGGTGCGGAAGAACATCTTCGCTGCAATGCACAAGGCTGCGGAGACTCCTTCCAACGCCAACGGCTTCCCTAAGCTTGTCAGTACCGCTTCTGCGAAGATCGCTGTCCCTTACATCACGGACAACTACTTCTTCGACATCGACACTACCGAAGGCTATAGCTGGTGGAACACTCTGACCACAGACCAGGTGACTGCAGCTGGCACCGTCCTCACCGAGACTCCATTCACCGGTGACACGGCCGCTCTCAAGTTCACAGTCGCAACCGCCTACAAGGGCTACGGAGACTGCCGCTGGTAGTCTCCACGCCCTGACGGGCAAAGCAGATCACAAAAAGAAGAGGTTGGCCGGAATCGTGGCCAACCTCCTTGTTTTTTGCAGGCTAAGCACGACAACGGGTTTTTCAATAGCCGTCACTCTATCAGTCTCTGCTGAAGGATCCGACCTTGGCACCTATCCAGCGGCCGGGACGGGCAACGAAATCAGGTCCCAGACTGGCGACGGTATTGAAAGAATACCAGAAATTGCAGATGGCTGAATATGTGTCCTTGCCGTCGTAGTCCGGCGATTCGAAATTGCGACGCTCCCGGACGGAGACACCGAGCCGAACTTCCTTACAGCCTGAAGGGACAAGCACCGAATCCACGATGATTTCCGGATTGCCTTTGTCTGCACCAACACATACCTTCCTGACTATAAAGTCTTTCCCTTCAGAAGAAACAAGTTCGATCGAAGAATAGTCAGTGCCGAAAACGATTATGCCACGACGTCCGCCAGAAGGCAAGGAAAAAGTCTCGGAATATTCCATCTCGGGACCTTCTATCTTCTCAAGTTTCAGCGAAGGGTCGAGCCAGAGGTTAGTTTCCTTAGAGCAAATAACTGACCCGGAAGGATTTCCCTGCAGCTGGAACTTCTGTTCTGGCCTTCCCGGAAGTTTCCTGGAGCGGAATGCGGCAGGACGACTGTGGGACAGCACAGGCTCCCCTATCCCGTCGCCATCAATATCCTCACCTATGAGACACCAGCCGTCCTTTGTCCAGGACATCGGTTGCAGATGGACGACCCGTCCCCAGGCGTAACGGTCCTCGAAATGCAGGAACCAGTCATTCCCGGCAGCATCAGTCACCCAGCCGCCCTGATGAGGCCCGAAGACATCCACGTGTCCGCTGTGCATTGCCACCCGCATCTCGTACTTACCGGTAACAGTGGCAGACCTCAGCACCAGCTGATGCCCGGTCTTGACTCCGCCGGAAGGGCAGAGTATGACATACTCTCCGTTCCGTTTGTAGAACTTCGGACCCTCAGTCGTGACCTGACCGTTTTCGAAACCGTTGAACACGGTGACAGTGTCCGAAACAGCGGACGTGCAATCCGAAGACAATTCCCGCACTGACAGCTTGTTGTTGAATCCGCAGCGGCTCTTGGCCCAGGCATGCACGAGCCAGACCCTTCCGTCATCGTCCCAGAGCGGGCAAGGATCGATCATCCCTTTCCCCGGAATGACGCACAGAGGCTTGGACCATTCTCCAAGCGGATCCGAAGCATGCACCTGGTATATTCCATAGTCAGGATCGCCCCAGAAGATGTAGAATTGTCGGTCGTGGAAGCGTATGGAAGGAGCCCACACGCCGTTGCCATGCTGGGTTTCTTCCGAAGTCTCTCCCTGATATGCTATTCCCTCAGGAAGGGCTGCTGAAACCACCTCCCAATCCACCAGGTCCGTGGAATGGAGTATCTGGAGTCCCGGAGTGCAGTTGAACGAACTTGCAGTCATCCAATATTCCCCATCCACGCAGACCACGTCCGGGTCCGAATAGTCCGCATAGATGACGGGGTTGGTATATATTCCCGGAGAAGAGCAGCTTCCCAAAACAAAAAGGAGAACCGGCAGAAGCAGCCGGATCTCCCTGAATGACGTTCCCTTCATCTCTAGAAGTTGAAATAGTCCTTGGCGTTATTGTAGGAGATGTCACGCACCATCCTCTCTACATCGGCGATCTCGCTTGCTGGGATCTTACCGCTCTCGACGTCCTTTCCGAGCACATCGCAAAGGATCCTGCGGAAATATTCGTGACGAGGGTAGCTGATGAAGCTCCTGGAGTCGGTGAGCATGCCCACGAAGCGGCTGAAAAGTCCAAGGACTGAAAGGGCGTCCATCTGGCGGCGCATTCCGACTTCCTGGTCGAGGAACCACCAGCCCGAACCGAACTGCATCTTGCCAGGGCAGGTGCCATCGTTGAAATTGTAAGCCATCGTCATCATGACCTCGTTGTCCTTAGGATTGAGGCAATAAAGGATGGTCTTGGCAAGCTTCCCGGCTGCTGTCAGGCGGTCGAAGAACTTGTTCCCGGCAGCCGCGATTTCCTGGTCATGGATCGAGTCATAACCCGTGTCGGCTCCAACAAGGCCGAACATCCTGGAGTTGTTGTTGCGGATTGCGCCCACGTGGAACTGCTGCGCCCAGCCGGCCTCTGCGTCCATGACAGCCTGGTCGAAAAGGAACGCGCTGCGGAACTTCTCCAGTTCCTTCGGATTTGGAGCTATCCCCATCAGGACTTTCTTGAATATGAGTTCAATCTCTATCTCCTTGTAGTCGGCGGCATAGAAATTCTCCAGACCGTGGTCGGAAAGCTTGCATCCATTGGCAGCGAAATAATCATGACGCTTCTGAAGGGCCTCCTGGAGGTCTGCGTACGAATCGATTTCCATGTCGGCGGCCTCACCAAGTTTCTTCAGATACTCCTTATAGGACTTCGGATCGTCTATTGCCATTGCCTTGTCGGGCCTCCAGGCAGGGATCACCTTGGTTCCGAAAGGATGGGCGGCAATCTGCTTGTGCCAGCGGAGGTCATCGGCAGGGTCGTCGGTAGTACAAACCACCTCAACTCCGAATTTCCTAATCAGTGCCTGACCCCTGAACTCTTCGGTAGCAAGCTTTGCATTGCATTCCTCGAATATCTCGCGAGCGGTCTTCGGGCCAAGTATCTTGTCGATTCCGAATACACGGCTGAGCTCCAGATGGGACCAGTGATAAAGAGGGTTCCTCATCAGGTAAGGCATGGTTTCAGCCCACTTCTCGAAGGTCTCCCAGGCAGTATGCTTCCCCCCGGTCAGGTAGTCTTCGCTGACTCCGTTGGCCCTCATAGCACGCCACTTGTAATGGTCGCCGTAATGGCCGTCAACCAGCCAGAGCTGGGTTATGTCGCGGAACTGGATGTTTTCAGCGATTTGCTGTGGGACAAGATGGCAATGATAGTCGATGATAGGCATCTTCTCGGCACTGCCGTGATAAAGCTGACGAGCAGTCTCGGTGGTCAGCATGAAATCTTCATTGATGAAGCTGGACATATCTTTGAGTTTTTTGTGTTATTCAATCTTTGATGCATACAAATTTACACTTTTCAAAGCATAAATACAAACGTTTGTATTGAAAATTGTGACAAAGTGGCAGAATTATGCGGTTGGCAGATAATTTGATATCTTTGCAGTCGCTAAGAAAATCGATCAGATATGAGCAAAAAGAACAATAAGGATAAGGAAATGCAGCAGGAAGCTGAAAAGATGGAGAACGAGGTAGAGGCCGAAGAGACCCCTGTGACTGAAGGAACTGAAAAGGCAGAAGAAGCCGCCGGGCCACAAACTTCCAAGAAAGAGAACAAGAAGCTTAAGGAAGCACAGGAAAAGGTTGAGAAACTGACCAAGGAGGTCGAGGAGTTGAAAGCGAGCGTAGCGAAGGAGAAGAACGACTACCTCCGCCTGATGGCCGACTTCGAGAATTTCCGCAGGCACTCGGCCGCAGCGAAGTTGGAACTCGTCGGCACCGCTTCAGCAGAAACGATCAAAGGCCTACTCCCTGTCCTGGACGACTGCGAAAGGGCCATAAAGATGCTCTCGGAGTCCAAGGATGAAGTAGCTCTGGAAGGCACCGAATTGATCTACAACAAGCTTCTCGGCTACCTGAAAACCAAGGGGCTTGAAAAGATAGAAGCGCTTGGAGAGAAATTCGACACAGACTTCCATGAAGCTGTGGCTCAGTTCCCTGTCCAGGAAGAAGAGAAGAAAGGACTTGTTTTCGATGTAGTCCAGACAGGTTACACCCTCTCCGGGAAGGTTATCCGTTATGCAAAGGTTGTCGTAGGAATATAGGAGATTATCCGAAATGGCAGAAAAAAGGGACTATTATGAAGTGCTGGGCGTCGCCAAGACGGCGACGGCAGACGAAATAAAGCTAGCCTACAGGAAGGCCGCCATGAAATGGCATCCGGACCGTTGGGTTGATGGCACAGAAGAAGAGAAGAAGACCGCCGAGGAGAAATTCAAGGAGGCCTCCGAGGCATATTCAGTGCTCAGCGACCCGGACAAGAAGGCTCGTTACGACCAGTTCGGCTTCCAGGGTGTGGACAGCAGTGCCGGTCCTGATTTCAGCGGTGGTTTCGGCAATCTGGAAGACATCCTTCGCGACCTGTTCGGAGGAGGTTTCGGCGGCTTCGGAGGCTTCGGAGGCTTCGGAGGTTTCGGTTCAGGAGCATCTTCCGGCCGCACCCAGACAAGGGTCTACAAAGGCAGGGATATCCGTACAAGGGTCCGCCTGACACTTGAGGAGATTGCCACCGGTGTCGAAAAAGACATCACCATAGAGCGAAACAGGCCTTGTCCTGAATGCGGTGGACGGGGCACCAAGAACGCTTCCGATGTAAAGACCTGTCCAAGTTGCAAGGGCAGCGGCCAAGTCTCACACGTAACCAATTCCCTGTTCGGAAGGACGATGACCTACACCACCTGCACCCAGTGCGGTGGAGAAGGCAAGGTCATTTCGAACCCATGCCGCACCTGCGGCGGGACCGGCCTGGTCCGCAAACGCGAGACCGTGAAGGTCAAGATTCCTGCAGGAGTTGAGGACGGAATGCAACTCACCATCCGCGGAGAAGGTCACGCCGCCCCGCACAACGGCACCAACGGAGACTTGCTGGTCATCATCGAGGAACTCAGCCATTCCAATCTCAAGCGCAGCGGCAACAACCTGTTCTACAATGCGATGATATCCGTAACCGACGCCATCCTGGGTACTGAGATCGCAGTTCCTTGCCTGGACGGAACCTATAAGGTCAAGGTGGAGCCCGGTACGCAGTCCGGAGCCGTCATCAAGCTTCGCAACAAAGGTCTGCCTTCAGTCAGCGGGTACGGGAGCGGAACCGGAGACATGTACGTGAAGATCCTGGTCTGGATTCCAAAGAGACTCTCAAGGGAGGAGAAAGAGGCCCTCGAGAAGATGCGCACCAGCCGCTCCTTCACCCCGGACCCTTCCAGAGACGACAAAGCCGTCTTCGACAAGATAAAGGACATCTACTGATTCCCTTCCCTGCAGGCCCTCTGCAGGGAATATGCTGAATATAGGATCTTGTTCTTCAATAGAGCCGGATAATCAGGATGGGCATCCATAAAGGCTTCCAAGGCTTCAAGAGCTTCTGGCGAGCGATGCGCCCCAAGGAGAGCCGAGGACCAGTTCGTCGGGAAGAATATATCCCCGGTAGCCTTCACATCCTGCACGGCCTCCAAACCAGGAACAATGTATTTCACGGACTCAGCATCCCTCAGGAAATGATTCAGGAGTGACAGAGCGGAAGCAGCCCATGGCTCAACCGCCCTGTTTTCTGCTTTCAGAAGGGCCTGGAACACTGAATCGCGAACCTCCTGCGAAGGCAAGGCGGCCGGGCTAACGAAGTCGAACTGGCGGAGGGTTTCCTGGTTGAACGGACGGGTCGGATCACTCCCGTCAATACGCTTCCTCTGAGCCTGCAAAATCTCTTCAGCCTCATCCGGATATCTCAAGGCAAGTTGATAAGCAAATGACATATAGTCATTCACTTTAAGTGCATTATTTGATTCTTTGCTCCAGATATTATAAATCTCCGAAACCACGTCCTGGCTGGTCGCTGCAGAAGAGAGGAATCGCAGGAGCTGGAGCCTGCAAGATGGAAGTCCGTGCGTCTCGGAGAGAGTCCAGAGCCTGGCTTCGGCTGAAGGGCGTAAAGAATCCGGTAGGTCCCGGAGCGGCGCAGACAGGCAGCTTACCAAGGTAGAAGCAACGACCGGATTGGTTTCTGAAGCCAGAGCGTCAACAAGCGAGTCAAGGTGCTCGCATGCAGCAGAAGCAGGACCTGCAAGATACGAATCGTGGGACAGCAGGATTGCTGCCTCCCGGGCAGGATCTCCGCTTCCGGAAGCATA
>JBGVAE010000125.1:0-2186 GCA_045224215.1 Candidatus Cryptobacteroides sp. | reverse complement strand
ACTCCCTGGGCCCCCAGGAAAGAAGATAGATCTTCGCACCTGCTTCTGCTTCTTGCATACACTATCCCGCTGCCACGGACTCCATTGCAAATATTCAAGAGCTGGGTATCCTTATCTTCCGTATTCCTTACAATGTAGTTCAGGTTCGGGCGTTCGAATCCTGTCCGGAGCACAAACTTCTCCTTGAATCCAAGACGGTCCATGATGTCATCCGCCACTGACATGGTGGCGGTTGCGGTCAAGGCTATCACGGGAGCTCCTATCCGCTCACGCAGCTCCCCAATCCGAAGGTAATCCGGCCTGAAATCATATCCCCACTGGGAGATACAGTGAGCTTCGTCAACCACTATGTAACTGATGTCCAGCACATCGAGATATGAACGAAAGAGCTGCGTGGAGAGGCGCTCGGGCGAAAGGTAAAGGAACTTGTAGTCGCCGTAGGCAGCATTGTTCAAGGCCAGGTCAACTTCATGCCTGGTCATGCCGGCATGGACGGCGAGAGCCCTTATGCCCTTGGAAGAGAGGTTCTGGACCTGGTCTTTCATAAGGGCTATCAATGGGGTTATCACCAGCGTGACACCTTCCGACATAAGTCCGGGAACTTGGAAACATACGGACTTGCCGCCGCCCGTCGGCATTATAGCCAGCACGTCCTTCCCCTCGAGGGCTGCTCCGATGATTTCTTCCTGCATTGGACGGAAGCCATCGTAGCCCCAATATTCCTTCAACACTTCAAGCGGTGACATAAAAATTGTTTAAATCGTTTTATGACAATTAATTACGATATACGCTGGCAAACAATTTGCAGCATTCCACAAGCGCTATGACAAATGTACGAAATTAAATCGGTGCAGATTTGAGTAATGCGAATTAATTGAGTAAATTTGCCTGATTTTGTAAAAGGAAATAGTTTAACCCGAATAATAATTATCGTTATGCCAAAAATGGATCTAAGACGTTATGGTATCAAGGGAGTTAAGGAAGTCCTCTACAACCCTACCTACGAAGTTCTTTACAATGAAGAAACCAAGCCGGAACTTACCGGTTACGAAAAAGGCCAGGTCACTGAACTTGGCGCCATCAACGTAATGACAGGTGTATTTACCGGCCGTTCTCCTAAGGACAAGTACATCGTAATGGACAAGAAGTCCAAGGACACTGTATGGTGGAACACTCCCGAGTATCCTAACGACAACCATGAGATGAGTCCCTATGTCTGGAAGCAGGTCAAGGCTCTCGCTCAGAAGCAGCTCTCAGGCAAGAGGCTCTTCGTGGTCGATGGCTTCTGCGGAACCCACAAGGACACCAGGATGAAGGTCCGCTTCATCATGGAGGTTGCATGGCAGGCACACTTCGTGACCAACATGTTCATCCGTCCGAAGAACCAGAAGGAATTCGACCAGGAGCCCGATTTCGTAGTCTACTGCGCTTCCAAGGCGAAGGTTGAGAATTATGAGGAACTCGGTCTTCGCAGCGACACCTGTGTAGCATTCAACGTGACCAGCAGGGAGCAGGTCATCCTCAACACCTGGTACGGCGGCGAGATGAAGAAGGGTATGTTCTCTATGATGAACTACTACCTTCCACTGAAGGGCATCGCAGCAATGCACTGCTCCGCCAACACCGACATGAACGGCGAGAACACCGCAATATTCTTCGGCCTCTCCGGAACCGGCAAGACCACCCTCTCCACCGATCCTAAGCGCAAGCTCATCGGCGACGACGAGCACGGCTGGGACAACAAGGGAGTCTTCAACTTCGAAGGAGGCTGCTACGCCAAGGTCATCAAGCTCGACAAGGAGTCTGAACCGGACATCTACAATGCCATCCGCCGCGACGCTCTCCTGGAGAACGTAACCGTCGACGCTGAAGGCAAGATCGATTTCAACGACAAGAGTGTCACTGAGAACACCCGCGTCTCCTATCCGATCTACCATATCAACAACATCGTCCGTCCGGATTCCCATGGTCCTGCAGCAAAGCAGGTCATCTTCCTCTCGGCAGATGCCTTCGGAGTCCTTCCTCCAGTTTCCATCCTCACCCCGGAGCAGACGAAGTACTACTTCCTTTCCGGTTTCACTGCCAAGCTGGCAGGAACAGAGCGCGGAATCACCGAGCCTACCCCTACCTTCTCCGCTTGCTTCGGACAGGCCTTCCTCGAGCTTCATCCTACCAAGTATGCAGAG
>JBGVAE010000124.1:0-11624 GCA_045224215.1 Candidatus Cryptobacteroides sp. | reverse complement strand
GAGATATTCCACCTGGTCCTGGAGTTTCTGCTCGCTGATGATTCTTTCGGCGTTCCTGCCGGATGCTACCATCTTGACTCCAGGCTGCTGGGCGAAGAGGTCTCCTGACGTGAAAGTCAGGAGAAGTAATATCAAAAAAATGCGGAAATTCGTATTCAAGGCACGATAAATGTTTATCTTTGCAATCAACAAAAATAGGAATTTTACCCCTAATCGGAAAATATATTTGTATGAAGCGGCTGGTCCTGTCCATTCTGTCCATGTTTTCTATCATGCTGTCCTGTTTCGGGCAGTATGACAAAGACGTGTTCATGTTCCGGGGAAGGGCAGCCTTGTCCGAGGGAAAATATTCCGAGGCCATCAACAATTTCAACATCCTGGCCCGTTTGGATACATCTGATTGCTGGGTATATTTCTACAGGGGCATAGCAAAGTATAATCTTGGTGACCTTCGGGGCGCCTACTCCGATTTCGATTCATCCGTCCGTGTCAATCCGGTTTTCACCAACGGCTATCATTTCAGGGCGATAACCCTCAGTCGCTCAGGGAAATATGATGAAGCCCTCTCAGACCTGCAGAGAGCCATGGAACTCCGTCCCGGCATGGATGGTCTCTATTACAGCCGCGGTGTCACCTATTTCCTGGCCCAGCAGTTCGACAAGGCAGTCGATGATTTCGACCGTTACATCAAGAAAGAGCCCAAGGACCCTTCTGCATACCTGAACAGGGGAGCTACATATCTTTTCCTTAAAGATACGACCAAGGCTCTGTCGGATTACAACAAAGCCATCAAACTGGACCGTTTCGACCCGGAGGGTTATATCCGCAGGGGCCGTGTATATGCCTTGCAGAAGAATTACAAGGATGCGATTTCGGACATGGACAAGGCAATCCAGCTGGATACTTCAAACACCTTCGCCTACTTCAACCGCGCCTTGATGTATTACGAGCAGTATGACTACAATTCCGCCATGGCGGATTTGAACCGTGTGCTGCGGGATGAGCCTGGGAACGCTTTGACTCTCTATAACAGGAGCCTCATCTCGGCGCAGGTGGGGAATTACGAGGATGCTCTCGCAGACATGGACCATGTCATAAACATCAATCCGGAGAACGTCCTCGCATATTACAACAGGGCTTCCTATTTCGTCCAGATGGGACGTTGGCTCGATGCTCTGGACGACTATGACAAGGCGATTGAACTTTATCCGGATTTCGCAAAAGCGTATCTGAACCGCTCGTATGTCAAGATCATGCTCGGCAGGACGAGGTCTTCGAAGCAGGATTACGACACGGCCCAGAAGAAAGTCCGCGAGTATCGTGCAAAGAATGCCACGGATGAAGGATCCTTTGCTGATACTACCAAGAAATACAGTTCGCTGATCGCCCTTGATGCCGATTTTGCGAAGAAAGACTTTGACAACGAACTTCTGCAGAACAGGGACATCAACATCCGTCTGAAGCCTCTTTATAAGTTCAGCCTATCCGCCGAACGCGAGAACCGGAACTATGCACTCCGTCACAGATACGAGAACCCTCTGATTGACAAATTCATATCTGACTCTCCTGTGATGATGGCCATATCGAATTCCGATTCGTTGGCCAAACCGAAGTTCGAACATGGGATCGATGCCTCCCTGTACGGAGATTCATATCTCGCGGCAGGTGATCCAAAATCGCTCACAGATGCTGACAGGTCCTTCATCCGCGGTCTGTACAGCGTACAGTCGAAGCAATATGCCCAGGCCCTGAATCATTTTGACGATGCCGTAAATGCTTCCGCCCAGGGTAAGTACTCCGAGTATTACAAGGCTTTCTATCATATCAACAGGGGAGTCCTCAGGGCAGAGATGATCGACTTCATCTCTTCCATCGAGAACAACGTCCAGACCTTGACCATGGATGATCAGGGTACGACCAGGGCACGCGTCCGCGATCAAGTCAGCCGCACATACGATTATTCCGAAGCCATTGAGGACATGCTTACGGCGGACAAGCTCCTCCCGGGCGTACCATATGTCTATTTCAACTTGGGAAACCTGTATTGCTTGTCTTCAAAATTCGTCGAATCAGTGGATAACTATACAAAGGCGATCAACCTCTTCCCTTATATGGGAGATGCCTATTATAATAGGGGATTGGTACTTATATTCTTGAAAGACAAGGAGAAGGGATGTATCGATCTGTCCCGTGCCGGAGAGTTGGGCGTGGGTGACGCTTACAGCGTGATTTCCAAATATTGCGAGGAGGAGAAGAATTGATGTTACGGTTCCTGAGTCTTTCAAGCGGAAGCTGCGGCAATTGCTATTTCCTCTCCGAT
The DNA here is from genome assembly GCA_045224215.1 of Candidatus Cryptobacteroides sp. Taxonomy (GTDB): domain Bacteria; phylum Bacteroidota; class Bacteroidia; order Bacteroidales; family UBA932; genus Cryptobacteroides. The sequence continues at coordinate 9,304 of JBGVAE010000124.1, read as the reverse complement.
GGGAAATCCGGCATCCTTATAGATGCCGGTGTCAGCCTCAGGCGCCTGAAGAAGACATTGGCAGAGCACGGGCTGGGACTTGATTCTTTCCAGGCTATCCTGGTCACCCACGACCATCTGGACCATATCCGTCATCTTGGTTCATATTGCAAGCATCTCAGGAAACCTGTATATGCTACCCATACCTTGAACATAGCCCTGCTGAACCATACCTTCACCATGGATTACATAGGTTCATGTTGTCATGAACTTCCTGATTCGGGAGCCTTGAGGATACCGCTGGGTAAGGACATCCCTGAGGAGGAATGCCCTTTGGTAAATTATTTCGTGGTGCCTCATGACGCGACCCAGACCGTTGGTTACTTCATCGATTGGGGAGGCCGGAAGTTTTTCCTGATGACCGATGCCGGCCGGATGACGGACGAAGCCATGTCATATGCCGGAAAGGCCGATGCTGTGGTCCTGGAATCCAATTATGATCCGGGAATGCTCATCGGAGGCCCATATACCCATGACCTCAAGATGCGGATCTGCCAAGGATTCGGCCACCTGAGCAATGACGAATGTGCTTCCGCTATCACTATGTTCTGGCATCCCGGTTTAAGGCATCTGTTCCTTTGCCATCTTAGTGAGAACAACAATACTCCCGACCTGGCATTCTCGGCCTCGGCAGACGCCCTGAAGTCCATCCGTGTAGAAGGTGGACTGACAGCCAAGGAAATAACTGATCTGCAGACTCTACCTCGAAACAGAGCGTCTGCGATGTTTGAACTTTAGCCTATCATGAATATCAAATTCCGCATTATTGTGGCATTGCTCCTTTGCCTTGCCGCCGGTTCTTTCCCATCACATGCTTCCTGCAATCTGGATTTCAGCAGGACTCTCAGGCTTGACTATATATTCAGCGGCACCTCTGAATCACAAGAGATATCCCTTTCCGGACTTTGCTCAATCAAGGGATGGGCTGGGCGGAGACACAACCTTGACTCGGTCCCGCTAAAGGGGAACGGCCAAGTGGAGGTCCGTACCAAATCCCCGGACTCTTCTGAATATGACCAGGTGGAATACAGGATTTCTTTCTCCACCCTTTTCCAGGAATGGCAGGCGACTGAGGAGGCGACCAAGGTACGGAAGTCGTTCGAGAACGTGTTCCTGATCCCGATGCCGACTTCAACTGCGCAGGTTGCGGTCCGGCTTTTCGATTTCAACGGCAGCGTCTCCTGTGAGTTCGTACACGAGGTGGATCCGTCTGACATCATGATCCGTCCGGTGGGGGCCGACCCATCCCCTCATGAGTGGATATGGAAAGGAGGGGAAGCACTTGGGTCGGAGGTACGTTCCGAGGACAGGATCGACATTGCGATAGTGGCGGAAGGATATACCGAGTCGGAGATGGAGATATTCATGGATGATGCCCGGACAGCCATGGAAAGTTTGTTCGCACATGAGCCTTTCAAATCCCGTCAGGACTGCTTCAACATCGTATGTGTGTGCCTGAGGTCCAAGGATAGCGGTGTAAGCGTCCCGCGTGAGGGGCTGTGGAAGCGTACGGCTGTCGGTTCCCATTTCGACACTTTCTATTCAGACCGTTATCTGACCACACTCAACCTGTTCAAGCTCCATGACCTTCTGGCCGGGATCCCATACGAGCACATCATAATCCTTGCGAACACCGAAACCTACGGCGGAGGTGGAATATACAACTCGTACACCCTCACCACGGCCCACCACTCCGGATTCAAGCCTGTCGTAGTGCATGAGTTCGGACACAGTTTCGCCGGGTTGGCGGACGAGTATTACTACGACGACCAGTACAGCCAGTATTACAATTCCTCCACTGAGCCATGGGAGCAGAACTTGACAACCAAAGTGGATTTCGCCTCGAAGTGGCAGGATATGATAGGGAATGAATATCCGCTCCTGCCCTCTGATGTTGACTGGAAAGGCAAGGACAAGAAAGCCGCCTCCTCTGTCAGGATAGGACTGCTCGAAGGAGGCGGATACATGTCGAAAGGTGTGTGGCGCGGAGCCGAAGACTGCAGGATGAAGACTAACTCATATCCTTCATTCTGTCCTGTCTGCCGCAGGGCAATCGACCGGATGATCGATTTCTACACCAGGTAATTGCTTAATAGAGCTTTGAACTTACAAACGTACTGACGAAATTCATGCTGACGGTCGGCTCGAAGCGTGCAACGACATTGCCGTTCTTGTCCACCAGGAATTTGGTGAAGTTCCACTTGATGTCGCTCTTTGATGCGTAGTCGGGATCCTGTTTCTTCAGCATCTCGTCCATGAACTTGGCACTGTCCCCGTTGCCGAATCCCTTGAATCCCTGCTTGGATTTCAGAAACTTGAAAAGAGGGCTCTCATTCTCACCGTTGACATCAACCTTGTCGAATTGAGGGAAAGTGGTGTTGTATTTTCCTGTGCAGAATTCATGGATGCTCTCGATTGTCCCCGGAGCCTGCTCTCCGAACTGGTTGCAAGGGAAGTCCAGGATTACGAGACCCTTGTCCTTGAATTTGTCGTACATTGCCTGCAAGTCTTCGTACTGAGGTGTGAAGCCGCATTTGGTCGCCGTGTTGACTATCAACAACACTTTTCCCTTGTACTTTGACAGGGAAACGTCGTTCCCCTCCATGTCCTTTACTTTGAAATCATAGATGCTCTGTGCTCCAAGAGAGGCCACAAGACAGAGGCCTGCCAGGATGGTCGCGATAAATCTGTAAAGTTTCATTTCTATATCCTTTTGATTCGTATCAATCTCATTTTTCCTTTTTCAGGAGCCTGCCAAGTCCTGTGACGATCCGCTTCATGCCTTCCTGCAGCCTGGCCCTCGGGCATGCAAGGTTTATTCTCATGAAGCCGTCCAGGCCGTACATCTCACCGCCGTTGATCCATACCTTCTCCTTCGAGATCAACTCTTTCTCAATGTCGAGGGCATGCATCGGGATGGCCCTTGTGTCAATCCATGCAAGATACGTTCCTTCAAGCTTGCTGACCGGAATGTCCGGAAGTTCCTTTTCGAAGGTTTCCACGAGAAGGTCGTAGTTCCCCTTGATGTAGGCGCATAGTTCTTTCAGCCATGGCTCGCCTTCGTCGTAGGCTGCCTGAAGTGCCAGCACACCGAAAGGATTCAGGTCGCAATGCTCCCAAACGTTGATAACCTTGTCTATCTGTTTCCTCCAGACGGGGTTGCTGGTGATGATGTTCGATATTCCCAAACCCGCGATATTGAAGGATTTGCTCGGAGAATTCATGGTGATGGTGTTCTCCTGGTCGATCGTGGCCATAGGAGTGAAGTGGTAGCCTGGCATCTCCAGCTCGCAGTGGATTTCGTCGCTTATGATCACGACTCCGTTCCTCCGGCAGATGTCGGCAACCCGCACCAGGTCCTCCTTTGGCCAGACTCGGCCGCAAGGGTTGTGAGGATTGCAGAAAAGCAGCACCTTCGCCATCGGGTCCGCAGCCTTTCTTTCAAGGTCTTCGAAGTTGATGTACCAGGTGGCCTGGTCTCCTTCGGTATCGTATATGAGTTCGTTCACGCTGAGCTCGCAGCCGCAGTTGCGCGCGGTTGAGAAGAAACAGTTGTAGGCCGGACTCTGGATGATCATCTTGGGAAGCTGGCCTTCAGGACCCCTGCCGAGATCCTCGCGCTCATAGGCCTCGCCTTTTTCGTTCACGGTGAAACGGGTGAGGGCGGTGACCACTATCGACATGCCCGGAACTATACCGTCCACCGGGATGTACCAGTCTCTTTCCGTATGCCAGCCCCTTCTGCGATCCCACCAGCGGATTGCAGACTCGTAGTAGCTGTCAGGAATATGGGTGTAACCGAAAATGCCGTGAGCGACCCTGTCTTCCAGAACCTTCAGGATAGGGGGAGCCGCCTTGAAATCCATGTCTGCAACCCAAAGAGGGATGACATCCTTGTCAATCGCTCCTGCGGGACTCTCTGCGTCCCATTTGACGCAGTTGGTTCCGCGTCTGTCAATCATCTCGTCGAAATTATATTTGCCCATTTCAGGATGGAATTATATTCTTAAGCGTACTAATATAGCATTTTTAATCCTATTGCACAATTCTTGTTATATTTGCAACATGTATAAATGAATATGACCCAATTCGATATGAAACACTTTATCTATTTGTCGCTTGCTTTCCTGCTCGTACTTTCAGGATGTTCGAGTTCGAGGATTGCCGCATCCTCCGGCAGCAATGAAACCGTTTATGACGGTTATACTCACGTTTCCAAGGATGCCAGTACCAATTCAATCTCCACCATCAAGAGGGAGAAGAACAAGAACCGCACTTACGAGACCATCTATGACATGCTGATAGGCGAAGTGGCTGGAGTCAGGGTGGATATGACCGGTCCTAATTCCGCCAATGTCTATATCCGCGGAGTCAGCACGTTCAACGGAAGCACCCAGCCGCTTTTCATCGTTGACGGTATGGAGGTTTCGGACATCTCCTACCTGAATCCCAACGATGTTGACAGGATCGATGTGCTGAAAGATTCATCGGCTTCCATGTACGGAGTGCGTGGAGCCAACGGAGTGATCATCATAACGACGAAGAGAGGCGATTGAGCCTCTCTTTGTCATTTGTAGATCACTGTCATCACTGTGATGTCATCATTCTGCTCGAAGTTGCCGGCGTATGATTTGACAGCATCGATCAAGGATGTTGAGATGCTTTCCGCCGTAGATGGATCGGGTATGCTTTCGGCCCAGGACATAAGCCGCTTGGAACCGAACAGCTCGAGGGATTCGTTTTCCGCTTCGGTCACTCCGTCCGTGTAAAGGATCAGCTTCGTTCCCTTTTCAATCCGGATTTCCTGGCTCTCGTATCTGAAACCGTTCACCAGTCCTGCTGCGAGATTAGGTTTTGTCTCGAGGAAGGAGGCCTTTCCCTGCGGGTCGATCAGTACCAGCGGGTTGTGACCGGCGTTGCAGAATCTCATGACACCGGTTTCAAGGTCCAGGCATGCCAGGAACAAGGTGACGAACACGCCCATCGGATTGTTTTCCGACAAGTTGTTGTTGATCTTTGCAATCACATGGCCCGTATCGATGAGGCCTGCGGTAAGCCGGAAAGCACTCATTGCCAGGGCCATGTGGATTGAGGCTGGGATACCCTTGCCGGATACGTCTCCGATGGCGAAGAACAGCTTGCCGTCCTTGACACAGAAATCGTACAGGTCTCCTCCTACTTCTTTCGCCGGGATGATCCTGGCGAAGATATCCAGATTGCCTTCTTTCGGGAAATCATGCCGCAGCACGCTTCCCTGGATTGCGCTCGCTATCTGCAGCTCGTTGGAATACTTTTCGTTTGCTGCAGAGGAAACCTTCAAGTCTTCAATATAATCCTTGAGGGAGGCTTGCATGTTGCTGAATGAATCCCTCAGCTGCCTTATCTCGTCTTTGCGGGTAATCTCGGGAAGGGCCGTGTCGAAATTGCCTGAAGCTATCTCCTCGACGGATTCTGTCATGCTTTTCAGCGGGCTGAGCAAACGTTTGATAATGAACCCTATGAGGACTCCCATCAGCAGGATCCCAAAGAAGATTATCGGTAAGACAAGCCTCCTCATCTTTACTGTGGTGGCCATTACTTCCTTGTAGGGATAGTAAACGGAAATGGACCATCCGTTGGATAGCAGTCCGTAGCTGACCATAACCTTGTCTGACGGGTTCGGACCGATCACCGTAGTCCCGGTTTCTCCATTGACGAGAGACTGGGCGAGTTCCATCACATGTTCATCGTTCAGCGACTCCGCCATGTCGAAGATGGTTATGAAATCCTTGTTGCTCCCGGTGTCGAGGTCTGCCGCTACTATTGTCCCGCTCTGCGAGGTGAGGATTGTCCTGGAATCGTCGCTCAGCTGGAGTGAATCGATGATGCCGTTCAGAAGACTTATCTCGATGTCGGAGGTGATTACGGCAAGAGGTTCCTTGTCATTGCCCGTTATCGGGAAGGAATAGGTCGTCATCAGCTTTTCGCCTCCGTCTGTGTCGTGATACGGTTCGCTCCATCCCGGCTTCCCCGTATTGAAAGGCTGGAACCAATCTCTCTCGAAATAATTGTACTCGTCGCTTCCCAATTGCTTGGAACGGATGACGTCTCCGTCCCTCCAGGAGTATGGGCTGTAATATTTCCTTCCGCCGAGCAGGGTGTCTCCGAGGGCGATGGCCGAACCGACGATTTCGGGAGACTCTTCCACGAACCTGCGCGTTATGGTGTATAGTTCCTTTTCGTTCCTGAGATTCTCCCTGGCTATCCAGGAGACTGATATGGTCTTGGACTCTACGCTCTTGAGAATCTGGTCGATCCTTGCTGATGTTATTGTCAGCATGTCAGCCGCAGACTTGGTGGCTTCCTGCTCGAGCAGCTTGTCAGTCGCCCTGGCTATGATCACTGTACTCAGGATGTAAAGCACAGAAACCGCGACGGTTACCCAGGCTGCTATCCTGGCGGCAAGCGACAATCCTTTGCCTTTCATTGTGCGAGAAGGTTTTTCCTGATGTAATCCCTATGGTTGTCCGGCAGGTCATTCAGCGTACTGAAATAGACCATGTACACGGCAGCGACCGGTTTAAGCTGTCCTTCAATAACCTTTAGGTCAGCTGAATCACCGAAATATTCCCGGGCGAAAGCTTCCCAGAAGCGGATGATGTTGTCCTGGCTCGTATGGTAGTTGGGCATGTTGAATTCCTCTGTGTTGTTCCTTGCAATGTGGTAAAGCATTGCGAGGTCGAAGACAGGATTCCCGTACCTGAAGTCCGCCATGTCGATCCAGTAATCGGTGATGCCGTCCGTAATCATGTTCCCGAAGTGCAGGTCTCCATGGAGGCAGGTCTGCGCGGATGGTATGGAATTGACGAATCCGTGCATCCTCTTTTTCTCTTCGTCGGTGAAGTACTTGTTGATCGAAATTTTCTGGTTGAAGAAATCCTTCACGTTACTGAATACGGTCGTGTCGCATGGAGTGGAGTGAAGCTTGCGGGCGGCCTTTGCGAACCTGACTGCAAATTCTTCAGTCCTTTCCGGTTCGTCTGCTATAGCCCTGGCGAAGGATTTCTTCGGGCTGATAAGCTTGAATTCTACTCCAAGACGTTTCCCGTCGCTAACGATCCTCCCGACCTCCGGAGTCTGAACGCCCATCGACATCAGGGTCCTGACAACTCGCTGTTCACGGAACGGAACTTCTTCCGGTACGAAATCATTGTAGAGCTTCACCATCGTTTTCCCGTCGAGGGAATTGTAGCTTTCTGCGGTGAAACCCTCGCCGCTCCGGACGTAGTCTTTCATGTCTATCAGTACCGGAGTCTCGTTTTCCCGGGCATGGTCGAACACCGAATTAATCAAGTCTACGAATTCCTTGTACGCTTCGGTGTCAGCGAGAGGGGAGAGGCAGCGGGCCAGAGCCCTGAAACGCCATTCATGTTCTGCCTTGTCCTTTACATGGAAAAGATTCCATATGGTGTCTCCGAATGCTTTGTAGTCCCTTGCGATCGCCCTCATGTTGGACAACTTGTCGGAAAGAGCCACGATCTTGGCATCCAGCGGGGCTTTCCAAAGACGATCGATGGAGTCCTGCTTGCGGTCGTGCCAGCTTTCAGCTTCCGACTTCCCGTCTATCCGGATGTCACTTTCAGCTTCGACGAGCATGGCAACCCTTTCTCCGAAATTCTCGCGCAGCGTTTCTATGGTCACTTCAGTGTCTTCGACTGTGTCGTGGAGTATGGCTGCGGCGAGGATCTCCTGGTCGTCCGTCATGGTGGCCGCTATTTCCGCGGCCTCCATCGTATGGATGATGTAAGGGAAACCCTTGCCCCGCCTTTCTGTCCCACTGTGGGCTTTGATTGCAAAGATGGCTGCCTTGTCGAAGAGGCTTGTATCAAGATGTCTGTTTGCCATCGCTATTTGATATTAAGTTTCTGGAGTTGGTTCAGTATCCTTTCAGCTGCGAGTTGATTGTTCGCCGACTCGCCGTAGAGTTCGTCCAGGATCCATTTGAATCCCATCAATCCGGCACCCTTGGCCTTTGCAGCCACCAGGCAGAGGTTCTGCACCGCTACCGTGGATGATATTATGTCAAGGTCGGTACCGCCGATCTGGAAGACAGCAAGCCTGAAAGCATCGTCGGAATGCTCTTTGCGGATATCTTCTATGTCGCCAAGACTCTTGCATCCCAGCGAAAGGAATACCTTGAGGAAAGGCATCATGTTGGAATTCACTATCTCGGCCTGGTTGATCGCGGCGATCCTTTCGTTAAGCTTATTGAAAGGTTCCAGGTTGATGTAACTCTTGAAGGTGTCGCCGTTGAGAGGGACTTCTCCGAAGTTCCCGCTTGCGACAAGGCTCTGGACTTTCCTCCTGTAGTCCGTTATTTCTTTCCTGACGGAAGAAATCTCTTCGTCAGCGAGTTCCAGAAGGCCCGCCAGACGGTTGAGGCTCCTGATGTATTGCTTCGGGATCTCGACACCGGTCTTGTAGCCGGTGTCATGATAGAGGTTCGCCCAGGCATGTTGCAGCACGGAACGCATCTGGACTTCGAAACGGATGCGGTTGATCTCAGGACACTCGGGATCCCTGTAAAGGCTCTCCGGTATCCTGCAGATATAGTGCAGGGACATGTAACCGAAGCTGTCCAGGTCGTGCATCTTCCTCTTGTCCACGCTGTTCTCCCAGTCGATTTCGAAAAGATTCTCGATTATGGCTGCGATTTTGTCCACCTCATCATTGTAGAACGTTATTATCCTGGCACCCAGAATGTCAGTGAGGTCTTCCAGGTCTTTATATTTGCTGCCTTTCAGCTCAAGTTTGCCGGCGAGGCTGTCCTTGGTTTTGATCCTGGATTCATATGCGGCCACAAAGATGTTGTTTTCTTCGAGGCTCTCCCGTATCGCACCTGAGACTACTTCCTTCATCCTTACATAGACCGGAATCTTGGAACAGTAATCTTCAAGTATCATCGAACTGTGAAGGTCAAGTTGGAATTTGGGGGTTGAATCTGGCATATCCTATGCATTTGAAATACAAATTTACATATTTATTTGTATTTTTGCGCAATATGACAACGCGAATAGTTCCCATAGCCGGCAAGACGGCTGAGATTATCGAGACTGTGATGTCCAGCCCGGATGTCCCTCAGGATGAGGCACTGCGCTTCAGGATCAGGCTTTCCGTCGAGGAAATTGCGGAAAACATCGTCACCTATGCTTACAACAACGGCAACGGGTTCATCGAGATTACCACATCCCTTGAAAACGATATCCTTACGATCTCGTTCAAGGAT
>JBGVAE010000123.1:0-2818 GCA_045224215.1 Candidatus Cryptobacteroides sp. | reverse complement strand
GAAATCGAGGCTTCGAAAGGAATGTTGGGAACCACTTTCGGAGGCAACCACCTTGCCATGGCAGCGGCTATTGCAGTTGCCGACATTATCGAGAAGGAGGATTTGGTCGGGAATGCGTTGAGGACGGGGGAGTATCTGATGCAGGAGATCCTTCGCGTCGCTCAGGATGACAATGGAGGCGCCCAGGAGGGCCGCTCCCACATCAAGGAAGTAAGGGGCAAGGGTCTGATGATTGGCATCGAGTTCGACGGACCGATCGCACCTGTCCGCAGCAAGCTCCTATACGACAAGCATATATTCACCGGAGTTTCGGGCAAGGACATCATCCGCCTGCTCCCTCCGCTGGTCCTGACGAAGGACGACGTCGACATATTCATTGACTCATTGAGGGAAGTATTATGAAATCTTTTTTCCATGTAAGCGACATAGGCGACCTCGGGAAGGCTCTCGAGGAAGCAAGGCAGGTAAAGGCCACTCCTTTCGCGTGGCAGAACCTCGGAAAGAACAAGACCATCATTCTGATATTCTTCAACAGCAGCCTCAGAACCAGGCTGAGCAGCCAGAAGGCCGCGCTGAACCTGGGAATGAATCCCATTGTGCTGAATGTCAACGGGGACAGCTGGAAGCTGGAAACCCAGCTTGGAGTCGTGATGGACGGGGACAAGAGCGAGCATCTCCGGGAGGCTATCCCGGTGATCGGAAGCTACTGCGACCTCATCGGCGTACGCTCCTTCGCGGGCCTTACCGACAGGGAATTCGATTATGCAGAGACTATCCTCAGCCAGTTCGTGGAATATTCAGGGAGACCAGTGATCTCGCTGGAATCAGCCACAGTCCATCCATGCCAGGCCTTTGCGGACCTCATCACTATCGATGAATACAAGAAGACCGCAAGGCCGAAGGTGGTAATGACTTGGGCCCCTCATCCGAAGGCTCTGCCCCAGGCCGTGCCGAATTCTTTCGCAGAATGGATGAATGCAGCCGACGTCGACTTCGTCATAACCCATCCGGAAGGATATGAGCTGGATCCACGGTTCGTAGGTGCCGCAAAAGTGGAATATGACCAGATGAAGGCCCTTGAAGGGGCGGATTTCGTCTATGCCAAGAACTGGTCTTCGGTTTCTGAATATGGGAAGGTCCTGAGCATGGACAAATCTTGGACTGTGGATGCACGGCACATGGCAGTCACCAACGACGCATTCTTCATGCATTGCCTTCCGGTGAGGAGGAACATGATAGTTTCCGACGAGGTGATTGACTCGGCTAAGAGCATAGTGATTCCGGAAGCTGCGAACCGGGTTGTCTCGGCTCAGGTGGTGATGAAAAGGATGCTGGAGGAACTGCTATGATAAGAGAACCATTGAATATCATTAAGGTAGGTGGAGCGATAGTCGAGAACGAAGAGTCACTCGATGCCCTGCTGATGTCCTTCTCAAGCCTGAAAGGTTATAAGATCCTCGTCCACGGAGGCGGGAGGACGGCAACCGACGTTGCTTCTCGTTTGGGAATAGAGACCCAGATGATAGATGGCCGCAGGATCACCAGCGCTGAGATGCTGAAGGTCGTTACGATGGTCTATGGCGGGCTCGTGAACAAGAACCTGGTGGCAAGGCTGCAGGCTTTGGGAGTCAATGCTATCGGCCTTACGGGAGCCGACATGAACATAATCATGAGTGTGAAACGTCCTGTCGAGCTTGTGAATTTTGGCTTCGTGGGCGATGTGAAATACGTGAATGTCAGGGCTTTGAAATCCCTTCTCGAAGCCGGAGCCGTTCCGGTGCTTGCTCCTCTCACCCACAACAAGGAAGGCGTCATGCTGAACACAAACGCTGACACGATAGCTTCGGAAGTCGCCCAGGCTTTGGCTTCGGAATACTATGTCACCCTGACTTACTGCTCCGACATGCCAGGCGTACTAGCCGATGTCAATGATCCTACATCCGTCATCAAAACCATATTCGAAAAGGATTTCGAGCCGATGGTGGCGGACGGAACCATCTCTGCCGGGATGATTCCTAAGCTGCAGAACGCTTTTGAGGCCATTGATTCAGGAGTGTCCAAGGTTGTGATCACTTCCGCCTCAGACTTGACCGGAGGTACATCCATCCAGACCGACCTTGAATCTGATGATTGAAATGGACACCATTGGATTATTGAAAGAGATAATCAGCATCCCTTCGTTCAGCAGGGACGAGAAGGCTTTGTGCGATCATCTTGAGACGAGGTTCGCCGATCTGGGATTCCCGGCAGTCAATAGGGCAGGCAACAATCTGTGGATGGAATCCGAACCGATCTCTGACAAGCCCACGGTCCTCCTCAATGCGCACATGGACACCGTCAGACCCGCGAGCGGATATTCCAGGGACCCTTTCGTTCCGGAGGAAGAGGGAGGGAAACTCTATGGTCTCGGAAGCAATGACGACGGAGGCTCTCTCGTAGCCCTTCTGGAAGCATATTCAATCCTATCTTCCAAGCCCCAGCCATACAGGCTGGTGTATTCAGTCACTGCCGAAGAGGAAGTGTCCGGTCCTGGAGGGATGGATCTGCTCCTGCCTTTCATCGGACACGTGGATTTCGGAGTGATAGGGGAGCCGACCGGAATGGCCATGGCGGTAGCGGAAAAGGGATTGATGGTTTTGGATTGCAAGGCTCATGGAAAGAGCGGCCATGCCGCCAGGGAAGAGGGCGTTAATGCCATATACGAGGCTCTGGGAGACATCGATTGGTTCAGGACTCATAGGTTCGGCAGGGTCTCCGAATACCTCGGACCGGTGAAGATGTCCGTCACGATGATATCTGCCGGGAGCCAGCACAACGT
>JBGVAE010000122.1:0-13925 GCA_045224215.1 Candidatus Cryptobacteroides sp. | reverse complement strand
TGAAGAACAAGATAGTATGGATCCTGGCGATCACCGATATCTTCGTTTACATAGTAAGGTTCGCAGTCCTGGACTGGGGCCCTAAGTTCCTCCAGATGGGAGAAAACCACCTTTCTCCGATGTGGGCCGGAGCGACCATAGGAATATTCGAGCTCTTCGGCTGCCTCGGAATGCTTTCCGCCGGCTGGATAACCGACCACCTGTTCGGAAGCAAGGCCCAGCGGGTCTGTGCTATTGAAATGGCACTCACCGCCTTATGCCTCATAATCCTGCATCTTCTGCCGGCCGGATCCAGCCCGGTCCTGATGCTCTTCCTGCTCGCCATCGCAGGTTTCTTCCTCTACGGCCCGCAGGCGCTGCTGGGAGTCACTGCTTCCAACCAGGTCACCAAGAAGGGAGCCTCTTCAGCCGTGGGTATCATCGGCCTGATGAGTTATCTCAGCGTCCTCTTCACCGGAGTGGGTATCGGAGTCCTTTCCGACAAGTTCGGAGACTCTTTCTGGAACAACCTCTACCTCATCATGGCATGTATCGCAGTGGTGGGAGGTTTGATAGTCGCCACGCTCTGGAACATCAAAGATGACGGCTATATTCACGAAGAACCGGAAAAAAACGCTACTTTTGCCGACCAGGAAACAAAATAAGGAAACAAAATAAAGAAACAAAAGAATATTATCATGGGATTATTGGAAGGAAAAACCGCCCTTGTAACGGGCGCAGCAAGAGGAATCGGAAAGGCAATCGCCCTTAAGTTCGCATCAGAAGGAGCAGACGTAGCGTTCACCGACTTGGTCATCAACGAGGCTGCAGAGGAAACCATCAAGGAACTCGAGGCTTTTGGTCACAAGGTGAAGGGATATGCTTCCAACGCAGCCGATTTCGAGCAGACGCATGCTGTCGTCGAGCAGATCATGGCAGACTTCGGCAGGATTGACATCCTTGTCAACAACGCCGGCATTACCAAGGATGGCCTGATGCTCAGGATGAGCGAGGCTCAGTGGGATGCAGTCATCAACGTTAACCTCAAGTCCGCATTCAACTTCATCCACGCCGTTACCCCTGTAATGGCCCGTCAGAGAGGAGGAAGCATCATCAACATGTCTTCCGTAGTCGGAGTTTCCGGGAATGCAGGCCAGTGCAACTATTCCGCTTCCAAGGCCGGAATGATCGGACTTGCAAAGTCCATCGCCAAGGAAATGGGTCCACGCGGCATCAGGGCCAACTGCATCGCCCCTGGATTCATCGTATCCGACATGACCAACGCCCTCCCGGACGACGTCCGCGAGGCTTGGATCAAGCAGATTCCGCTCCGCAGGGGAGGTACCCCGGAAGATGTTGCTTCAGTGGCACTCTTCCTTGCCAGCGACCTTTCCGCATATGTCAGCGGACAGGTCATCCATTGCTGCGGCGCAATGAACTGCTAACGGATCCCGTATTTCTTGAGGATCTTGAGAATAGGCTTCCTGACGGATTCGGCCCACAGGGTGTAACCGTAGTTCGTAGGATGCACACCATCCACCGACGAGTCGTGACTTTTCATCGACGCGTCGGTGCTTGTTATCCAGTACACATCCTTGTATTTCTTGCAGGCGATCTTCATCAGGCTATCCGCCATGGCCATCTTGGCAGCCTCGTTCTTCTCTGCGGCCAGGTTGAAACTGCGGCTTTCCCTCCAGATGGTTTTCTGGAATATGAGGGGAACTCCCGGATGGGCGGCCTGGATCTTCTCGATGAACGGGAACAACCTTTCTTCGATCATCTTGGCGGAAGGATTGGAGAATCCATCGAATATGAATGCGTCGGCGTCCACAGCGGCCAGTACGTCGGCGAAGTATGGCTGGAGCTTGGAATTGCCGCTGCAACCTAGGCTGAGCAGCTGCAGGCCCGTCATCCTGGCGAGCTGGGCCGGATATGTCATGCCAGGCCTGGACGTGCTGGAGCCGTGAGTATAGCTTGATCCGAATATCGCGATCCTGTGCCTGAACGGAATCGGGCTGGCCTCTATCGTGGCTCCTTCTTCTATTCCAATCCCCACTGAATATAATTCAGAATACAGCGGCAGGTAGAGCAAGCACTCCTTTTCTGAATGATCCATGTCTGAAATCAAGCTGACATCTTCCTTAATATATTGCGGAGACCTTGCCCCGGAGGCGGCGAATATCCACTTTCCGTCCTTCTTGATGTACAAGTCGAATCCGTGTCCGGCTATTCCGTTGGAATTCTGAGGATACTGGACTTCCCCGAACTTAGGCCTGATGGTGATGATGCTGGAATTGGTCTTGAAGGCCACGGCCATTCCGGAAGTCATCCTGACCTGGGCGTTCTCCCCCTTCGTGAACCCTTTGAATTTCACCGTATCGACCCTGTGGTAGGGATTCGGTGTGTCGGGCATCAGGTTCCCCACCAACGTCAGGTCTGAACCTTCCACGAAACGCATTTTTACATTCTTCGGAGTTTGAGCCGCCACAGTCAGGACGCAGAGAACTGCCGCAAGGGCAAGTAGTAATCTTTTCATCATATGTGTAGTTAGAGTTTTCCTCTACAAATATATTCAATTAACAGGTCAAATTGTCTATCTTTGCCCGATTAATTCAAACAAGGATGAAAAAGGCGATTCAATTTGGCGCCGGGAACATCGGACGAGGTTTTATCGGCGCAGTCCTCTCTCAGGCGGGGTATCAGGTTACCTTCGCGGACGTTGTGGCAAGTCTTATCGACCAGATCAACGAGAGGAAGGAATATACGGTCAGAGTGACCGACACAAACAGCTATGACATAAGGATTTCCAACATCAAGGGAGTCCTGTCCGGAAGCGACGTTGCCGTTGCGGAAGTGGTGGATGCAGACATAATCACCACGGCTGTCGGGATAAGGATCCTGAAATTCGTAGCTCCGACCATTGCTAAAGGACTCAAGGCAAGGATGGATGCTGGGGTGGAGAAGCCGCTCAACATCATGTGCTGCGAGAACGGCCTGAAGGCAACCTCACAGCTTAAGGAACTGGTGTTCGACTTGATTGACGAGCCGGTCAGGGAGTGGACGGAAACCCATGTAGGCTTTCCTGACACAGCGGTGGACAGGATCGTTCCTCCGGTCCATTGCGAAGTTCCTCTCGACGTTGCCGTTGAGGAATTCTTCGAGTGGGATGCCGAGCGCAGCGACTTCGTGGGCGGAGTTCCGGATATTCCCGGAATGGTCCCGGTGGACAATCTTCTCGCCTACGTGGAGCGCAAGCTGTTTACCCTGAACACAGGGCACGCCACGCTGGCATACCTTGGCAAGCTCAAGGGATATGAGACCATAGGGCAAAGCATTGCGGACGAAGGAATACGGGAGATCGTGCGCCAGGCCATGCAGCAGAGCGGGGAGGGACTCATCAGGAAGTTCGGCTTCGACCGCACCAAGCATTACGAATATATCGAAAGCATCCTTGTGCGCTTCCAGAATCCATATCTCCAGGATGACTGCAACCGCGTGGGCAGGGAACCTCTGAGGAAACTTTCAGCCAACGACCGCCTGGTCCTACCGATGCTGACTGCCAGGGAATATGGCCTCCCTTATGACAAGTTGCTGGTTTCCATCGCAGCCTGCCTGCATTTCTACAATCCGGATGATGTCCAGAGTCTCGAGATGAGGCGTAGCCTGGAGGAAATCGGAGTCGAAGGCACTCTCGTCAAGTATTCCGGAATCCCGGCAGGGGACCCCGTGCTGGAAGAGATTGCGGAAGCGTACGCAAAAGTTGAGGCAATTGTTTGATAATCAAATTATATGAGTGAAATACGGAATGAGGGGCTTTGGGAGAGCGGGGAGCTGAAGATCGATTGGGTGAGGCACCATATGCCTTTGCTCGAGGGACTTGAAAGGGATTTTCGGGAGACGAAGCCTTTCAAGGGTCTCAAGGTGGCCCTTTCCGTACATCTTGAAGCAAAGACCGCCCATCTGTGCGAAGTTCTCTCTGATGGCGGAGCGGAGATGTACATAACCGGAAGCAATCCGCTTTCGACCCAGGACGATGTGGCAGCCGCGCTGGTGCACGAAGGCTTGAACGTCTTTGCAGTCCACGGAGCGAGTCCCGAGGAATATGAAAGGGGCATCAGGAAGGTCATAGAGGCCGGTCCGAACATCATCATCGATGACGGAGGCGACCTTGTGACAATGATCCACGAGAATTATCCGGAGCTGATCCCTAATGTGATAGGTGGCTGCGAGGAGACTACGACCGGAATCCTCAGGCTTCAGGCGATGAACCGCGAAAAACGGCTGCTTTTCCCGATGATGCTGGTCAATGACGCCGCATGCAAGCACTTCTTCGACAACCGTTACGGCACCGGCCAGTCCGTCTGGGACGGAATCAACAGGACCACCAACCTGATTGTGGCGGGGAAATATGTCGTGGTAGCAGGATACGGATGGTGCGGAAAGGGCGTGGCCATGAGGGCCAAGGGCCTGGGCGCAAAGGTGATAGTCACAGAAGTAGATCCGGTGAAGGCTATGGAGGCCGTGATGGATGGATTCCGGGTGATGCCTATGTCCGAAGCCGCCGCCGAAGGCGACATATTCGTGACAGTAACCGGTTGCGAGGACGTGATCACCAAGGAGCATTTCCTTAAGATGAAGGATGGGGCAATCTGCTGCAACGCCGGTCATTTCGACTGTGAAGTGAGCGTTTCCGACCTTAAGGAAATAGCTGTGAAAGAATCAGTTGCAAGGCAGAACATCCAGCAGTACGATCTCCCGAACGGGCGCAAGGTCTATGTCCTCGCCGAAGGAAGGCTCGTGAACCTGGCCGCAGGCGACGGGCATCCGGCTGAAATAATGGACATGAGTTTCGCCATCCAGGCTCTCAGCGCGAAGTATCTGGTCGAAAACAAAGATTCCATTTCCCGTGAGAAAGGGAACATGCTCAATGTCGTTCCGGAATCTATAGACAGGGAAGTCGCTTTCCGCAAGCTGGATGACTGGGGCATCGGCATCGACCATCTGACAGAAAAGCAAAAAGAATATTTATTCGGTAATCAATGAGACTATTTCCAATATATACCTGGAACAAGGGTATCCGTAATTTCGACCATCGCAGACGCAAATTCTCACACCAGCCTTGGGCGCAGGGAGTGATCCTTCTGGCTTGTGTGGTGATTGCGATGTTGCTTGCAAACCTTCCTTTCACAGAGGAATTCTACCATAATCTGCTGGAAACGGACTTGTCGCTCTATCTCAAGTCTCCTAACGGCAAGGGAATAATGTTCCCGAAGAACATGACCGTCGAAAGCTTCATCAACGACATCCTGATGACAGTGTTCTTCTTCACAGTAGGCCTGGAAATCAGGCGCGAGATGAAGAACGGAGAGCTATCGAGCATGAAGAAGGCTCTGATGCCGGTCATAGCCGCCTTCGGCGGCGTGCTGATGCCGGCCCTCATCTATGCTTTCGTCAACCACGGCACCGCCGCTTCTTCAGGCTGGGGTATTCCTACTGCAACCGACATTGCTTTCGCCGTTGGTATCCTTTCGATCCTGGGAGACAAGGTTCCGGTGTCTCTGAAGGTGTTCCTGACGGCACTGGCTATCGCCGACGACCTCATCGCCATCCTTGTGGTGGCCATATTCTACGGAGGATCCATCAATTTCGGCCTCCTGAGCGTCGCCATCGTACTGATCCTCTTGATCCTTCTGATGAACAAGCTTGGAGAGAAACGCGGATGGTTCTATTTCGTGCCGGGCATGATCATCTGGGCCCTGTTCTACTATTCCGGAATCCATTCCACGATGTCCGGAGTCGTAATGGCCTTCCTGGTGCCTATGACCCCTCGCTACAACGAAGCATATTTCCACAGGAAGAGGCTCCAGTACATCCAGAGGCTCAATGACTACAATTCCATAGAGACCACGTCCCTGGAATTCCCGAACGGCCCGCAGAGGCATTGCCTCAGGAGGCTCGCAGCCATTTCCAAGGGATCCATCCCTATGAGCTACCGTCTCGAGCACGTCCTCGGACCTTGGGTCAATTTCCTGATCATGCCGCTCTTCGCCCTGGCAAATGCCGGTGTGGAAATCCCTGACGTTTCCTATTTCAATGTCTTCCACATCGACCCGACACTGGGCAGCGTGAGCATGGGAATATTCCTCGGTCTGCTTATCGGAAAGCCTCTGGGAATCTCGCTCGCCAGCTTCATCGCTGTCAAGCTCCATCTCGGAGAAATGCCGGCCAATGCTACCTGGAAGATGCTCATCGCGGTTGCCTGTCTCGGAGGTATCGGATTCACCATGTCGATATTCGTGGACACCCTCTCCTTCGGAGAACAGGCCCCTGAAATCATGTCCAGGCTCCGTGACATGGGCAAGGTGGCCGTGCTGATGGGATCGCTCTGTGCAGGATTGCTCGGAAGCTTGCTGATAAACTTGGTCCACAAGAAGAATTAATTCTTATCTTTGTGATGATGAACATCACAAGAGACTCAGGATTACGCCGTTTCAACACGTTCGGAATGGACGTGAAAGCGGCGTGTTTCATTGAATATGGCTCCCTGGAGGAGCTTGATTACATATATTCCCGGGAGGAAGATTTCCCGCAGCCTTTCTTCCATATAGGCGGAGGCAGCAACCTTCTTTTCACCGGAGATTTCCCAGGGACAATCCTGCACTCTGCGATCAAGTTCATCGAGAAAGCGGATGACGGCGTCCGGGTGGGAGCCGGAGTAATATTCGATGACTTCTGCGGTTGGTGCGCGGAGGAAGGATTGTGGGGTCCTGAGAACCTGTCCCTCATTCCCGGGGAAGTCGGAGCTTCGGCAGTCCAGAACATCGGGGCCTATGGCAGGGAGGTTGGAGAAATAATCAAGGAAGTCGAATGTTACGACACCTTGACTCGCTCGATGGTGACCTTCCCTGTCGAAAAGTGCAACTACGCCTACCGCGACTCATTCTTCAAGCACGAAGGCAAAGGGCGCTTCATAGTGACGGCCGTAAAGTTCAACCTGACCAGGGAATATTCCCCTGTCCTGGATTACGGGCACGTACGGGAATCTGCCTTCATGGCTTATGGAGCCGATGTGGTCGAGGGGAACAGGCTGACGCCTAAGAAGATGCGCGATCTGGTAATATCCATCCGCGAGGGAAAGCTTCCGGATCCGAAGGAGACAGGGAGCGCAGGCAGCTTCTTCCGTAACCCTTTCGTCAGCAATGAAGTCTATTCCCGGGTAGAAGAGGTGGCTATGAAGGAAGGCCTCGGACCAGTCCCTCATTTTCCTGAAGGCGGGCTGGTGAAGATTCCGGCAGCCTGGCTGATAGACAAATGCGGATGGAAAGGTTTCCGGGATGGCAATGCAGGCGTGTGGCACAGCCAGCCGCTTGTCCTGGTCAACCTGACCGGCAAGGCTTCTCCAGAAGAGATAATAACACTTGAAAACAAGATAATCAGTTCGGTAAGGGACCGTTTCGGAGTGGAACTCAGTCCCGAGGTCGAACACGTAC
Source organism: Candidatus Cryptobacteroides sp. (assembly GCA_045224215.1). Taxonomy (GTDB): domain Bacteria; phylum Bacteroidota; class Bacteroidia; order Bacteroidales; family UBA932; genus Cryptobacteroides. Next base: position 6,456 of record JBGVAE010000122.1, on the reverse strand, counting down.
CGAGTTCAAAATGAGTTCATTCATCATAGAAGGAGGGCATACCCTCAGTGGCTCCATAAAGCCGCAAGGAGCCAAGAACGAGGCCCTGGAAGTGATCAGCGCAGTCCTTCTCACCGAAGAGGAGGTCGTAATATCCAATGTGCCGGACATACTTGACGTCAAGAATCTCATCGATCTTTTCAAGAGCATGGGAGTCAAGGTCGAACGTTTGGAGAAAGGCAAGTTTTCCTTCAAGGCTGACAACCTGGACAGGAATTTCGTATTCAGTGAAGAGTTTGTGAGGAAATGTTCCAGGTTGAGGGGATCGGTAATGGTGGCCGGACCGCTTCTGGCCCGATTCGGGGAAGTGTTTTTCCCGAAGCCGGGAGGGGACAAGATCGGCCGCAGGAGGGTCGATACCCACATCGCCGGCCTCATGAACCTGGGAGCCAAGCTCTCATATGACGAAAAGTTGAGGGCCTTCCATCTTTCTCTTCCGGAAGGAAGGAGACTCGAAGGCAAGTACATGCTTCTGGACGAGGCTTCGGTGACCGGAACAGCCAACATACTCATGGCTGCTTCCCTCGCTTCCGGCAAGACCACGATCTACAATGCAGCTTGCGAGCCTTACATCCAGCAGCTCAGCCGCCTGCTCGTAGCCATGGGTGCCGACATCGAAGGAATAGGCTCTAACCTTCTCACCATCCACGGAGTAGATCGTCTGCATGGTGCTGAACACAAGATACTTCCGGACATGATCGAAGTGGGTAGCTTCATCGGAATGGCAGCCATCACGCAGAGTGAGATCACCATCAAGGACACCTCATATTCCAACCTCGGAATCATCCCGGAAAGTTTCAGAAGGATTGGTGTCAAGCTCGAGCAGCAAGGAGACGACATCTTCGTTCCGCGCCAGGACAGCTATGAGATCGAGTCCTTCATGGACGGCTCCATAATGACCATTGCGGACGCTCCTTGGCCGGGACTCACCCCAGACTTGCTCAGCGTGTTCCTTGTGGTGGCAACCCAGTGCAAGGGCAGCGTCCTGATCCATCAGAAGATGTTCGAGAGCAGGTTGTTCTTCGTGGACCGCCTGATCGACATGGGAGCGCAGATCATCCTCTGTGACCCACACAGGGCCGTGGTTATCGGTCACGACCGCAAATTCCGCCTCCGTGCCGGAAAGATGCTTTCCCCGGACATCCGTGCCGGTATAGCCCTTCTGCTGGCAGCTATGTCGGCTGGTGGGACCAGCGAAATCGGCAACATAGAGCAGATAGACCGCGGTTATGAGGACATTGACGTTCGACTCAATGCTCTGGGCGCCAGGATAACCAGGAATATGTAAGCAATTTTTAGTAATTTTGTCGGCTATGCTGTTGTTGAATATATTCGGCTTTCTCAACCTTTCCTTCGCCGACATCATCGACATCCTGATGGTGGCGGCCTTGATCTACTTTGTATTCAGGTGGATCAGGGGTTCGTCTGCCATGAACATATTCATTGCAATCATCCTGCTCTTCGTGCTCAGGGTTGTTGTGGCGGCATTCAACATGAAACTGATGAACGCCATCCTCGGCACCTTCATCGATGTCGGTGTGCTTGCTCTCATCATCATATTCCAGCCGGAGGTAAGGCATTTCCTGATGAGGCTGGGGTCCCGTTACGGAGTCGCCCGCAAGGGCAAGGACTTTCTCGGGAAGCTTTTCGGATCCCAGGAGATCAAGATGGGCAGCGAGACCGTGAACGAGATTGCAGAGGCCTGCAGGGCCATGTCGGCCGACAAGACCGGTGCCCTGATAGTCCTCCCGAGGAAAGATTCCCTCGACTATATTGCCGAAACCGGGGACATGGTGGACGCCAAGGTGTCCAGGAGACTGATCATGAACATCTTCTTCAAGAATTCCCCGCTTCATGACGGGGCGATGATCATTGAAAGGGACAGGATCCAGGCCGCACGCTGCACCCTTCCTATCACCCAGAGGACAGATATTCCTGCAAGCTATGGAATGCGCCACAAGGCTGCCATTGGAATAACAGAGGACACGGATGCCGACGTTATCGTGGTTTCCGAAGAAACAGGAGGAATCTCTTTCGTCCGTGGCGGTGAACTCACCAGAATCGGCAATATCAACGAGTTGAAGCTCCAGCTTGGAACCGTAACGGAAACCCAGGAAGAAAAGGTTTAGGAATATGGAGGGGCAAGAGACGGACAGGAGGCTTGAAGGCAAGCTGGGCTTCGACCGGATACGGTCGATGATAGCCGACAAATGCTCCACTGAATATGCCGTCGCCCGTGTTGCCGGGGAGACTTTCAGCACAGACGCCAAGGAGATTTCCAGGCGCCTGGTCATGACTGATGAGATGCGTCTCATCATGATGTTCGAGGAGAATTTCCCGACCAACGGCTACATCGATTGCCTTTCTTTCCTCAAACCTCTGGAGAACACGGGATACAACATCGACCTGCTTTCTTTAGGAAAGTTGCGTACCATGGTCGAGACCGTCCGTCGTTTGACCAACTTCTTCATGGCCACGAAGGACGGAGTCTATCCTAACCTGAAGCGCTTTTCTGCACCCGTGATGAGCTTCCCGGAGGTGCAGAGGAGGATAGATCTCATCCTCGACAAGTACGGCGATGTGAAGGATACGGCTTCGGACAACCTTCTCCAGATACGTCGCTCATTGAAATCCAAGGAAGGAGCCATTTCCAAACGAGCCAACGCGATTCTCAAACAGGCCCAGGCCGACGGCATAGCAGAAGCCGATGCAGGCCTTTCGGTACGAGACGGGAAGCTCCTGATTCCGGTCAACAGTTCTTCCAAAAAGAAACTTCCGGGTTTCGTATATGATACATCTTCCACCGGCAAGACGGCATTCGTGGAACCGGCGGAAATCGTGGAGCTGGAAAACGAGATATTCACTTTAAGGTCAGAGGAACTTATTGAAATACAGAGAATCCTGGCGGCATTCAGTGACTTTGTGCGCCCGTATGTACCGGATCTCATCGCTTCTGCAGAATATATCGGAGAAATAGATTTCCTTGTGGCCAAGGCCCAGGTGTCCCTGGATTTCAAGGCAGGAATGCCTATCATCTCACAGGACGGTGAAATGAATCTCCGCAAAGCCCGCCATCCGCTGCTTGAAAAGGCCCTTGCCAGGGAAAAGAGGAACATCGTGCCTATCACTGTCCGGCTTACGCCGGCCAAGCATATCCTTCTCATTTCGGGTCCTAACGCAGGAGGCAAGTCAGTCTGCCTGAAGACTACGGGTCTTCTCCAGTACATGTTCCAATGGGGAATGCTGGTTCCTACTTCAGAGACTTCGGAACTTCCGGTATTCGACAGGATCATGGTCAGCATAGGAGACGACCAGAACATCGAGAACGACCTTTCTACTTACAGTTCCTTCCTCGAAGACATGAAATCCATGTTGAAGGAAGCGGACGGGAAGACACTCATCCTGATCGATGAATTCGGTTCCGGAACCGAACCTACGGCCGGAGGAGCAATTGCGGAGGCCATTCTCAGTGAAATGGACAAGCGGGGAGTTTACGGGGTGATCACTACCCATTACACCAACCTCAAGCTTTATGCATCCGGTTCGGAGACCGGAGTGATCAACGGAGCCATGCAGTTCGATGCGGCCAGGATCCAGCCTTTGTTCCAGTTGGATATAGGCCTCCCTGGGAACTCGTTCGCCTTTGAACTGGCGAGGAAAATGGGACTACCGGAGACCATAGTCAAGGATGCCGAGAACCGTGCAGGCGACGAGTTCGTCGGGATGGAACGCAACCTGCGAAAGATAGTCCGCAGCCGACGCGCCCTGGACGAAAAGCTCCAGAAGATCCGGGCCACGGACAAGACCCTGGACAGCATCACGGACCGCTACCAGAAAGAGCTGGAAGGCATAAAGCAGACCAGGAAGGAGATTCTCGACGAAGCCAAGAAACAGGCTGAAGAGATAGTCCTCGGTGCCAACAAGACGGTTGAGAACACCATCCGCACCATCAAGGAATCCCAGGCAGACAAGGAGAAAACTTCCGATGCGAGGAAGAACCTTCAGGAATTCGTTTCTGCCCTTCAGGCCCGGAAAGAGAACGAGCAGAAGAACCACGACGACTACATAGACAAGAAGCTTAAGCAGCTTTCCGAGAGGAAGGCCCGCCAGGAAGCCCGCAAAGGCAGGAAACCATCATCCAAGGAAACACCGGACGAGATGGTCCAGGAAGTATTCCGCGGAGGCCCTTTGAAGGTCGGGGAGAAGGTCAGGGTGAAAGACAACGGAATGGTCGGAGAGATAGTGCGTGTTTCCAACAAGTCCGTGTCTGTGGCTATCGGGAATATTACCAGCAAGATGGCCCTGGACAAGGTGGAACGTATTTCATCCAATGAATACAAGGCAGCACAGAAGAGTTCTGTCAAGCCTCGTGCCGTGAGTGACGATTCAGGTTTGAGGGAGCGCCGCCTTAGATTCTCACCTGAACTTGATGTCCGTGGAGAAAGGGTTTCCGATGCCATAGACATCGTGATCCACTACATAGACGATGCAATGATGCTCTCCGTCGGTTCCGTAAGGATCATCCACGGCAAAGGAACCGGGGCGTTGAGGGATGAACTGCAGAAGTATCTGCGGACGATTCCTGGAATCAAATCCGTCCATGACGAGCATATACAGTTCGGGGGAAGCGGAGTGACGATAGTCACCTTTGAATGACAACGGCGAAAGCCAGTTTTAAAATATTGAACTATGGGAGACAAACGGAATGGCCCTTCGGCAAGGATGCAGATCGGCCGCAGAGGAGAGGAGGTGGCATGCCGTTTCCTCGCAGGCAGGGGACAGCAGGTAATCGACCGGAATTATCGGTGCGGACACCTTGAAATAGACATAATTACGCTTGACGGGAACGGTGTACATTTTGTAGAGGTAAAGAGTCGTGTGGCTCCCGTGGCGGTGGCCCCGGAAGAGAACGTGACACCATCCAAGCAGAGAAAGGTCGTGGCGGCTGCGCTCAAGTATCTGAACGGGTCCAAGGACCAGCGGCTCAGAGGGGATCTGGAGGTCAGTTTCGACGTTGTCGCAGTGACTTTCGACGGCGGAGAAGAGAAAGTGGAATGGTTTCCGCAAGCCTTCCTTCCCGTTTATGTGTGACGAAAAGAATACAAACCATATGAATGATAACAGATATTGCGTTATAATGGCCGGAGGAACGACGAATCGTTTCTGGCCCATAAGCAGGGAATCCCGCCCGAAACAGTTCCTTGATATTGCTGGAACCGGAAAGTCTTTTGTACGAATGACTTATGAACGTTTTTCGAGATTGGTTCCCAAAGATAACATCCTGGTAGTCACCCTTTCCAGGTTTGGAGAAATCGTCCGTGAGCAGATTCCGGAACTTCCCCTTGAGAACCTTCTCCTGGAACCTTACAGCCGCAATACGGCCCCTTGCATAGCATATTCCACCTATGAGGTGCTCCGTAGGAATCCGGAAGCCACGATCGTGGCTACCCCTGCCGACCACATAATCCGTGATGCCAATCTTTTTTGCGAGGTCATGGACAATGTGATGGAATATGCCGAAAAGAACAAAGTCCTCATGACCGTCGGAATCCTTCCGGACCATCCGGACACTAGTTATGGCTATATCCAGGTGAAGGGTGGCAAGGCTACTGCAGACGCCGACCGGCCTCTTAAAGTGAAAACCTTTGTAGAAAAGCCTGACAGGGCTCTTGCCGAGGTCTTCTGCAACAGCGAGGAATTCTATTGGAATTCAGGAATATTCGTATGGAGGGCTTCCCTGATAAAGGAGGAAATGGAGAAATATATTCCTGATGTAACCTCCGTGTTCAGGGGTTGGGAGTCCATGCTGGGAACTCCTTCCCAGAGGGAATTCCTTGAAAAGGCGTATACGGACTGCCCGAAAATATCCATCGACTACGCCGTGATGGAAAAGACTGACAAGGCATGGCTCTATCCCGGCAACTTCGGATGGTATGACATCGACAACTGGGAGGCCTTGTTCCAGATGATCGACAGGAAAGACCCTGCCGGGAATGCCAGCAATGTCTCCAAGAGCTTGATGAGGGAGGATAAGGACAATCTTGTGATCACGGAGAACAAAAAGAAAATCTATGCCATCAAGGGCTTGAAGGATTACCTCGTCATCGACACCGAAGACGCCCTTCTGATCTGCCCTCGCGAAGACAAGCAATTCAAGGATTTCATCTCCGGCCTCGGTATGCCGGGATACGAAGATTTCCGCTAACCTTTATTGCTGATTATTAGGCATTAGGCTTGTTGAAAACTTTGTTAATTGAAATTATTTTCGTACATTTGCAGCCCGCAAATTTGTGCGGAATAATGTAAATTATTAAGTTACAATTAATTAATCAAACCAATGCCTGGATTAATTGGAAAGAAAATCGGAATGACTTCCGTTTTCGGTGCTGATGGAAAAAATATTCCATGCACCGTCAT
>JBGVAE010000121.1:0-7620 GCA_045224215.1 Candidatus Cryptobacteroides sp. | reverse complement strand
TGGGGTGTCCGGGGGACTCCGTTCCGCTACGCTCCACTCCGGCCCCTCCCAACGTCTCCTTCGTCCCGCTACGCGGAACTTGTATCCGTCGGGCCCCTCCCCCTATGCTTGTCCGGGGGTGGACAAGCCCCCGGACACCCCATCCCCATCCCAACGGCATCAGGCTGCGTTTGTTTCGCACGTTTTCGTGAGCCTGGCGGCTACCGGCTCAGTTGTTATGGGCCGCTCTTGCGATTTCACCCGGGCGGGGTGCTCGGCCGGCACCATGTCGGAAAGATACACGGGAAAGAGGCTCCCCTCGTTGCGATTGTAAGATTTATAGACCACCTTTGCCATGCTTGATGTCAATGTTTGATTGTTTTTAGGTGCAAGAAAAAGATAGTCATAATCATTGACAAAAGCAATGGCTATTCCTTTTGATTATCAAAAGAATAGCTATATTTTTATGGGCACGTCAAGAGGAAGGGAGATACCCTCCCGGAGGCGTGTCCACCCTCGGACACGGGCAGGGGGAGGGGCCCGTTGGATACAAGTTCCCGCCCTGGCGGGGACGCAGGAGACAATGGGAGGGGCCGGAGTGGAGCGCAGCGGAACGGAGTCCTCCGGGAGGGTATCTCCCTTCCTCCTTCAAGTATCAAACACAAGCGCAACAAAAGAGGGCGACCTCAAGTCATCTTGACTTTTTGGGCACCCTCTTCTTTTTTTTCCTATCAAGCGTATTACTTCTTGAAGAGTCCTCCGAGAACGTTCTTGAGGACGCTCTTGCCTGCTGTCTTTGCGATGCTGGCGCCAAGGCCGGAGCCACCGAGAGAAAGAAGGATGTCGTTGAGGTCGATGTCTCCGTCACCATCCTTGTCCTTAAGGAAGCCGCCGAGGTTGCCCAGGATCGAAGGGATCAGGCCGGAGAGCTTGCTGCCGAGGACGGAACCGAGATTGAGGTTCTTAAGGATGTTGTTGGAGAAGAGGTTTCCTGCGAGCTGGGTAACAGGGCTGCTGGCGGCAGCTACCTTGCCGGTGAGGAGTTCCTTGATCTGGTCGATACCGCCAGCCTTGGTAGCGGTCTGTGTGAGACTACCGAGGATTGAATCGGAAAGCCCGCCGAGAACCTGGTTCTTGAGTTCCGAAGGAATCTCAACATTTCCTGTTGCAGAAGAAACCTGCTGCTTGATGATGTCAGTAAGTGAAAGTGCCATGTTGAATGAGTTTTAGATTATTGATAAAAAGTTGTCTTCTATACACTTCTCACAAATGTAATGTTTTTTTATGAATATTCGTATATTTGTTGAAATGCAATCCTGAAACTGATAACAACAGATATCCATAATATGAACAAAGAAAAAATGACCAACTACAGGTGGGTGATCTGCGCGATGATTTTCATCGCAACGACGGTCAACTACCTGGACAGGCAAGTGCTTTCCCTTACATGGGATGAGTTCATCAAGCCTGAATTCCACTGGAATGACACTATTTACGGAAACATCACTTCAGTGTTCGCCATCGTCTATGCCTTCGCCCAGCTTTTCGCGGGACGTATAGTGGACAAACTTGGCACCAAGAAAGGCTACGCCGTTTCAATCGCTGTCTGGTCCATGGGCGCCTGCCTCCACGCAATCTGCGGGATCGCCACCGAACACCACGTAGGAGCTTCCTCGAGGCTGGAACTGCTGAATGCCACCGGCGATGCAGCCTTGATGATTTCGACCTTCAGTATGTACATGTTCATGTTCGCCCGTGCCATACTGGCGATTGGCGAGGGAGGGAACTTCCCGTCAGCAATCAAGGCGACAGCTGAATATTTCCCGAAGAAGGACAGGGCTTTCGCAACCTCCATCTTCAATTCAGGCTCTTCCATCGGTGCCCTGATAGCTCCTCTGACTATTCCTGTCATAGCTGCGAAGTGTGGCTGGGAGATGGCTTTCATCATCATCGGTGCCCTTGGCTTCATATGGATGGGTTTCTGGATATTCGTTTACAAGAAGCCTTCCGAGAACAAGATGGTCAATGCAGCTGAGCTCGCCTATATCGAGCAGGATGCGATTGCAGATGCTGAATTTGCAAAGAAGCAGGCAGAAGACGAGGCCAATGAAAAGAAAAAGAAAATGTCCCTCGGCCAGGTGCTCAAGCACAAGGAAGCCTGGGCTTTCATCCTCGCAAGGTTCCTCACCGACGGAGTATGGTGGTTCTTCCTCTTCTGGACTCCTTCATATCTCAATGCGACATTTGGAATCAAGACTTCCGATCCTCTCGGAATGGCCCTCATATTCACCCTCTACCTGATCACGATGCTTTCCATCTTCGGAGGAAAGCTCCCTACGATATTCATGAACAAGACCGGGAAGAACCCGTATGCCTGCCGCTTGAGGGCCATGCTTATATTCGCTTTCATTCCTCTCGTGGTGCTCTTCGCCCAGCCGCTCGGCAAACTCACTCCTTGGCTTCCGATCCTTTGCATCGGACTCGCAGGTGCTGCTCACCAGAGCTGGTCTGCCAACATGTACACCGTCGGTACCGATCTGTTCCCTAAGAGCGCTTCTGCTACCATCACCGGAGTATGCGGTCTCGCTGCAGGTCTTTCCTCATTCTTCTTCCAGCAGGTAGCCGGCCGGCTGTTTGATTATGCAGACAAGACCGGGATGACCTTCCTGGGCTTCCAGGGCAAGCCTGCAGGTTACTTCATCATCTTCTGCTACTGTGCTTTTGCATATCTGATCGGCTGGATCTGCATGAAGTCTCTTGCTCCTAGGTACGAACCGATTTCCGAATAAATGTTCCTGAAAATAATACTAGTCCTTTTCTATCTCCTTGCTCCGGCAGCTGTACTGTACGGATGCAGGAGATGGAGGTGGATGGACAAGATAGGTCCGATCCTGATCTTGTATTTCCTCGGGGCCATCATCGCTAACCTGGGAGTATTCCCTGTTTCGGGCACTCCTGAGGGCGATTCTCTCCTGAAATTCCAGAACAATTTCTCATCCGTCCTGATTCCGATGGCAATCCCGATGATCCTCTTTTCCTTCACATACAGGAAAGGGGATACCAAGGACCAGCTTATCGCGATGATCACAGGACTTCTGGCAGTGGTCATCGCGGTAGTAGCGGGCTACCCTATCTTTGCCAAGCATATCCCTGATGCTCCGAAGATTGCAGGTATGTACACTGCCTGCCTTACAGGAGGAACCGTGAATATGGCTGCAGTAAGCAAGATGCTCGGAGTGGACGGTCAGCAATATGCCTTGTTGAACACCTACGACATGATGGTGTCTTTCACCTACCTGGTGTTCATCATGGCCTTCGGTATCCGCTGGGCTCGCAAGATCCTGCCGGTAAAGACATTGGATGTCAACAGCAATGATGCTGAACAGGTCCGTGCCCAGATTGAAAGTGACAGGATGAAGAATCCTTACGAGGGGATGTGGTCCAAGGAAGGCATCCTGGAGTTGTTGAAACTGCTCGGGGCCACGCTGTTGATCGTGGGAATCTCGGCCGGATTGGCAGTAGGGCTTTCGAAACTGATTCCGGGCACTTTCATGATGTGGTTCATCCTTTCAGCGACCACGTTCAGCATTGCAGCATCCTTCATCAAACCTGTCCGCCGGATCAAGTACAGCTATGAAGCCGGAATGTACCTGATATATATTTTCAGTATCGTGGTGGCTTCGATGGCGAACGTGAGGGCTATGGATTTCTCCGGTGCCCTGTACATTGTAGGTTTCCTGTTCTTCATGGAAGTGGTTTCCCTGACTCTCCAGGTCCTCTCGGCGAAGGTTTTCAATGTTGATGCCGATACCGCAGTCATAGCCTCGGTGACATACATCAATTCTCCGCCTTTCGTGCCGATGATAGCCGCCTCCATGAACAACAAGCGAGTCCTCGCTCCGGGACTCGCCATAGGTGTTGTCGGTTATGCCGTAGGTAATTACCTTGGAGTGTTGATTTGCAATCTCCTCGGCACCCTTTAGAGGTTCGCATCGAAATATTCAGTGACCTTGTCCATAAGGTGGATCCTCCATATTCCCATCACGTTGTGTTCAGAGCGCGGATATGGGAAATAGTCCAGTTGCACTCCTTCCTCGATGCATTTCTGCACGAAGCTGAGGCTGTGCTCCCACACCACAGTGTTGTCGATGGCACCCTGGCAGATCAGAAGCTTGCCTTTGAGGTCTTTTGCCCGGCCGATGAGGCTGGTCTTGGCGAAGCCTTCAGGATTGGTATCTTCGGTGTCCATGTAGCGTTCGCCGTACATCACTTCGTACCACTTCCAGTCGATCACAGGACCTCCGGCGACTCCAACCTTGAAGGTCTCTGGGTAGTTGGTCATCAGTGAAATTGTCATGAATCCGCCGTAGCTCCAGCCGTGGACTCCGATCCTGTCGGAATCGACGAAAGGAAGGGACTTCAGCATGTTGATTCCGACCATCTGGTCGGCCATCTCGCACTGTCCGCACTGGCGGTGTATTGCCATTTCGTATTCTGCACCCCGGTTCTGTGTGCCACGGTTGTCCTGCACATAGACGATGTAGCCCTTCTGTGCCATGAGCATCTCCCACATCCGGACCTGGCCTAGCCAGCTGTCCTGAACCATCTGGGAGTGAGGACCTCCGTAGACGTAGAGGATTACGGGATATTTCTTAGAAGCATCGAAATCAGGAGGGAAGAACATCCTGTACCAGTTGTCATACCGCCCGTCTGCACTCTTGACCGTTCCCAGGACCGCCTTGCCGGTCTTGAACTGGGAGAGAGGGTCGGAGGCGATGTTGAGGTTGCGGATGAGTTTGCCCCCAGTGGTCTTGAGGTTGGTGACCTGAGGTACGTTGAAACTGCTGAAGGAATCGATGAACTTCTTGCAGTCTTCGCTGAGGGAGATGTCGTGCCATCCTTCCTCGCTCGTGAGCCTTGCAGGAGTGCCGAACTTGAAAGAGTTGACATTGCCTGAAGGAGCCCTTCTCCCTTTCAAGGACACGTTGACCTTGAAGAGGTGATTCTCGACAGGGGAGACTTCGGCGGAAGTGTAATAAACATCCTTTCCATCGTTACCGAGGTACGCGACATCCGCATCGACGCTGGTGATCCGACGTACGTTCCCAAGAGTGTCGCAGAGGTAGAGGTTGCGGTAGCCGTCGCGGTTGTTCGTCCTGTAGATGAATGAATATGTCCCCTTCAGGAACCATACGGGATCGAGAGGCTCCACGTACCTGCCGTTGTCTTCGGTCAGGAGTGTCCTTACGAAAGCTCCGTTGTCCGCACGGTACATGTTCATCTTCATGTGTTTCTGGGTGCGGTCCAGTACCTGGATGATCACGTATTTCTCGTCAGGAGTCCAACTGATGTTGGTGAGGTAGCGGTCGTAACCGAAATCGCTCACATCGCACCAGGCGGTCTGCTTCGTGGCGACGTTATATATTCCGAGCCTGATTTCCTCGCTTTCCATTCCGTTCATCGGGTACTTTATGTTCTTCAGGGTCCCGGTCCTGGTGGTGATGTCCAGGAGAGGGAAGTCTGTCACCCGGCTGTTGTCCTTGCGGTAGAAAGCCAGCCTGGAACCCTTCGGAGACCAGAATATGCCCCCTGAGATGCCGAACTCATCGCGGCTCACGGACTGACCGTAGACGATCCGGTCGTCTTCGCTGCGGGCAACGCAGACCTCGGTGCCGTCGTTGATGAAGAGGCTGTTCCCTTTGGTGTATGCGAAGGCTCCGGAAGTGCTGCGTTCCACTCCGGCAGCCTCCTGCGGGATGGCTATCCCTATCTTTTCAGGGGAATATTCCGTGAGATTTCCGCTAGCGAAATCGGCGTTCATCCATTTCCCCCCTTGCCTTATGACGTAAGTGTCGTTATTTACCCACATGGCGTACACGTTGTCAGGACGGGTGTTCCTTCCGAGTACGGCTTCTTCCATCGTGAGCATCCTGCCTTCATTGTTTGCAGGATGGGAGGCGACTATGCCTGTCTGTGCCGCCGCTGCCACCGGCAGGGACAGCATAAAGATTGTCAAAAGCTTCCTGACCATTCTGAATCAGTTGAAGATGAAGAAATTACCTTGTCTACTATATGCTTCTGCATTCCTCTCCACGGAAGGGCACCAAGGTACTCCTTGTAGTGGAGTTCCACGTTCTTGCCTCCGAGGTGCATGAGCTCGTTGGCAACCTCCTCGTCCGCAACGGAGAAATCGAAGATGTAGGACTCGATCGTAGCTCCGCCCGTCTTCGGGGAGCCTTTGAACCCGGCCTGGATGAGTTTTCCTTCATAGGTCTTCCAGACATAACCCTTGTAGGTGAACTGATTGAGTTCCCCAGCCTTGACTCCGTCTCCGAAGACGAAGTAGAACCTGAAATAGAAGAATATCGCGAATGCGACGATGAGACCCAGAATGGTCCAGAGTAGAATTTTCTTTCCTGTTTTCATTGTATTTGGTGTTATTTCACTTCCTTTCCGCTCATCTCCCAACCGGTAACGGTGGAGATGTAAGGTATTACGCTATATGCCAGTTTGGTGTGGCCGGAATAGTTCGGATGCCCGTCTGCGCCCATGTCTTCCTTGTCGTTGTGGAGGGAGGACGCCAGGCCTACGAAATGGACGTTTTCAAGTCCGCTGGCCTGGATTGCATCGTTGATGTATTCATGTATGACCCGGTCATGCTTCGGCGCTATGCAGAGTATAGGGTGGGTTTCGCCGTAATATTCCTTGATCTCATTCAGCAATTTGATGTAGTTGCGAGTGAAATGCCTCTTGGAAGGCTGCATATTCCTTGAGAAGTCGTTGGTGCCCAGGTAGATGACGGTGATGCCCGGTTTCAGGCAGGAGGCTGCCGCGTCCCATCTGAGGCTCTTGTCGCTGTCGAACGTCTGAGTGTAGCGGTCCGGCATGTGGTCTCCGTCAAGGCTCCCGTTGTAGTTGCGTGAGATTCCCATTCCTGAATGGGCTATCACTATCTGGTCAGCTCCGAAATAGCGGGCTGACTCGCAGGCGTATGTGAGGTTCTGATTCTCGGTTTCAGGGGAGAATCGCTCCGTATACAAGGCTTCTGTCCCATAGCCGCAAGTGTAGGAGTCACCTATGAACTCTATGATCCTTTCCTTCGGGGCTTCCGCCTGCATAAACTCTCCGTTGGTGGTGAAAGTGTGTACGGTGGTCTTGCCCTGCTCGCCTTCAGTGCGCTTCTGGATGATTACCTTGTGCGGCCCTTTGTTTCTGATTTCCTGTTCACTGAATATGACTATGGTGGTGTCCTGTCCGCAGACGGTCAGGACTTTGTCCGGGGCAGCGTCCATCTCGCTGTCGAGCCATACGTTGTAGTAGTTCTTCTTCGTGTCGGAAACCCTGAAACTTAGTTTGTTCCCGGCAAAGGCAATCCTTGCATATGTCCCGGTCCAGTCGAATGATACCGACCCTTCGTCCACTGCTGTCCTTCCGATCCAGGTGATCCTTGCGTCATGGGCCATGATGGTCACCTTCCTTGCCAGTACCTTTGAGATAGCAGGCGAAACCAGGAGAATGAGAAGGAGTGAGATGAGATATTTCTTCATTGTCACATTCCAGTTGAAATCCAAATAAAAATGGATCTCGATTTTATTGGTTAAACTTTAATTTATTCATATTCACGGCTTTACGGCCTCAAAA
>JBGVAE010000120.1:0-9383 GCA_045224215.1 Candidatus Cryptobacteroides sp. | reverse complement strand
GGATTGAATGTCGAGGCCAGGTTGATGTTCGTAGGGTACACCGTGCAGCCTTCTATCAGGGCATTTCCGTGGATTGCATCGATTCCGATCAGGAGAGGTATCTTAAGCCTGCTCTCCTGGGCGAGTTCCTGCAGGGCCCCTGCTTCCTTCGGAGTGAGGCAGTGCAGGAAGGATCCGACTTCGCCCCTGCGGATCTTGTCCGCCAGGTCCTTGTTGCCGAGATTCTCGTCGGTAGCGTCTATGTTCTTGTAAGGGGAGCCCTGCCCCGGAGGAACGTAGCAAGGAGCTACGTACTGGCACATCTGGCCTACCTTCTCTTCCAGAGTCATTTCCTTCAGCAGGAGTCTGGCCCTTTCGGACGCCGGCAGGGAAGTGTCGTGCCAGTCCTTCCTGGTGCACGAAACCGCCAGGATAAACGTCAGGAAGATGATTATGAGTCTTTTCATATTCTTACTTGATGTCGATGACAACTTTTTCGGAGACGGCTACTGCAGGAAGGGAGAAGCGGATCATTCCGTCCTCGTAAGTCCAGTCATCCACAGCCTTGCCGCCGACGGATACCTCTGAAGCCTTGCCGTCATTCTGGACGGCGAAAGAATACTTCCTCTGCGCAGGAGCACCCTCGAAGGTTCCCTCTACGGGATTGACCACGATCCTGACCTGGCCGCCCTTCTCGTGGCATTCGAATAGGGTGGATGTCATCCGGCCCTTCTCGTAACCGTAGGTCTCTCCGTCGTCGTCGAACATCCTGAAGGAAGAGTCACCCTTAGGATAGACCTTCAGGGTCAGCTCCTGGAAAGGACGGGTGCCGAGGAACGGCACGTCCGGCTGTGTCGGGATGATGGCTCCTTCGCGGATGAAGAGAAGTCCGGCACGGGTAGAAGGATATTCCCTGGTAAAGGTTTCTCCCTTGCTGACTATCCTTTCTCCGGTCCATGCGTCTGTCCAAGTGCCCTTCGGGAGATAGATTTCGTTCGTGAATATACCCACGCAGAAGTTCGGTCCGAACATGTACTGGTAGGTCATGTCATCGCACTTGCGGTCCTCAGGGAAAGTCAGGGGCATCGAGCGTACGATAGGCATTCCGTTGGTAGTCGCCTCCAGTGCCATTGAATATATGTACGGAGCCAGGGAATATCTCAGCTTCACATAGAAGCGGTAGATATCCTGCTCCTCCTTGGCATAATAGAACGGCTGCATCATGGAGAACCAGCTGTTGATCTGGACCCAAGGGAGGAAGAGACCGAAGTGGAGACTCGGCATCTCCAGTTCCCTAGGAACGCTCATGACGTCGCAGGAAGTGTTCAGGAAGCCGCTCATTCCAAGGTTCAGCTGGTCGTAGAGGGCGGTTTTTCCGCCGCCGTTGTCTCCTGAAGTGGAGGCTGTCCAGTGCTGGGTTCCGGACCATCCTCCGCAGTAGTGGTGCCAGGTGCGCTTGTTATTGTAGTTGCGTCCGAGCTCGGCCATCTGCTTAGGCAGCAGGACCTGGTTGAGGTTGTGCATGTCGGCATCGGTGTGGCCGTTGTAGTATTCCCACTGCGGGTGGTTGTCTATGGTGCGGGCAGGGTCGAGCTTGAAGCCCTCGATTCCCTGGTCCATGAAGGTCTTGAGGTGGTCCATCCAGTGTTCCTGTCCGGAAGTGGCGCGTCCTTCTCGCTCGGCGATGATGTCTTCCTCGGTAATGCTCAGGTCATATTCCTCGCAGAGCCAGAGTCCGAGATGGAAGCCCATCGAACGGAGCTTGCCGATGAAGAGCCTGTGGTGCATGGTCTTCGGGTATTTGTCCTGGAGCCAGTATGGTTCAGGAGAGAAGCGGTCGTAGTTCCATCTCTTCGCGGTGGAGAAGTCGTAGCGTTTCTCCATCCACTGCGGCTCGAGCCAGAACACGTCGCAAGGGACATCTATCTGGCGGAACATGGCAGCGTCGTGCAGGATGTCGAACTGCTCTTCGCGCATGTTAGGACCGAAGCAGAGGCCGTAGGCCCATTTCGGAAGCACGTAGGTACGGCCGGTGACGGTGGTATATTCATTCAGGACTCCCGGCATGTCGCCACCTATCATGATGAAGAAGTCGGCCTCGTCGTAGGTGTTTACGATGTTGAACAGGTCCTTTTGGACGCAGCCCAAGTCGAAGAAGCTCTTGCGGGTGGTGTTGTCGTATATTCCCCAACCCCTGGAACTCATCATGAAAGGCATCGGGATTTCGGTGTGCTGGTAGGTGGTCCACATCCTCAGGATCTCACCCCTGTGCTGGATGTGGTCGCGGCTGGTGCTGCCTCCTCCGTAGAAGCGCTCTCCGTCTTCCATCCTGATGCTTATTACACTGGCTGTGGATGCTGCAGGGATCTCCCTTTTGTCGACTTCGGCAAACTTGCCTTCGTCATCGCCTATTATTCCACCATCATTTGCCACCACATGGAGGTCCGCCCATTTTTCGTTTACCACATCTCTCAGGTTGGCGGTGAGCTTGTCCTTGTCAGAGAGGAAACGGATCTCCCGTACCACAGCCTTTCCTTTGGCGTCACGTACGGAGATAACCCCCGTCTTCTTGTTCACCGTCAGGGAATAACCTTCAGTGGATAGGGTCCATTCGTCACCCTTTGAATTCTCCTTTGTCTTGACTTCCGGCCAGTCGGTCTTGATGCAGCCGTAGCGCTCCATAAGGGATTCTTCGAAGGTCTTCCTCGGGGAAATCCTTACCCTGAATATTCCGTCGTCGCAAGCTTGTACGCTGACATGATTACCGTTGGAAAGCTTGATGGCCCTCTCCTTTACCGGTGCAGCCTCCGAGCTGAGGCCGTACTCAGCCGCAGCGAAGCGAGGATGGACTCGGCCGGGCTCGGATGGCCGCCCGGTAGAATTGGCATGAGTAAATGTACAAACGGCCAAGAAGGCCAAAGCGATGAAGAATTTTTTCATATTCTTGTTATTAATTGATTATCAGTTATTTTATCCATCCAACCCAAGGTTTCCAAGACTCTTGGCTGCATTCGTGTGCAGTCGTTCCACAGGGAGCTTGGATGCCAGTTCAAGCCTGATAATGACAGGCGTTCCGGCCAGTGTGACTTCCGGAGCCTCTTCAGGAACCTTGAGGATCAGTCTGCCTTTAACATTCTTGAAAGCCAAGGCTTTCCCATTTTGGAGAATATGCGCCCTGCGCACCTTCCAGCTGCCCTCAAGGTCAAGTTCTCCGGTTTCGGGCCATTTGTCCACACAAAGATACAAAACAGTCCTCTTTCCTTCATCCTTCCTGATTATCTTTCCCCATGAAGGTTTCAGCCCGCTCCTGGAAGAGCCGTAGATGATTCCGCCGAAGGAATCCATCCATTTACCGACTTCTTCCAGGCATCCGGATTCCTCCGGCCGTACAAGACCTTCTCCGTCCGGCCCGACGTTCAGCAGCAGGTTGCCCCCGAGGGAAGCGATTGAAATCAAGGTGTTTACTATCGTTGCCGGGGATTTCCACTTGGTGTCCCAGCTCTTGTAGCCCCAGGAATTGCCGATGGACATGCAGCTTTCCCAATACAGTCCTTCCACATCCTCCGCTTTCGGAACCATGTTCTCAGGAGTCTTGTAATCTCCGGGGTAATCCGGCTTCTGGAGCCTGTCGTTTATGATTATCTGAGGGTACTCCTTAAGCAAGTCCATCACCTTTGCTGCCTGCTCTTTTGAGGTTTTGACAGGATAGTCGAAGAATATGACGGAGATATCTTCCCCATAGCGGTCCAGGAGCTCCTTTATCTGCGGAAGGGAAATTTCGTTGAAATATTCCTCGAAAGACCTGATCTGCTGGAAGCCGTCCCAACTGCCGGAGTGGGTTTTGGTATATTCGTCGATCAGGAGGGAATCCGGATGAGCCCAGCCTTGGCTTATCGGTCTCCTGGCCGTGGCTCCGCCGGGGTTGCCCCAATCCTGTTCCTGGGAATAGTAGAACCCGAGTTTGATGCCGTGCCTTTTGCATGCCGAGGCTACTTCGTCCACGATGTCGCGCCCGAAGGAGGTATAGTCAATGATGTTGAATTCGCTGGCGTCGCTGCGGAACATCGCAAAACCGTCGTGGTGCTTAGTGGTGAAGACGAGATATTTCATTCCTGCTCTCTTCGCCAGCAGGACCAGGGAATCGGCATCGAACTTGTCAGGATGGAAGTGGGACGCATTCTCGCGATATTCCAGATAAGGAATCTTGCACCTGTTGAAAATCCACTCCGCACCTCCGAAACGCTGCCGGTGTCCTTTATAGACCCCTCCGTACATGCTGTATGGTCCCCAGTGGACGAACATTCCGAATTTGGCCTCGTTCCACCATTCCATCTTGTCCGGCCCACCTTTGGCGGGATTCCCGGCTGAGAGCTGGAAACAACTGATTGATAGAAGGATGGAGAGGATCAAGGACTTTCTCATAGGCTATTCGTAGTTAATCTGGATTCCGGGATCGCCGAGGGCGGTTTTGACTATCTTCCTTTCCGGGAAGGTGACCTTGCCGCTGATGAATTCAGGAATATTGTAAGATTTCATGAGGTCGCGATAGAACGATCCAGGGTCCTTCTGCGGCAGGCAGAAAGCCTTGGAAGCCTTTCCGTCGGCATCTATGTATGCAAAGTACGGCCTTGTGTACAGTCCGTCTATGCGCCTGCTGCTGAACACTATCCACCGTCCGTTGCTACTCCAGGAATGATAGCTGTCCACATCGTCGCTGTTGGCCTCTTCGAGCGGCCAGGATTCTCCGGTGCCCATGTCCATCATCCAGATGTCAGCGCTCTTGTGCCAGATGGAGAAGTTGCCGAAGTCGGACAGGGTGAACAGAATGAACCTTCCGTCCGGGGAGATCCTCGGGAACGAAAGGCTCTTGCCGAGGGCCTCGGCATTGAACAAGGTATCGACCTTCGTGCCGAATGTACAAGTGCCTGAGTCGAAAGAGATTGAGCAAAGATTGTACTTCACCTTGGCGTACTCTGAAGGCATCTCCTGCTTCACGGCGGTGCAGAAATAGAGGGTTTTCCCATCCGGGGAGAAGGTAGGGAAAGTCTCGAAACTGTCCGGAGACTTGAGTTGAGGGCAAGAGATGATATTGTGTCCGGACACATCATAGACCACCACGTCGGACTTGGCGTCATAGACTTCGATCCTGTCCCTTGAGTGTGAATGGAAGGCTTGCCTGGTGTCGTTGACGGAGAATGCCACGAAGTCTCCCGAAGGATGCCAGGAAGGATATACCAGTGCCGAAATCGTACTGTCGGTCTTTGTGTTGAGCTTCTCTATGGCTCCGTCGCGGATCACGTAGGTGGCGCCGTGATTGCCACGCATGTGGAACAGCATCCTTCCCGGATCCCTGCCACAGAATGAGTGGCAGTTCATGCAGTTCTTGTCTGTCTGCCGGTTTGTGATGATGGCGTCCTGGTCGTAGTTCTCAAGGTTACGCTGGTACAAGCCCAACTCGTTCCATGCCTCGTAGCATGGATCGATCAGACGGTAGGCGAGGTACGGATCGATTTCTTCTTCGGCCACCGTCCATGTGAATGTTTCCATGCCCGTCACATCGACCTTTATCCGCACACCCGGCCTGGCCATGGACTTCCATTTCCTTTCCGGAATCTTGAATACGCCTTTGTGGGCTTTCAGGGTGAAGGTTTCGCTACCGTTGTCGAAGGTAGCCGTGGCTTTCCTAGCATTCACGCAGAAGTTGAGCGGAGCTATGTTAGGCGGGACGGTGATGTCGCGGTAGTCAGGGAATATATAGGGGAATTCCCTGTCCTGAGGTGTGCAGGAGGAGAGGGTTGCGAGCAATATCGCTGCGAAATAAATGAATATGCGGAGCCTACTGGTTTTCATTTCCGTCAGTGTTGATGAAAAACGCATAATACCAGAATGTATCTTCGAATTCGGACTGCCCTGAACCTTTTTGCAGGGCCGCGTTGAATTTACGGTAGCTCTTCCGGACCTCGTTGCTTACCGAATACTTGGTCATCTGCCAGTTCATCCCATTGCTGTCTGCAACGATGGCCACTGCCTCCTGGAGAGGCTTCGGTAGTTTCGGGAGGACCTCGGTCCCATAGAACTCCTCCACCATGGCCATCGTGGACCCCATGTCCTTGTCCAGCAGGAACAAGGCTTCAAGGTACTGGATAGCCTGCCGGTGAGCCGGATTTGTCTTGGCCACCATCCTCAGGTCCATCTCCAGTCCGTCTATTTCACCCAGGGAAGTTGTGTCCGGAAGGCATCGGCGAAGGTCAGCCAGCTCTTCATCCGCCATTGCCGCATCATCGCCCAGGAGGAGCCTCTGTTTCTTTGCCCAGTGCCGGTAGGCCGGGCTCTTCTCCAGCAGGGATATGTATTTCTCCGCCACTGCATATTCCCCATATACAAGGTTGGTTCTGACCAGTCTCTGGAGCGCGCGGGGGTTGTGTATTCCGAAAGCATACATATCCTGTTCGAAAGCCATCCTCTGGGACAGGCCGGGGAGCCCCATCGACCAGTAGAGCTCGCTTCCGACTCCCGTGGAGACCATGTCCAGTTCCTGTGAAGGAATGACACATTCTGACCCGCTCTGGGAATATTCGAACAAATCTTCTCCCAATCCTCCTTTTTCGGCAAGCGCAAGGTTCACAAGCTTCATGAGGGCAACGCTCCTGGAGTCGGGGTTGTTCTTGTAGAGTTTCAGGATCTTGTCCCAGTCCTTGTTCCTGGCCATCGTATCGGCAGCCTCGAACACGTAACGGCCCCTGTCCATCCCTGTCAGCGCCAGTACCGCAATTGCCAGTACGGCACAGCCTTGGAGAACCATTGAAACGGTGCCAGACTTGCCCTTCAAGTCTTCCGGAACCAGCCTGGCCACCAAGATGGTGAGCGGTACGGAAATCCAGGAAAACCAATGGATGACAGGAATATCCGCCAGGAATGGGAAGTAATTGCGAGGTAGCAGGATGCCCTTGAAACTTGGGACCAGTCCGGCGGAATTGCATCCCCATGCCAGCACCGGGACCATAAGCAAAGGCAGGAGGTACTTTGCGGAAGCCCTCAGGCCGTTCCTCGTTTCGCAAACCAGCAGGGCGAGAGAAAGGATCAATGAATATGATCCGGCAAGCCAGAATACAGCTGCTACTGCTATGATTGAGGAGATGAAACGCTTCTTCCCGTCCTTGATGCTTTCGACCAGTAGAAGGGCCGTCAGCATCAGGATCATGGCGATGAGCCCCGAATGCCTGAAATCGGTATTCAGGATGTCGGCGAGGGCGAATGCTGCAGGCAAGAGGCTCAGGATGAGGAAAGAATCATTGCCGCAGACCTTCTTGACCACGGCTGCGGTAAGGGCCGTGACCAAGGTGAGCAAGGCTGCATGGATAAGGGGTCCTGCTACCGGAAAGCGGTAAAACTGAGTCAGGAAGTCAGAAAAAATTGCCGAAAAACCAGACGGCGCACCCAAGCCGGACAGGAGATATTCCCTGTCCCAGATGAACAATTGGAATTGTTCGATATAATATAAGTGATGCCTGAAACACAGCAGGGTAACGAACAATATCGCCGGAACCGCTGCGTAATACCAACCCTTTTTCATTGTCATAAAGATAAGCATTCTTTCTGTATGTGGAAAAGTATCGTTCCAAGTGCTTATCAATAATCAAAGTTCTTTTATCAAAAAACAATTTAAGGGGTTTTTCGCTTATGTGTCGGATTTTTCTTACTTTTGTAAATGATTATGCACTTTTGCGAACAAAGAATTGACGTATAACATAACACTACATACCATCATTATTAAAATCTGTTTTATGAGTAAACGTTTAATCACGGCATTGCTCGTGTTCCTCACAATGGGAGCATGGGCATTCGCCCAGTCAACTATCACCGGAAAGGTGGTGGATGAAACTGGCGAACCTCTTGTCGGAGCCAATGTCCTCATCAAAGGTACGACATCCGGCACAATGACGGACTACAACGGTAACTATTCCTTGCCTAACGTAAGGCAGGGCGTTGTTCTGGTCTTCTCCTGTATCGGTTACGCTTCCCAGGAGATCCGCGTAGGATCTTCGAACGTCATCAACGTGACGATGAGTAACGACGCTAACTTCCTTGACGACGTAGTCGTTGTGGCTTACGGTACTGCCAAAAGGAAGGATCTCACCGGATCCATCTCTACCGTCGAGAACAAGACTCTGGAAATTCAGGCACAGGGTTCTGTAACCCGTGCTCTCGAAGGACAGATCGCAGGTTTGCAGACCTCATCCCTTGACGGTCAGCCTGGTCTCGATATGGGTATCCGTATCCGTGGTATCGGTACTGCAAGCGCCAATAACTCCAATGCACTCATCATCATCGATGGTGCTCCGGCTATCGACGGAACGAACCCTCTTTCTTCCCTCAACAGCAAGGATATCGAGAGCATCACCGTCCTGAAGGACGCTGCTTCCACTGCACTTTACGGTGCACGTGGTGCCAATGGTGTAATTCTCATTACGACCAAGAGCGGAAAGCAGGGTAAGGCCAAGATCTCCTTTGAAGGCAGATGGGGAATCAATGCCATCGGACCTAACTCCGATTTCGATGTCATCGGTACCGACAACGCAGGAGATCTCTATGAGTTCTACTGGCTTGGTATCTACAACTCAGTTTACACTGGCTATGCCAAGAATTCCGGGAGCCTGAAGGGCAATGCTGCAGCCGCTGCAGAATTTGCTTCACAGCACCTCTTTGACTTCACCGGTGATGCTGCATCATTCAGCCGTAACGGTCTTTACAACAGGCTTACTTACTCCGTACCTGGCATGACCTTCACTACGACCGGCAGTGGAACGAACGCTTCTTCCACCCTCGGTGGAGCATATCTTGTGGGCGTTGACGGCAAGCTCAATCCAAACGCTACCTTGCTCTACAGTGGTGGAACCCTCCATGACTCTCTTGTTACCGCTCGCTTCCGCCAGCAGTACAATGTTTCCGCAAGCGGTGGCTCCGACAAGATGGATTATCACCTCTCACTCGGTTACCTTTCCGATCCTTCATACGTAGCAACTTCCGCTTTCGACCGCTACAATGCTCGCGCAAACGTGAATGCTCAGGTTACTAATTGGCTTAAGGCTGGTGCAAAGTTCGCTTACACCCATCGTAAGACCAATTCCCTTGCTACCCGTTGGGGACGTAACCCTGGATCCACCGCTGAGAACCCGTTCTCACGTATCGATGCTTCCACGGTTCTGGACAACGCCTACGCACGTGACCTTAAAGGTAATTTCATCTACAATAAGGCAGGTGAGAAGATGGGTAACGTGAACGATGGCTCAACTGCTTACAATGCAACTCCGACCCTTTCTCCTGTAGGTCCTACCCGTAACCTCTTCGGTCAGGCAATCAACTGGGTTGAATATTACAAGCAGCAGATCGACAGCAACACCTAC
>JBGVAE010000119.1:0-5308 GCA_045224215.1 Candidatus Cryptobacteroides sp. | reverse complement strand
CTCGATGTCGAAGTCGAATCCGGAACCGAGGATGTCCTTGCCCAGGAAACCGTATTCCTTGGCCTGGGCCAGGGCGACCTGGAGCCTGTGGACTGCGAGAGGATATTCAGCCCTGATATAAATAAGTCCGTTGTGCGAACCGATGCAGTAGCCGCAGATGGTCATTGCCTCCAGGATGGAATGAGGGTCGCCTTCCATGATGGAGCGGTCCATGAATGCTCCTGGGTCTCCTTCGTCAGCGTTGCAGACGACGTATTTGGCGTCGTCCTGGTATGCACGGCTGAACTCCCATTTCTTGCCGGTAGGGAAGCCTGCACCTCCGCGACCGCGAAGCCCCGATGCCTTGACCATTTCGATCACTTCCTCAGGGGTCCTCTTGAAGAGAGAGTCGGCGAGGGCGGCGTAACCGTCCCTTGCTATATATTCCTCTATGTTCTCCGGGTCGATGAAGCCGCAGTTCCTCAAGGCGATCCTCACTTGCTTTCCGTAGAAATTCATGTGCTTGGAGTCGCTGATGTGTTTCTGGGTTTCCGGATCGACATAGAGCAGCCTTTCTACTTTGCGCCCGCCAATGATGTGCTCTGACACGATTTCTTCAGCATCAGAAGGTTTCACCTGGGTATAGAAAGTGTTGTCAGGGATGATTTTGACGATAGGGCCTTTCTCGCAGAAGCCGAAGCAACCGGTAGTAATGACATCTACTTTGTCGCTTACCCCATGTTGTTCCAGGGAAGCCTTGAGATTTTCTACGATCAGAGCGCTTTCAGAAGCTTTGCATCCGGTACCTCCACAGCATAGGATCTGCATGTGCGGGGTACCTTTATCAAGTCCGCAACTCTCCTCTGAGACAAGAGCGTTGCTCTTCTCCCTGAGTTCCAGCACGTTCTCCGCTCTTTTCTTGATGGCCGCCAAGTCATCAACGGATAGTGTTCTCATATTTTATAAAGACATAAAAAGACATAAATAGTTTTAGCGTTGAAAAATAGGCATTTTTTTTCAATTATGACAAGAAATAATTAGAAAACCATACAAAATAGTCATTAATTGTAAGTATTTTCGATGAGGAAACTTTTAATTTGTAGATTATTTTGGAAATGCCGGCGAAATGATTAATTTCGCAGGATAAAGTGTAACCATAATAACACTCAGATAATGGAAATCAAAAATGCTATGGCCGGAACCCTCGAGTCTGGAGACATCCTTATCCAGGTCGAGCCAGGCGAAGGCTTGCAGGTTGACCTGCAAAGTTCTGTATCGGCCCAGTTCGGCCGTCAGATCAAGGCGGTAATCACCGAGACCCTCCAGGGTCTGGGCGTAGAGAACGCCAGTATCAAGGCTACGGACAAAGGCGCACTCGACTGCACCATCCGTGCACGTGTAACTGCGGCAGTAGTCCGCGCAACCGGAAAAGACGTATGGAAAGACTGAGAAGAACGATGATGTTCGTTCCGGGCAACAACCCCGGAATGATGGCAGACGCCCACATCTACGGTCCTGACTCCATAATGCTGGACCTTGAAGATTCGGTGACCATGGCAGAGAAGGATGCCGCCAGGCTCCTTGTCCACAATGCTCTCAAGTCAATTGATTTCGGCGACACCGAAATGGTCGTCAGGATCAATCCGCTCAGCACTCCTTATGGCAAGAAGGATGTCGAGGCTGTCGTAAAGGCAGGCGTCGATGTCATCCGTATGCCTAAGACTGAAACAGCCGACGAAGTACGTGAACTCGAGGCAGAGATCATCAAGGTTGAAACCGAACTTGGTTGTGTCGGCCGCACCCGTATCATGGCGGCTATCGAGAGCGCCCTCGGTATCGTGAACGCTTTCGAGATTGCCAGCGCATCGGACAGGATGATGGGTATCGCCCTCGGCGCTGAGGACTATTCCGCCAACCTGAAGACCCAGCGTACTCCTGGCGGAGCGGAGCTCCTCCTGGCCCGTGAGACCATAGTCGTAGCCGCCCGCGCTGCCGGAATCGCTTGCTTCGACACCGTATATTCCAATCTGGACGACATGGAGACTTTCCGCAAGGAGGTCGAACTCATCAAGACCCTCGGCTTCGACGGCAAGTCCATCATCAACCCTCGTCAGATCGAGGTCGTGAACGAAGTCTTCGCACCTTCACAGAAGGACATCGACAAGGCTCTGCGCATCATCGCCGCCATCAAGGAGGCCCAGGCAAAGGGTTCGGGAGTCATCGCAGTCAACGGCAAGATGGTTGACCGTCCGGTCGTCATCCGTGCTGAGCGCACGGTCGCCCTTGCAATCGCATCCGGTATCTTAGACAAGGAGGTAGCATTATGAGAAACAGCAAAGTAGTCTCCCTCGAGGAGGCAATCAGGAAGTCAGGCCTCAAGGATGGCATGACCATATCTTTCCACCATCATTTCCGTGGTGGAGACAAGGTAGTGAACCTGGTAGTGGACCAGCTCGCGAAGATGGGCTTCAAGGACCTGCATCTTGCAGCATCCAGCCTTTCCGACGTCCACTCTCCGCTCATCGAGCACATCAAGAACGGAGTGATCACCAAGATTTCCACTTCCGGTCTTCGTGGCGAACTCGCAAATGAGATTTCCCACGGCCTCATGAAGGAGCCTGTCATCTTCCGTTCCCACGGTGGGCGCGGAAGCGCAATCGCTTCAGGTGAACTCCATATCGATGTGGCATTCCTCGGGGCATCTTCTTGCGACGAGCTTGGCAACGCATCCGGCTGCCCTCGTTCCGAGAATGCAAAATCCATCTGCGGTTCCCTTGGATATGCCCTTCCTGATGCCCGTTATGCAGATCACGTAGTCGTCCTGACCGATGACCTAGTAGCCTATCCTAACGTGCCGAAGTCCATTTCTGCCTGTGACGTCGAGTCCGTGGTTGTTGTGGATTCCGTAGGTGACAGCTCCAAGATTTCTTCCGGAGCCATAAGGGATTCCAAGAATCCTCGTGATATCTTGCTTGCAAAACAGGCTGCAAAGGTTATCATCAACTCAGGTTACTTCAAGGATGGCTTCAGCATCCAGACCGGTACCGGAGGCGCCTCCCTGGCAGCAGTGAAATATATTCGTGAGAGCATGATCGAGAAGGGCATCAAGGCTTCCTTCGCACTCGGAGGAATCACCGCCCACATGGTAAAGCTCCATCAGGAGGGATTGATCGACCGTCTCATAGACGTTCAGTCCTTCGACAAGGTAGCTGCCGAGTCCATCGCCAACGACCAGATGCACCAGGAGGTTTCTTCCGTTGAATATGCAAGCGCAGAGCATGCCGGCTCGGCTGTCCACGCCCTCGACATCGTCATCCTTTCCGCCCTGGAAGTGGATGTCGATTTCAACGTGAACGTCCTCGTCGGTTCCGACGGAATCATCCGCGGAGCAGTCGGAGGGCATCCTGACACTGCTGAAGACAGCGCCCTCTCCATCATCGTATGCCCTCTCCTCCGCGGCCGTATCCCTTGCGTCGTTCCGAAGGTTACTACCCTCATCACTCCGGGCAAGAGCGTGGATGTAGTGGTGACTGAATATGGTATCGCAGTCAATCCAGCCCGCCCTGAGATTGCAGAGCGTCTTGCAGAAGCAGGGCTTAAGATCGTCGATATCAACGACCTGGCTGCCAAGGCAAAGAGCATCATCGGCGTACCGGATGCACTCCCATTCGGAAACAAGGTAGTAGGTATCGTGATAGACCGTCACGGAAAGGTCCTGGACGAAATCAAGAACATCGAGGACTAGGCTTGCCTGTTACATTAGAACAACTTCTCCAAAGCAGGGACGAGCGTGTCGTACGCCAGGCAGACTGGATAGCGGCACACCCGTCCTTGACATTGGTGTGCCTTACCGTCATACTTCCCGGCCCCGTGAAAAGGGACTGGAGGTCTCTTAGGATAGCTCGCGAGGGAGTCGAGGCCATTCGGAATGCATTTTCTCCGGTTAAGGAGGAAACCTTCGATCTGGAAACCGGATTCGAGGGATTCTTTCTTGTTGAAGGCCCGGTCCTGGCCGTGAAGAAGGCTTGCTGCAGGATAGAGGATGGCCACCCATTAGGCCGCCTCATGGACATCGACGTGATACGTTCGGAAGGTTCGGCTACGGCTCCCGTGAGCCGAAGCGAAGCAGGTCTTCCGTCCAGACGCTGCCTGATCTGTGACCTGCCTGCCAGGGAATGCATGAGGGCACGGAAGCATACCAGGGAAGAATTGTTACAAAAGATTGACGAAATCATATATTCCGTTGATAATTTGTAACAAAACTTTGGCAAATCCATAATAATACCGTACATTCGCGCTACTAATCAAGTTGAGGCGTGACCGATTTGATCGATATACAGGAAATGCCGTTGAGCGTTCCTATTTTCCGGCGGAAGGTGGAATACTTCCTCGGAAGAAACGGTCTTCGCCTCGAAGATGTGGACGTCTATCTGACAGTCCAGGATCCAGATGGAGAAATACTTGCCGGAGGCGGCTTGAAGGGCGATATCCTTAAATGCATAGCGGTTTCGGAATCCGCCCGCAGCCTTGGGCTTTCTGTACCGCTGGTCTCCCGTCTGGTTTCCGAAGCAGCCGAACGCGGCATCACCAACCTCAAAGTCTTCACCAAACCGGAGAATCTCTCCATATTCAAGAGCATGGGCTTTCGCCTTCTAGCTTCGACTCCGTGGGCTATCCTCATGGAGAACGGAAGGGGACTGGAGTCTTATGTGGAATACCTCCGCAGCCACCGCCGCGAAGGGAACAACGGCATCATCGTCATGAATGCCAACCCTTTCACGAACGGCCACCGTTTCCTCGTGGAGAATGCTTCCGGCCAGGTGGATAACCTTTTCGTCATCCCTGTCAAGGAAGATGTCTCAAGATTCCCGTATCCTGAGCGTCGTGATATGATAAAGGCTGGTTGTTCAGGCATCGCAGAAGTCTTGGACGGAAGCGACTATCAGATTTCCGCAGCCACTTTCCCGACATATTTCCTGAAAGACCTTTCCCGCGCTTCCGAGACCCAGATACGCCTTGACTTGGATCTGTTCGGGAAACAGATAGCCCCGGCCCTCGGCGTGACCGTGCGTTTCGTGGGCAGCGAGCCTTCGGATCCTCTCACGGCCCGGTACAACGAATTGATGAAGGAAGTCCTACCGAAGTATGGGATCAAGGTTTGCGAAATTGAAAGATTGTGCGACGAAGAAGGCCCGGTGAGCGCATCGCGCGTGCGTGAGGCCCTTGACAGGGGAGCGCTCCCTTGGAAGCAGACCCCATCCGGTACCTGGCCTTATCTTGTCGCTGAGGCGGTTTCGCGTTCCATGAATATGGAGCTTGCGGCCACCCA
>JBGVAE010000118.1:0-15904 GCA_045224215.1 Candidatus Cryptobacteroides sp. | reverse complement strand
GCCTCTACATCAGCCATGGCTATCAAATCACCAAGATCTCCGGAAGGAACCGGGCTGTCTCCCTGATTTACTGAAGAAGATGGCTGGTTGTCTGTTTGGGAGGCAACCCGGTCCTTCTCCGGATCTTTAGGCGTAACGTTATTGACGATCAATAATGCTGCCACCACTGCTGCTGCGGCGGCAACAGAGCGCCATAGCCAAGGCATGAATGCAGCCTTGCGGGATTTCTTTGCTGGAAAGACGGAAGCTTCGATGTCGCTCCACAGCCCTTCCGGGGCGGATTCCTCGTAGGAATCCATCCTTTCCTTGATGCTGTTTAACCACTCGTCTTTCATCTTTGTTCCGTCTTTTTCTTGTATTCGTTTATCATCCTTGCCAGGAGGTTCCTGGCCCTGTGCAGCTGTGAGGCTGACGTGCTTTCTGATATTCCCAACAACTCCGCTATCTCCTTGTGGCTCTTTTCCTCGAAAGCATAAAGGTTAAGAACCGTCCTGTAGCCCTCCGGCAGTTCCTTTATCATCTCCTGGATGACCTGCCCCGGAACATTCCCGACATCAGGCTCTTCCTCGTCCTCAAGGTCCGGCAAGTCCCATTTGTACTCGACCGTCTTGCCTGACTTCCGCTTCCGGATCTTTTTCAGTGCCTCATTGACCGATATCTGCCGCATCCATGCCTTGAGCGAACCTTCTCCCCTGTATGTAAATCTTTCCAGCGAACTGAAAATATTCACGAAACTGTCTTGAAGGACATCGCGTAGTTCCCCCCTGTCAGGCAGATATCGGGAACAGATAGCCGTCAGGTAATTGACATAGCAGTCATATATCTGCTTCATCGCCTTCTGGTCTCCGTCCCGGGCTCGCTCGACAATCTTCCTCTCGATATCTTCTGCCAGGACACCCATGCCGGTAAGTACTCTACAGTTTTGTAATCCTGTGAGGCTTACACTTGAACTTCAGTGTCTTGGTTCCGTCATTCGACTTCCAGTGCAGGGTCAGTGACACCACTTCTCCTTCCTCGCAAGGAATAAGCTCCGACACGTCGAAGGCAACGATATCATTGTACCAGGTCGTTCCGGAGTCACCTCTCTTATCCAGCCACAGATACATGTCATACGGATTGTCCGGATGTATCCCCAGACTGAGTTCATAAGAGGCCTTGCCTGCACTTCCCTGCGCCGCAAAATGGACATTCATGTAGCCATCCTCACAGACAGTCAACCAATCGTCTACGATCTCCAGCGGATCTCCTTCTCCGGGGAATGCATTGGAAGAGAAGAACAAGGACTGCGCCTTCTTGGTCCGAACCGAATCAATTCTATTGACAGTCACAGCCTTGGTAAACATTTCACTGTCCTGTGGAAGTTCGGTGTAATTCACCAATGCACGAACTTCCTTTCCGAATATGTTCTCCCAAGATACAGGCTGGAGCGTGGTTGTCTCGTCCAACTGGAAATATATTGTTCCGGATTCCAGAGACTTTACCGTTACCATCGCATTCCAAAAAGGAACGACTCTGTTTGAACCAGGTTCTATATCTTCGGAAAACTTGGCACAGGAAACCGACAAAATCAGGGTGGCCAGCATGACCGCCCTGACTATTATTCTGAAACCTAATTTTTCCATCTTCTACATTTTCATTATACGAAATCCACGATTTCGGATTCCTTGCACGAAAATGCAAAAAATATTTGGCTACTTGTTCTTCAGCAAGTCGCGGATCTCCTCAAGAAGAACCACATCTTCAGGTTTAGGGGCAGGAGCCGCCGGAGCCTCCTCCTTCTTCTTGTGCATCTTGTTGATTCCCTTGATGATCAGGAAGATACAGAATGCGATGATGAGGAAGTTCACAATTTCATTTATGAACGTACCATAATTGAGGGTCACGGCCGGCTTGACGATTTCCTCACCGTCCATGACAGCCTTGCTGAGGACCACCTTGAGATTGGTGAAATCGAATCCACCGATGAGAGCACCGATGCAAGGCATCAGCAGGTCATTCACGAGGGATGTGACGATCTTTCCGAAAGCACCGCCGATGACAATACCGATGGCCATGTCAATCACATTGCCTTTCATTGCGAAATCTTTGAATTCGCTCCAAAATTTACTCTTTGCCATATTCTTTAGTTTTTAAAGGGTTATCAGTAAGGTCTCTACGCTTAAGGAAAGCTTCAGCTTCCTTCAGGGTCTCGGGCTTCCCGGCATCGATGAGAGTAAGGCTTGGAGGCACGATCCCATATACAGGATGCTTGGCACACTCCTTCAGATAGAAATCCATGATCGGGAATCTCCCGCTCCAGCCACCTTCCTCAAAGACATCGAATATATCCTCCGATATTAGATGGATACCGGCGAAAGCATATTTCCTGCACTTCGACGGATCGAGACCCGTATAAGGGCTCTTCATTTCCCCTGTAGCGGTGTCGGTCCATCCGACCAGCCGCATATCATCATCGAAAAGCAGGTACCGCCTGGTCTTCCTGTCGCTCACCACTATGTTCGACAGGGCATCGGGACGGGCCTGGGAGATGAACCAGCCAAGGTCCAGGTCGGATATTATGTCCACGTTGTGGACCAGGAAAGGCCCGCCTTGCAACAGCTCCCTGGCTTTGAGGATTCCTCCGCCGGTGTCAAGGAGAAGGTCTCGTTCGTCCGAAAAACGGACATCTATCCCGAAGCTTTCCTGCTCCTGCACATAGGCAATCACCGAATCCGGGAAATGATGGACATTGACGACCACCTGTACGATTCCGGCCGCCTTCAACTTGGACACCACATGGTACAGGAGAGGCTTTCCGGCCACTGGGACAAGAGCCTTCGGGAGGGTGTCCGTAATGGGCCTGAGCCTTGTGCCTAAGCCTGCGGCGAAAACCAATGCTTTCATCTACAACACTTTCTCTATGTCAAGCTCACGGTGCATGACCGTGACCTTTATGTCAAATTTCTCGGCCAGGTGACGGGCCAGGTGTTCCGCGCAATAGACGGAACGATGCTGGCCTCCGGTACAGCCGAAGCACACCTGCATATGGGTGAACTTCCTCTCTATGAACACCTTTACATGATTGTCCACCATGGAATAAGCACTGTCCAGGAACTTTGTCACTCCGCCGTCGTCTTCCAGGAACTTGATCACTTCCGGATCCAGGCCAGTGAATTGCCTGTAATGTTCGAACTTTCCTGGATTGTTGATGGCACGACAATCGAACACGAAGCCACCTCCGTTCCCGGAATTATCCACGGGGATGCCTTTCTTGTAAGCGAAACTGTAGACCGAGACTTCCAGCCTCTTGTCTTCGGCTATGCTGTTGAATCGCGGAAGGGTGGCAAGGTCGGTGAGCACTTCGTTCAGATAAGGATAGTCAGAGAAAGGCTTCTGGAGCAGCCTGCGAAGGTTTCCCAGGGCATAAGGCACGCTCTCCAGGAAATGCGGCTTCTTCTCGAAATATCCCCGGAAACCGTAAGCACCAAGGACTTGAAGGGTACGGAAAAGCACGAAGAGCCTCAACCTCTCGTAAAAATGTTCCTCATCCACTTGGGTATATCCCTTCAGTGCAGTAATATAAGTCTGGATCATCTCTTTCCGGAGATTCTCCGGATAATGCGCCCTGGCCTGCCAGATGAAGGATGCCACGTCGTAATATATAGGTCCCCTGCGTCCACCCTGAAAGTCAATGAAATACGGTTCACCATCCTTCATCATCACGTTCCTTGCCTGGAAGTCCCTGTACATGAAGGTGTCTCCCATGTCCTGCATAAGGTCGTCCTTCAGCTTCTCGAAGTCTTCCTGAAGTTTCACCTCGTTGAATTCCAGCCCAGTGGCCTTCAGAAAACAATACTTGAAATAATTCAGGTCGAAGAGGATCATCCTCTCATTGAAATCAGGCTCAGGATAGCAGACGGACCAGTCAAGCCCTTGCGCCCCCTTGAACTGAAGTTTCGGGAGCATCTCCATGGTATGGCAGAGAAGGGCTCTCTCATATGAACTGTATTCACCACTTTCGCGACCCTGCGAGACAAGAGCATACAACTGACCGTTACCAAGGTCTTCCTGAATGTACCGCATCCTGTCGTCACTGACAGCGAGGACCTTCGGCACATTGATTCCGTTTTTAAGGAAATGGCCGCTCAGGTTGATGAAAGCGTTGTTTTCTTCCTTATTGGCACCTATTACACCGACAAGGGAGATATTCCCGCCCTTGAGGCGGAAATATCTCCTGTTGCTGCCCGAAGAGTTCAACTCTTCGCTATCGGTAACCGTCTGTCCTGTGTAACTTTCGAATAGCTTCTTAAGTTCGTCCATAAAGGTTAGTAAAGATTGTATTTCCTGGCCATGTCGCCGTACATCTGTCCGAGGACTTCGAGGTAAGGCTTTCCACCTACCAGAGTCGTACGGTAAACGGTGTCGTCCACCTTGTAGAACTCCATTCCGTCCAGGGTGATGATGTCATAGTCATCAGGAAGTTCTTCCACCAGTGCTCCTGAAGGCGGGACGATAACCTCGTACTGGCCGTTGGAGTTGACGATGTAGAATACTCCGTCCTGATAGTAATATGGCTGGTTGGCATAAGCATAGCTCTGCGCAAGTCCAAGCCTGTTGGCAAGGGTGTAGGCATCGTTTGCGCGGGTAGTGTTCAGGGCTATCGAACTGTTCTGCGCCGCGATAGTCGCATTGTTCTGAGCGATAATCCTGTTCTGCTCGTCGATGATCCTGTTGTTTGAATCGATGGCTCTGTAGAGCCTGTAGGTATTGTTGTAGTAGGCGAAACGGACGGTGGAGAACACCAGGTCGGTTATAGCCGCCTCGATGCAGATTCCGTAAGGAGGTCTGCAGATGACCCACCAGTCATTGTAAGGCCTGTAATATATTCCATTGTAGAAGCAGTAGTCTACTCCCCAGTAGTGCAACCTCCTGTAGCTCGGCGGCAGGTAATTGACCCTGTAGCCATAGAAGTGAGGATGGGCTCCCCAGAAGTGGCCTGGGCGGTCATATGCCATGAAGTCGCGCTCGCGAGGTGGAATCCTGTGGACATTCCTGTCCTCTCCGATCCTCATGAAGTCGCTGCGGTTCTCCCTCATCACATCCGAACCTCCGTTGCCTCCGCGGTCCATCTTGCCGTCATACGCGGTCAGACCGTTCCTGGTAGCGTTACCTACCCTTTGGTTCTGTTCGCGGGCACTTCCTGCGTTGGCACTGCGGGATGCAGAACTTCTGGTGGAAGAGTTGCCGATAGGCCTTGCGACCCTGGCCTCCGTACTCCTGTTCTGGCTTGCAGAACCCCTGCTCTGGGAAGCACTGCTTCTGGACTGAGTAGCTGAGCTTCTGGACTGAGTAGCAGAGCTTCTGGACTGGCTGGCCGAAGTTGTGCTTCTGCTCTGAGCAGCGCTGCTCCTGCTTTGGGTTGCTGAACTTCTCGACTGGGAAGCACTGCTCCTTGAAGAAGAAGCGCTGCTGCGGTTGTTGTTCTGCGGAGTGCTGTAAGATGGAGTCGAAGAGCTGCGGCTCTGGCTGGCAGTACTTCTGGACTGGGTCGCAGAACTCCTGCTCTGGGTTGAAGAACTCCTGCTCTGGGAAGCGCTGCTTCTGGAAGAAGATGCGCTGCTCCTGTTATTGTTCTGTGGAGCGCTGTATGACGGAGATGAAGACCTCGTCGATGAAGAGCTCCTGGAAGAAGATCCGACGGAAGAAGACCGGGCCGAAGAGGAAGACGAACTCCTGGATCCGGAGCTTCTGCCCTGGGAATAGACGTCTGCCGGGAAAGCCAGCATGGCAAGTGCCACTATCGAAGCAGTTGCGATCTTGAAAATGTTTTTCATATCTATAGCGTTTTAGTTATTATTGATATAAGTGATATTTCCGTGAGAGCTTCCGGAAATCTTCTGCATCCTTGGACCAGTACTCAACGATGTCCGAGACTTTCATCCGCCTCTCGAAATTCGTCCTTACATAATCCGTACCACAAACTTTGTCGAACATTCCGCTGCGCCCCGAAGAAATCTTGAACGGGTTTTTACCGGGATAGAGTTCATTCACCGCCTGCATTACGTAGAACTGGGTAAGGGTGATGGTAGCTGCAGTGTAGTCGGAATAATGGTACTGCACTCCATGGACCAGTTTGTCCTTGTCCGCACCGAAAAGAGGCTTGTAATGGACGGTCCTGAACACAGTTCCCGGAATACCGTAACTATCAAGGAGTTCTTTCAGTTTGTCGGCATCTATCCATTCTGCGGCAAAGACTCCGAAAGGAAGTGTGTAGCCCACTCCGATATTCAGGTAACCCTGGAATTCTCCCGCTATTCCGGCAGAAGGGTAGCCGATGGCAGACTGAGGATATGGGATATTAGGAGAGGGCAGGACCCAAGGAAGGCCTGTGTCTTCATAAAGCATATTCCTGTGCCAACCTTCCATCGGGACAACCGTAAGCTTGCATTTGAGAGGGGCCATGCTACCGCTCTCTCCGCAGTTCAAGCCCTCTTCGTTCAAGAGGGTGGCGAGTTCGCCGACAGTAAGTCCATAGACATAAGGGATCTTGAACTCGCTGACGAAGGAATGAAAGCCGGGCTCGACCAGACAGCCCTCGACCTTCTCGCCGCCGAGTGGATTAGGACGGTCCAGGACCATGACTTCAATCCCCTGTTCGGCGCAGGCCCGCATCATGAGTCCCAGGGTGCTGATGAAAGTGTAAGAGCGGCATCCGACGTCCTGGATGTCATAAACCACAACGTCCAAGCCTTTCAGCATCTGAGCCGTAGGCTTCCTCTGGGAACCGTAGAGGGAATATACGGGGCAACCGGTCTTAGGGTCCGTTGCATCCGAAACCTTGCCGCCGGCCCAGACATCACCCCGAACTCCGTGTTCTGGGGCGAAAAGGACCTTCAAGTCAACTCCGGGAGCCTCTGCGAGTATGTCCACGGTGGAGCGAAGGTTCCTGTCTACTCCGCTTGGATTGGTCAGCAAACCAACGTTCCTGCCTTCCAGGCCCTCGAAATTCCGTTCAACGAGAACCTCTATGCCCGGCCTAACGAGGGACGGTTCAGAGACGGCAGGATCCTCGGACTTAGCCGGAGATGAAGGCTGACCGCAGGCAATCAGGAACACCTGCAGGGCAGCAGTTAACGACAATGCCCTTTTCATCATTCTGTAACTATTTTGCGCCTGGCTATTTCCGCAGCAAGGAAGGTCCCGATGCAGCTTACCATCACCAGGGTAAAGAATCCAACATAACCCAGCCACTGCTGGAGATAACCGGCGACGAGGGCCGGGAGTTTCATGGAAAGCCACATGAATGCCGTACAGATGGCGTAATGCGAGGTCTTCAGAGGTCCGTCCACGAACTGCATCATGAACAAGGTGTATGCCGTGAAACCGAATCCATAGCCAAACTGGTCCAGGACTATGAGGGTGCCGATGGACCAGACGCTTTCCGGACGCAGGATGGCCATCACAAGATAGACGGCGCACGGCAGGGCCAGGGAGAGGGCCATCGGCCACATCGCCTTGCGGAGTCCGACCTTGGAGGCATAAATACCGCCCAGGATGCCACCCAGCAGCAATGCGACCACTCCGAAAGTGCCATAGACAAGGCCGTACATCTGGGTTCCGGCTCCAAGACCGCCTACCTCCGCTCCATCCTTGAAGAAAGGATAGAGAAGGTTGAGGGACAAAGCCTCAGGAAGCCGGTAAAGGAGCATGAACGCTATCGCCCACCAGACTCCTTTCTTAAGGAAGAACGTCTTGAAAGACTCGCCGAATCCCGAAAGTATCTCGGATGCAGTCCGGGAGCCTCGCTTGTCAACATCTTCCGCGGTCTTAGGCAAGGCGAACAGATGATACACTGCCACGGCAGCGATGATGGCGGCCGAAATGAGTATTACGGAGGACCATGCACGCGGGACGCTGCCGGTGCTCTTCTGGAGCACTCCGCCCAACATCACGAGCAGGCCCTGCCCGAGGACGAGTCCGCCGCGGTAGAATGTATTCCTGATGCCTACGAAGGAAGATTGCCTCTGGCGGTCCAGGGCCAGCATGTAGAATCCGTCCGCAGAAATGTCATGTGTCGCAGAAGCAAAGGCGACGACCACGAAAAGGGCCATGAGGACGCTCATCGAACAGAAAGGGAGGAAGAGGGCGATGGCTCCAAGGGCCACGAACATAGTGAACTGGGTGAGCAGGATCCACCACCGCTTGCTCCTGAAGATATCCATGAAAGGACTCCACAAAGGTTTGATCAGCCAAGGAAGGCTTATGAGGGTCGTGAGAGGGCCTAGTGTCCCATTGTCCACTCCCATATCCTTGAACACAGCAAGGGCTACCGTATTCACGATGGCGTACGGCAAGCCTTCTATGAGGTAGAGGGTTGGAACCCATGCCCAAGGGGTTCTTCTGGATTCATTCATATCCTTTCAATCTTTGCTCCTGGGTAATAATGATTGAGTATTTCATCGTAGTGATAGCCCTTCGAGGCCATCACGGCGGCTCCTATCTGGCAGAGTCCGACTCCGTGGCCCCAGCCTGAACCGTCCAGGATAAGTTTGTCGCCCTTCCAGGTTATCTTGAACGCCGAGCTCTTCAGATGGGACTCAGACAACCATTTGCGGATGATGAGTTCCTTGCCCGCCACCATTGTTTCCTTGTCACCTTCGATGCGTAGTTTCCTGATCCTGCCGGAAGGTCCGGTTTCAACCGGAACCAGGTCACGCACGGTGCCGAAATCAATTCCCGAACGCCTCCTGATAAGATTGGAGACCTCTGAACGTGAATATTCAGTCCTCCAACGGTAGAAATCCTTGGTTTCGAGGTCGTAGTCGTTGAGAACCTGGGATAAGACCTTCTCGTCGGAAGTATCGCAGAACACTTCCCCTCCTTCAGTTTCGCCAGGTGTGTCTGGAAGTGGCTGGAGGTAAGGATAATCCTTGTCCTCCCAGCAAGTGCTGAACAGTTCCATCCGGCCTCCGCAGCACTTTGAGAAACGGGCATCGCAGATCTCTCCGCCATAGGTGAGCACCTGACCCCAAGTCTGGTCGATCGCTTTCCTGACGGTCTGCCCAACAGCCATGGAAAGGCCCTGGTACCTTTGGCAATGGTCGTCGGCACACACGTCGAATTTGACATGGTCTTCGTGGTCGAACCATTTGATATATTCCTTTTCCTTACCCGAGTCTCCTCCAACGGCCTCTCCTGAACCGAACATCGAGTCCAGATGGGTGACGACTGCAGGGGTGCTGTCCAACTGGGATGGGGTCGCTCCCGGGATATCGTCCCCGGCTGATCTGCTTCGATGTGCTATCTGAGCCATCACCCAGGAACGGGAAATGACCGCGTGTGCCTTGAGGAATTCCAATCCGGCAGAGGACTTCATCTCCGAGGAGATGACACTCAGGAGATAATCTTCGACTCCGACTATGTCCACCGCGGTCACCTTGCCTTTCTCGACTATGAATTTCAGTGTCCCGGCGAATTTCTGGGTAATTTTTCGCTCCCAGTGGAAATCCACTCCAATCGTTACGTCATGAAGGATGAACGATGGTTCCGCGAACATCGTGGACTCAGTCTGGGCTTCGAAAGTAAGTTCGTCATACAGGGCACCGTTGTAACAGATCTTCCCTTCCTGGTAGGAAACTTTCTGCGGGCCGGCCCCGTCAGAGATGATTTCAAAAGTTATCTCGTCGGAGGACATGATTCCGACCTCGAGTTTCGCCTGGGTCCGGGTAAGGCGCCATATTATTTCTTCTTCCACATCCTTCCCTACGGAGACTTCCTCCAGCATGTCGGAGAGCAGGCGGGAATCCAGTTTTTCAAAGTCTTCCGCTTCCGGGGCAACATAAACCCCTCCGAGATCGGCGCATCCAGGACTCATTGCCAGATGGTCGGCGCCGGTCGAGAAGTAATGGTGGGAGCGGTGTTTTTCACGGAATATCACTACGGAGCGATATTCCCCGTTACTGAACCAGCCGATAAGGTTAATCCTCGGTTCGCTGTCTCCTTCTTTCACTGGGGCGCAGTCCAGGAGCCTGTAGAAAAGCTTGGTCATCGACTTGGCGGTCCGGGCACTGAGCACGAAGACTCCGGTTGTGTACATGCCCAGATGATAGAGCTTTGCCTCCTTTACGGAAGAAAGATATTCCAGGAGGGCGGTGTCTCCTGAATCCAGCAATCCGTCCACCTTGTTCTCAAGAGGCATATTCCCTCTTAGACAGGACTGGAAATGCATGTGGTCGGGAGCAGAGGCTCCGCAGTCCGGACCGTTGTAGAAACAGATCCGGTCCGGGTTTGTCCTTACGAAGTCCAGCAGGTCCTGGTAACGATGCCAGATGGACTGTGGGGTGTGTTCGAAACTGGAAATCACCAAATGGGCAGGGAATATCGGATAAGGATTCAAGGTGATCCGGTACATCTTGCCTTTACGACCTTCGAATTCAATGTTGTATTGCTCCTTAGGGCGGTTTTCGGGGCACAGGAAGCAGGGGCGTTTCTTTATCGACACCTTGTCAAGAGCTGCTTCCGAAGATATCCGGCGACAGGGATTATGCTGTACCTTGACCTGCAGCCCGCCGATTTCCAGAATCTTGACCGCGGCCTTCTTCAGGTCGCGGTAGTTCTCTGCGGCCAGAGGCCAGACCGAAAGTTGGTCCTTGATGAATTTTCCGATACTTCCTTCCATCACAAAAGTGCAAGCAAAGTCTTCTTGATACCTGCGAATTCTTGCTCGAAGTTTGGAGTGAATATATTCTTACCCAGATGGGACTCTATCTCTTCCATCGACCAGTAACGGCCCTCGGAGACCTCGTTGTTGCTTGGAGAAAGGGCGAAGTTGCCAACGGCTGCATAGACGTTCACAAGTTCTCTCTCCCGCTTTGTCTCCCAGACATAGGTCTTCAGATAAATGGGATTGAATTCACGGAAGCCAAGTTCTTCAAATGACTCCCTGAACAAGGCGGTTTCCAGCCGCTCCCCATAGTCGACATGTCCACCTACCGCAGTATCCCATTTTCCAGGGAGGAGACGTTTATTCATAGAACGTTTCTGGATGAAGAGTTCCTCGTTCCTGTTGATTATGTGGAGGTGTACTACCGGATGAAGGAGTTTGCTGCCTCCGTGAATGGTTTCCCTGGTTGCCTGGCCTATCACCAATCCTGTCTCTTCCACGACAGGTACCATCTCAGACCCCATGCTGGGTTCGCTGCCGGGGTTTTCCGCACATGGGAGAGGCAGCACCGGTGCCGGCTCCACTGGATATATCAGTTCAAACATACTCTCAACTTAATGCAACGATTATCAACAACTGCGCGGCCAAAACCCTAAGGAACATCGACAGAGGATATACCGTGGCGTAATTAACGGCTGGATAGTCGGTTCCGTATGCCCCTTGGGTGAATGCCAGGACTGCGGGATCGGTGGTGCCGCCGGAAATGAGGCCGCAGATCTGGTAGAAATTGAGCTTGCAGGCATACCGCGCCACAAGACCGATGGTAAAGACAGGAATGAAGGTAATCAATGCTCCGTAGAGAATCCACCAATAACCTCCGTTCAAGATGGAGTTTACGAAATCCTGTCCTGCGCCGAGACCTACGGCTGCCATAAAGAAGGATATTCCAATATCGCGCAGCATCATGTTCGCGCTCTTTGTCGTATATATGGTGATCTTCCATTTCGGGCCGAAATAGCCCAGGAGGATAGCGATAATCAGCGGGCCTCCGGCCAGACCAAGCTTTACCGGCTGCGGGATGCCTGGAATAGTGAATGGGATCGATCCGAAAACCACTCCAAGGGCTATTCCGAAGAATATCGGGATGAGGTTCGGCTTGTCCAGGAAGTTCACTTTGTTCCCAACGATCTTGGACACTTCCTTGACTCCTGAAAGCGGTCCGACAACTTTCAGATTATCACCTACCTGGAGAAGCAGGTTCGGACGGGCTACCAGGTCAAGGCCAGCCCTGGTCACCCTCGTGACGCTGACTCCATATTTTGCCCTTATATTCAAATCCTTGATTTTCTTTCCGTTGATTGAAGGCTCGGTCACTACAAGACGCTCGCTCACCGATGTTGTGTCCATCTTCTGCCAGTCATCGAGGTGCATCGGGATTTCTTTCCCGAATATGACCCGGACTTGATCTATATCCTTGATACTCGTGACTATCAGCAATTTATCGCCTTGTTCCAAGACCGTATCCGGCCCCGGGATGGAAATCTCTCCGTCACGCAGGATCCTGGACACTACGAAGTCACCTCCCATCTTCTTGACCGCTGAAAGTTTCTGACCGAATATCGCCGGATTCTCCACTTCACAGTGCATTCGCCGTGCCCGACCATTTTCATCCTCACCTTTTTCCAGTTCGGAGACCTCCTTGTCGAGGTCTATCTTGAACAACGATTTGAAGATTATCATCAAAGCTATCACAAGCAGAACGCCCAGAGGATATGCGACTGCGTAGGCGGAGGCTAGCGAAGATGTGTCGGACTTCATCATGTCGCCCATGGTCTGCTGGGCAGCACCCAGACCGGGGGTATTGGTCACTGCCCCGGACATCACTCCGACCATGGTTCCCAGATCTTCCCCGGTGGCCAGATGGATCACTACCGTGACCAGGACAGCAAGAAGTACCAGCCCTGTAGCCAGGATGTTCATCATCAGGCCTCCTTTCTTGAAGGAATGGAAGAATCCGGGGCCAACCTGGAGACCGATTGAAAAGACGAACAGTATCAATCCGAAATCTTTCAAGAAATTCTGGACGGTCGAGTCCACCCGGACTCCGAAATGGCTGAGAATAATGGCCACGAAAAGGATCCATGTCGATCCTATGGAGACTCCCTTGATCTTGAACTTCCCGATCCACAATCCCAGCAGGATTATGACTGCGAATACCAATATCGAATGGGCTATCCCCGTGCCAATGAACAGTTCCTTCATATTCCTAAAAATCAATTCGGGCGCAGAAGCATGACCTGTCGTCTGTCTTGCCCTCGATATAATAAGATTTACCTTCCTGGGTTTCCTTTATGACGCGAGTGAGGCTGACCTCCTCCCCAGGCTTAGTCTCCTTGTTGAAATTGATCCACACATCCTTCACTGTCCTGTTGGAAGCAGTTTCGTAATCAACGCAGTCCATTGCCCATACGATGTACCTTGCATTGTTCGTGTGCCCGATGATGTCTATGTCGGAATATGCAGCCACGTGCCTGCCGACTTGTTCGGGTTCGCAGTCCTTTGGCATTACGATCTTCGGACAAGGCTCGACTATCGCATCATCCTGGCACTGGGTCGTGAACGGGACCATCTTCAGGACGTCATCGCTTCTCACCATCCTGCGTGTCTCCACATTCATCACAATCCACGAGGAAGTGCCGAGCACAAGAGCCTTGGATTTGTCAGGGAAATCACTGTCTCCCTTGGTCCTTATCTCGAAGTCTCTCATGAAAAAAAGCCCTTCCAGGCCCTTGTGCCAGGTAAAGATCGTGATGTCATCCCTCCACTTCGGAGGATCTATGAACTTGAAATGGAATCTGGACAGAACCCAGGCTGTATGATGGGTCTGAAGGTCGTCGTACCCGAAATGGAGTCTGTCGGCGGCAAGGTATGCCATTTCCTGGGCGAAGTCCATGAATGCAGCCGGCTTCAAATGGAAAGAAGCATCGGTGGCATAACAAGGCACATTGATGTCCAGTGAGAATCTGTTGTCTTGGGTATATCCTTCCAGCATGTCAGTCGAGGGCTTCAATGATTGATTATACTGAGTTCCTCAGGGGTATATAGGATGGAGTCTATGAAATCAGGGGCTATATGAGCCAGCAAAACGAATATTCCCAGGGCAAGGGCTGCCACCCCCAGGGCTATAAGCAGCCCAATCAGGAGTTTACGCCATTTTCTGCGCTTCTTCGCTTTCGTCTTCAGGTCAACCTTCTTGAACTCATAAGTCAGCCTTTGTGATTCGGATGATTTCTCCGGTTCTGGTTCTGCTGGCTTTTCCGGTTCTTGCGGGGATGGATCAGCCGGGGGAGCGACGAACTGCTGAAGTTCCTCCACTGCAGCAGCTACCTCTTCCTCCGTCTCCTCGTGGGTTTTAAGTGACACAGGCTCCAAACCATAACCGTATGGATAGATGTCCAAGTCCTCGTCAGCGATGAAGAAGAAGGTGTTCTCCTTCGTCGCTCTCAATCTACCAAGACCAGGAAGGACAACAAGTTTCTTTGCAAGCAACTGTTCACGGAGCCCAGAAATGAAATCGCCGAGAATCTTGGACGAAGTCTCGTCATCCAGATTGTTAACCTTGGAATAAAAGTCATATAATGATGAATCCGCAGCATTCTCCCTCTGCCTGAAGGAGAGCCTTCGGTACGGGGGATTGATCGTATAACCCTTATCGGAGAAGGTGGAAGGCATGACCTCGGAAACGAATGTACCCAGTCCGGGAAGCGTAACCTCATCATTGTCAAGGATCAGGTTCTTGATCATTTCAGAAAAAAGGTCGATATCCATCGTTCAGTGACTTTGTCCGGTTTGCATTAATCATACAAAGATAATTAAAAAAAGGACAAAAAAATTTGGAGAAACGCGTTTTTGTTGTACCTTTGCAATCCCGAAAGGAAAATAACCTTCCTCAATAGCTCAGTTGGTTAGAGCACCTGACTGTTAATCAGGGGGTCGTAGGTTCAAGTCCTACTTGAGGAGCCAAAGCGGACAAATCGGTAAAATTATCGGTTTGTCCTTTTTCTTTTTCTCCATAACTCTCTGATTTCAAGCCGTATGTAAAGAGGAACTCGTTCTTGGAAAGAGGTTCAATATGATACCAACTCCAATTGGGTTAAAAACGGGTGGTACAGCGAAAACGCCTTGAATGAATAGATATTATCGGTTTTCCTATTAGCCAGATAGTCCTGCTTGAAGCCAGATATAGTTGTGAATGATGAAAAAAGAGAAATAGCTTCAAGCAATAAAGACTGAATCTGAAACTCATTTTCGGGGGTGAGATTGCTTGCTCTGAGCAGTTCGTCTTTGTCCTTTATTCTGGCACGTGCACCAAGTGTGTAATATTTTGGGAACTCATAATCCTTTGGGAAAGTATCCAGGTGGTCAGGGTTGAAACCGACTGCTAATTCCAAATAATACAAGTCAGAGTAAAGAGACCTCTGAAAATACAATACGTGGATAAAATCTGGAGACAAGGCATACCATGCGCCTCTTTTGAAGAGAAATCCTTCTGAAGAAAGTAGTTTCTTGGCTATCAAGTTGATCGTATTCATTATATGCGGCCTTGGGTCCACCAATATATCTAAACAAAGTTAAGCTATTTTAGTACGATTTGCAAATGACTCGCCTTTATCTCTTCAAGTGTCTTAATAAAGGATTAATCCACTCCTGATTCTCGTCAATGAACTTGAC
This sequence comes from Candidatus Cryptobacteroides sp., assembly GCA_045224215.1. Classification (GTDB taxonomy): domain Bacteria; phylum Bacteroidota; class Bacteroidia; order Bacteroidales; family UBA932; genus Cryptobacteroides. Next base: position 531 of record JBGVAE010000118.1, on the reverse strand, counting down.
GACTTGGAGGAAATCCCGCCACAGGTTCAACATTTCGCTGTTTCGGGGAGCACTGAAAAGTTATAGGCGAGGAAACTTGGTAATGATGCAAAAATATAGGGTTATCTTTCCACACTGGCCGCACCGGAGTATATGTCACAAGCCGGCCTGTAATTGGCCAAATAATGGGTTTGGATTAGATATTTCCGCGAAAATCACTATCTTTGCGGGTGTAAAAACAACTTTAACATGAAACGTATCATTTCTATCGTCCTGCTGACAGCTGTCAGCATCGCAGCATTCGCACAAAGAGCCCCTCAGAGCGCATCCTACAAGGATCTAAAAGGCCTCTATTCCCCTAAGAACTATGTCAAAAGCGACGCTGACGCTTATTCCACTTTCTGGATCGGTCTCGAGTCGCTCGGCGCCCCTGGAACCGGTCAGTTGATCATGAAGGAGACCGGACGCGGATGGGCATTCCTCGGGGCGAGCGCAGTTCTCGGAGCCGCTGGAAGCATCATCTACCAGGATAAGATATTCCCTCTCATTGAG
>JBGVAE010000117.1:0-9978 GCA_045224215.1 Candidatus Cryptobacteroides sp. | reverse complement strand
CAGCGACCGAACTCCAGAATGCAGGCAAGCCGCTTGGACACGAGATAGAGCTTGCATCATCCTACAGGCTTTCAAGCGAAGCGAAAGTGAGCTTGGGTTTTTCTTACATGCGAGGCACCGAGACGATGGTAGTCCTCAAGAGGACGGATGAAAACCGCCAGCTCCGTTGGGGCTGGATCATGCTCACCGTGACTCCGAAATTCTTTTCCGGCAAGTGGTAGCTTGCTTGCCGCCAACGTATGATAAAATGACAGACGACACATGACAAAGACGAGTTCCCCAACAGAGGCCGTGTGCGGGCAAGACCGCCAATGGTTCATCGAAAACTTCGGATCTGCTTCGCAGCTGGAATCCAAGATCATCCCTGATATCCTGGGCAAGGCCCCATGCCGGCCGGGCAGGACGTTTTTCCCTGTCACCATCCCGCAGGACAGTCTTGAAGCCCTGCGGAAGCGCTTGCCTTACCCCGAGGACATCGTGCTCGGTACGGCTTTCGGAATAACCCTTTCTGTCTGGAGTGCGGACACCAAGGCTTGTTTCGCGTTTTCGTGGGAAGGCTGTCCGGAACTCCCGGTCTATGTCGAATGGGCTCCCGGAGCGCCCCTGCACGCCATCCTGGATTCTGTCTCGCGCCGCTTCGATGGAGTCAAGGAGCATCCCGGCTTCACGTACGAGGAGGCGGCAAGGGAACTGGAGCTGGACCGTTCCGTGTTCCTGGGCGGCCCCTCCGCCCCGGAGGAATGCACCCTTGGGGAAGATGTCGACCTTGCCTTCTGGTGGTCTCCCGAGGGCATCGAGGTTGTCTATCGCCGTGAAAAGTATTCCGAAGACATCCTGAGGCAGTTTGCGCAGAGTTTCAGCGCCTGCCTCAGCTCCATGTCCGGGGCGGACACCGTGGACGACCTGGTTTTCGCAACAGGCGGACAAGTCTCCCAGGTGGAGGGGTTCAATCCTCCCGCTGTCGATTTCGACCCCGACCTTACCCTTCTTGACCTTTTCAGGGAAAATGTCGGAAGGAACCCCGGCAACCCGGCGGTTGTCTACAAGGGGACCATGCTGTCGTATTCACAGCTGGATGCCCTCTCCGACAATCTTGCGGCCTGCATCTCGGGCAAGGTCGCTCCCGGAGGGATAGTCTCGATCATCCTCAACCGCAATGAGTACATGGTCGTTGCCCCCCTTGCTGTTCTGAAGGCGGGATGCGCCTACCAGCCCCTGGACCCTTCCTATCCGACCGAGAGGCTGTCCTTCATGGTCAAGGATGCCAAGTCTTCACTGCTTATAGCGGATCCCGGACTTGAAGGCCTGGTCTCCGGATATGACGGCCCCGTCCTCTCCACAGCCCAGGTCCCATCGCTTCCAAGGGGTAGGGCGGAAGTCCCCGATCCCAGGCCCAACGACCTTTTCATCCTTTTGTACACCAGCGGGACGACCGGTGTCCCGAAGGGGGTGCGCCTTACTCACCGCAATGTTTCCACATTTGCAAGGAACAACGCCAAGTCGTTGGGAATCAGTGACAGGTCCCATACTGCGGCGTACGCTAGTTTCGGCTTCGACGCCAGCATGTGCGACCTGTCCACCGCCCTTGCCAGCGGAGCCGCCTTGTACATAATCCCCGATGAAATCCGGCTGGACCTGCCGGCCCTTGACGAGTTCTTCACGAAGAACCGTATCTCCCATCTGCTGATGACGACACAGGTAGCGACTCAGTTCGCCGTGAATTTCCCGGACAACGATTCCCTCGAGGTCCTTTATACCGGTGGGGAGAAACTTTCCAGTTTCGCTCCTCCCAGGTATACGGTCGTCAATGCCTACGGACCCACCGAGACGACGGTTTACACGGTCAGCAAGTTCGTCAGGGAGCAGGAGCCCGACATCCCTATCGGGAAACCTCTGCCAGGGGTACGCGCCTATGTCGTAGGCAAAGGCGGACAGCGGCTGCCCGTCGGTGCCGCCGGCGAGCTTCTGCTCGCTGGTTTCCAGGTCGGTGACGGTTATCTTGACAGGCCGAACAAGACTGCAGAGGTGTTCATCGACAATCCTTTCAGTGATGATCCTGCCTACAGGAGGGTCTACAGGACGGGAGATGTGGTGCGCTATCGTTCCGACGGCGACATCCAGTTCATCGGAAGGAAGGACATGCAGGTGAAGATCAGGGGATTCCGTATCGAATTGAAGGAAGTTGAAAGCGTGATCCGTGAGTTCCCCGGAATAACCGATGCCACTGTACAGGCCTTTGACGAGGAAGGCGGAGGAGGGAAATTCCTCGCGGCCTACGTCGTGGCAGGGTTGCCGGTGGACATCGATGCCCTCAATGCTTTCATACTGGAGAAAAAACCTCCGTACATGGTCCCCTCGGTGACCATGCAGATTGATGCCATACCCTTGAATGTCAACCAGAAAGTAGACCGCAAGGCCCTTCCGGAGCCCCGGAAGCCGGCCAGGAAGGGGGAGAATGCCGTAGAGGCGGCACCGTTGAATGTCCTGGAGCAGGAACTCGCCGACCTTGTCAAGGCGTCGGCCGGCATCGACGGTTTCTCCCTTACCGAACCTCTGGTCTACTGCGGCCTCACGTCCTTGTCCGCCCTGCGTCTTGCCACGGAGCTTTACAAGAAATTCGGCATCTCGGTGGACATGAATAGTTTCGTCAAGACCGCCACTCTCCAGGGCATAGAAAACCTCGTCCTGTCTTCGCTGCTTTCCGGTCAGAAGAGTTCAGGCCCGGCTGCCGCAGCGGCCGCTGCCGGCCCGGTTCCGATGACATTCCAGCAGGCCGGGCTCTATTTCGAGTGCATGAAGGCCCCCCATGAGACTGTCTACAACCTGCCTATGGTCTGGACCCTGCCCCCTGACCTGGATCCCCGGAAGGTTGCCGAGGCCTTCAAGGAAGTTGTCAACTGCCATCCGGCCCTGATGTCCCGTTTCGACACCGTAGGTGGGGAAGTACGGCTCGTCCCATGCGAGGGAACGCCGGAGGTCGGTGTCAGGACGGTCTCCGATGCACAGATGGAGGCACTCAAGGAGGGCTTCATCAAGCCTTTCAACCTATCGGAAGGGCCTTTGTTCAGGGCTGAGGTAGTGAGGTGCCCGAGCGGCCTTTTCCTCTTTAGCGATTTCCATCATCTGGTTTTCGACGGCCGCTCCCTGGACGTGTTCATGGGCGAGTTCTGTGCGGCGGTCGACGGAGCGGCACCCCGGAGGGAAAGCTATTCCTACTTCGACTATGCCGCCGCACAGAAGGCTTCGGAGGGAGGAGAGGACTACAATGCCGCCGGAGCGTTCTTCAGGGACCGGATGGAGGGATTCGAATCCGCAAGCGCAATCCTTCCCGACAAGGAGAAGACCGAAGGGCCCGGCGCCGCAGCTTCGCTGGAAGTTCCCCTTGGGGTGGATGTCGCAAAGCGCTGCATAGATCTTGGAATATCCCCTGCAAGCTATTGCCTTGCTGCCGTCTATCTTTCTCTCGGAGCCTTCTGCGCCAGCAAGAAGGTCTTCATGTGCACTGTCAGCAACGGGCGCTCCGACCTCAGGGTCTCCGACTCGGTGGGCATGTTCGTGAACACGCTTGCACTCTCGGGTGACATCACTGAGGGTGAAGTGTCCGATTACCTTAAGGAAACCGACAGGATCTTCTCTGAGACAAGGGCACATGAGTATTATCCCTTCGCCAAGGTCTCTTCCGACTATGGATTCCAGCCACAGGTGATGATGGCCTATCAGGTGGGACTGCTCGAAGATTACAGGATAGGAGGGAAAACACTTGCCTGCGAGGAGCTCGCCCCCGAGACGCCGATGTTCCCGGTGAGCATATTCGTAGGCGGGGCGGAAGGTCCCGAGAGCCTCCTTTTCCAGTACGATTCCACCCTCTACAGCCAGGGCCTTGTCCGGAGTTTCGCCGACACGATATGCCATGTCCTGCGCCAGATGCTCTCCGACGGGAAGGTAGGGGAGCTCTTGCTCACGGACTCCCGCCAGGATGCCCTTCTGGACGGGTTCAATTCCTGGACCCTGCCCGTGGACGGTAAGCAGACAATAGTCTCCTTGTTCCGCAGCCAGGTTGCGGCGACCCCTTCCGCCCCTGCCGTGAGTTTCGCCGGGAAGGTCCTCTCATATGTCCAGCTGGACCACATCACCGACGCCCTGGCCTCGAGGATCGCTTCCTTCGGCCTTGGCAGGGAGGATGTAGTCTCGGTCCTGATCGGCCGCAGCGAGATGATGGCTGTCGCTTCACTCGGAGTCTTGAAGGCCGGCTGCGCCTACCAGCCTCTCGACCCCTCGTATCCGCAGGAACGGCTCAACTTCATGATAGCGGACGCTTCTGCAAAGCTGCTGGTCGCCGATGCGGAGTACAGGCCCCTGATAACCGATTACTCCGGTCCCGTCCTGGATACCGCTGTCATAGCCTCCCTGCCTGAGGGACCTGTCCCTGAAGGACCGGCTCCTGAGAACCTGTTCATCCTGCTCTATACCTCTGGGTCTACCGGGGTCCCGAAGGGGTGCATGCTCGAGCACCGCAACCTGGTGAACTTCTGCGCCTGGTACCGTGAATATTACGCCTTGCGGCCTGAAAGCCGGGTGGCGGCGTATGCAAGCTATGGTTTCGACGCCTGCATGATGGACATGTATCCGGCTCTCACTACGGGCGCCTGCGTGTGCATAATCCCCGAGGAAACCCGCCACGACATGTCCGCCCTCGACAGCTTCATCACGGAAAACGGTATAACCCACAGTTTCATGACCACGCAGGTGGCCGTCATGTATGCCAGGAACTATCCCGGGAACAAGTCGTTGAAGCATCTGTCCGCCGGAGGGGAGAAACTGGTTTCAATCGACCCTCCCGCATATTCCTTCCACAACGGTTACGGGCCTACGGAGTGCACCATATTCTCCACTGTCTATGACGTGACCCGGAAAGAGGCGAACATCCCGATCGGCCATCCGCTGTCCAACCTCAAGCTCTACGTGACCGACAGCATGGGGCGCAGGCTGCCTGCTGGAGCTGTCGGCGAACTCCTGATCAGCGGCCCCCAGGTCAGCCGCGGCTACCTCAACCGTCCGGAAAAGACTGCGGAAACATTCATCACCAATCCTTTCGAAAGCGACTGGCCTTATGACCGTGCCTACAGGACAGGGGACATCGTGCGATACCGAATGGATGGAAACATCGAATTCGTGGGGAGGAACGATGGCCAGGTGAAGATCCGTGGCTTCAGGGTCGAGACCAAGGAGGTAGAGGCCGTGATCAGGGAATTCCCCGGTGTGCAGGATGTGACGGTCCAGCCGTTCGACAATCCGTCCGGCGGGAAGTTCATTGCCGCCTACATCGTCTGCGACGGTGAGCTTGACACCAGGGCACTGTCAGACTTCATCCTCCGGCGGAAGCCTCCTTACATGGTTCCGGCTGCGTTTTCCAAACTGGAAAGGATACCGCTCAATGTGAACCAGAAGGTTGACAGGAAGGCTCTTCCGGCTCCGGTGATGACTTCCAGCGGGTCCTATGTCAAGCCGGAAGGACCGGTTGAGGAATCCCTCTGCGGAATCTTTGCCGAAGTGCTTGGTATGGAGAGAGTAGGTGCGACAGACAATTTCTTCGATCTGGGAGGTTCTTCCCTGATGGTCACAAGCGTGCTTGTGAGTGCCGAGAAGCAGGGACTCAAGTTCTCCTATGGCGATGTCTTTGCGAATCCTACCCCGAGGGCCCTGGCTTCTTTCCTCGGCGGCGGCGCCTCCGAGGCTCCTGCAGGCAGGGATGACGTCTATGGCTATGATTACTCTTCGATAGACCGGGTCCTTGCGGGGAACACCCTCGAGGCTTTCATCGGAGGGGAGCCCCAGGCCCTTGGAAAGAATATCCTGCTGACCGGGGCGACGGGCTTCCTTGGGATACATGTCCTGAGGGAACTGGTGGAGCGGACCCCGGAAGACGCTGCCATCTGGTGCCTGCTGCGCGGCAAGGGTTCGGTTACCGCCGAGAGGCGGCTCTCCGAGATGCTGGTCTATTATTTCGAGAAGAACTACCGTGCCCTGATAGGCAGGAAGATCCGCATCATCCAGGGCGACATGTCCGACCAAAAGGTTTTCGACGCCCTTCTCGACTCCGGGAATCCAATCGACCTCGTGGTCAACTGCGCCGCCAACGTCAAGCATTTCTCCCGCGGTGACGATATCCTCCGTGTCAATTACTACGGAGTGAGGAACCTGGTCGGGTTCTGCATGGCTGGCGGGGCGAGGCTGGTGCAGGTGTCGACGGTCAGCGTCGGCGGCATGAGCGAAGGAAGCGTCCCGGCGGAACTGGACGAAAGGATGCTTTTCTTCGGCCAGAACACCGACAACCAGTATGTCGTCTCCAAATTCCTGGCGGAACGGTACATCCTGGAAAAGGTTGCGGAAGGAAAGCTGAATGCGAAGATCATCCGTATGGGCAACCTTTCCCCAAGGGAATCCGACGGTGAATTCCAGGTCAATTTCAACTCGAATGCGTCGATGGGCCGCCTGAAGGCTTACCGCATGCTCGGAGCCTGTCCCTACTCGCTGCTTGAGGGGAAGATGGAATTCTCTCCGATAGACGATTCCGCAAGGGCGGTTGTCCTGCTTGCCCTCACTCCGAGGGAGAACGTCGTCTTCCATGCCTTCAACGACCACTTGCTGCCGATGGACGACATCATGTCCCGCATGCGCGACGACCGCGGCAGGCCTCTGGAATATGTTGAGGATGGAGAATTCGTGCGTATCATGGATGCTGCAAAGGACGATCCGGACAAGTCCAGGGTCTTGTCCAGTATCATCGCATATACCCAGGCTGAAGGGCAGGCGCAACTGGTCGAGAACGGTGCTTCCACCGACTTTTCGATGCAGGTGCTCCGCCGCCTTGGATTCCGTTGGGACCAGACTTCCAGTCAGTACGTTGACATGATCTTCGACATGCTGTCCTCCATGAGATACTTCGAAGATTGATCCTGACCGTGGCGGCGCTTCCTGAAGGGCTCCGCCGCCTCGCAAGGGTAGAGTCGCGGAGGGTGGGCCAGCGGCGCTTTAGATTGGAATAATTATAAATACCAGGGCGTCCCAGACTGCGTGGCTTACTACAAGGGCGGGAAGCCATCCGGGGCGCAGTCGGTACACAAGGCCCCAGACCAGCCCTGCGGTCAGGGCAGCCATGACCAGCATGAAGTTGAATGACCAGACGTGCACGAGGGCATAGACCGCCGCCGTAAGGAGGAACGCATGGTCGGAGGCGTGTTCTCCGGGGAGCAGCTTCCCCAGCGTCCGCTGTACGTAGCCTCTCCAGAAAAACTCCTCGGCCGGTCCGATCAGGAAAAGCAGCAGAAGGGCGATCGTCCAGGGCGGAAGCCCCGCTTTCATGGAATAGACGTTCTCGACCTGGGGCCGTGCGAAATCGAACATCCATGCGGAGACCTTGTCCCCGATCCAGAATATCCCCCATAGCGCGAAAGCCAGGGCAATCCCTCCAAGGAGTTGCATCATTGGCTTTTCCACCTTCAGCACCTGTTCCCTGTCCGGGGTAAAGGCGAGGCCCATTCCAAGCAGGACCAGGGCGGAGAAAGTCATTCCGATCCAGAAGTTCACCAGGTCCCGTGTCCAGGGGCTGAACATGAGGAACCAGAGGACCGCTGCGGTGGCTACGGCCATGCAGAGTTTCCTGCTCATATGAGTCCGGCTATGAGGAGACCTACGGAAAGTGGCCCCGAGAAAGCGAGCTGAAGCTGTGCCGAAGCCTGGTCAAGTCCTTTCATCGCTTCCAGTCCGTCCTTGTCGTAAAGGCCGGCTTTCTTGAAATTCTTCATTGCAGGGACGGCTGCGACAAGGCTCAGAAGAGCCAGGGGATGCAGCCATCCTGCGGCGACGCTGGCTATGATGCACACGAAGGGGATGACCATGTAGATGCGGTACAGGACCGAAGAGGCCTTGGCTCCGATGAGCATCGCGAATGTCTTTATCCCAGCAGCTCCGTCTGTCGGGATGTCCACGGTGTTGTTGGCGTGGAGTACTGAAACCGTGATCACACCGATCGGCAGGGACAGCACGAGGGCTTCAGGGACGAAATCCCCGGTGATGGCGCAGGTGGTTCCCAGTACGGTAAGCACTCCGAAGATTATGAATATGTCCAGGTCTCCAAGCGCATGGAACTTGAAGAAGGAGTAGAGCATGGTAAGGACCACTCCGACCACTCCTACGAGAAGGACTTTCACCCCGCTCAAGGCCACTACTCCGATGCCGAAAGCGGCTCCGATGACGAAGAGGAGGATGCTGAACCGCAGGTACTCTTCCGGCAGGAAATGCTTGAACACCAGGTTGGGGACTGCGTAAGCATTCTCATTGTCGACCCCTTTCCGGTAATCTGCCCAGTCGCTGAGGACGTTGCCGGCGGCATGCAGGACCATGACCCCCAGCAGGGACATCGCCAGGACGACTAAGGACTTGGCTCCGGCTGGGACGAGCCCTTTGCTGAAGAGGTAGGTGAAACATGCGACCACCGGCATGGTGGAAACGGCGAAGGACCAGTATCTGGTCGCGACGAACCAATCTTTGAGTGAATGCTTCATTTATCTGTCATTAAAAATTTCTGCCGGTTCAGGCAACCGGGGCGTCTTCCTTGCCGGGATTCCTGCCCCCGAGCTCTTCCTCTATCATAGGCAGCAGTATCTCGTCTGCGGGAAGCCAGCCGACGGTGCGAAGGTTCCCTGCAGAAAGCCACCGGGCGGCCTCATGCTCGTTCAGGTGCAGGGCATCGGTGACGGGCGAGCACATGTAGCAGTGCATCGTGAGGTGAAAGTCGGGATAGTCCCATTCGACGGTGTGGAGGAACTTGTCTATCCTGATCTCGGCATCCAGTTCTTCCTTGATCTCGCGGTGAAGCGCCTGTATGGGAGATTCGCCCGCTTCGACCTTGCCCCCCGGCCACTCCCAGTAATCCTTCCACGGGCCATAGCCTCTCTGGGTGGCGAATACCAGGTCTCCTTTCTGGATGATGACGGCGGCTACTTCTATGCTTTTCATGATGCTGGTCCTGTTGGTCGTGCGCCTACACCGGACAAACCGACGGGCAAGCGCACTGCAAAGATATCAACTAGCCAAAATAAAACTCGTAAAAATCCGTGTAAATTTCCCGTAAAAATTTCTGCTCCGACCGGCTTTGGTTACTTTTTGGCAAAAAAACGAATTTTTCTTGGCACACGCACACTGTGCCAAATCGTGTGCCAAAAATGGCCAAAATCAAGCTAAATGATAACCAGACCGCTCAAAAGCGAAACTAGCCGAACCAAAATGTAAACCATTAAGATTCAGCTAGTTTAGAAAACGAATTTTAAGTTTTCGACGAGATTTAGACTAGTACGTTCATTTCCCGATGCAGCAAGACCAGAACTTTCCAAGGTGATTTCCGCACACGAAAAATATATTTGAATATCAATGGGTTACAAGGTCGATTTGTCTCGATTGTGACAAAAATCACGTTTTTCGTGCCAACCTTCGTGACAAAAACGGAGTCGAGAACTTCGTCAATCCTAATGGGGATACATATTTTCGGGTTAAAGGAAAAAGAATGGCGCATGTGAGGTCTCCTGAAATCTGTCGCGAAAAGGTGATTTTTTCAATCGCGGAAAACAGCCATTTTCATCTTGGTTCAAATCGCTATTCAGGGATTCACTTTACCTCGGATTTCCGACTTTGTAGAGACATGTTTAGTTTGATTGATATATCTAATACATGAACCAAACAAGACAAGCGATGAATCCTTTTCCTTCAACCCGAGATAATTATTTGGGTCGGATTATAGATAGCACTATAATCTGAATCTCAGATGAGTCAGGTCTAAAACTGATACTTATTCGTGCGGCCTCGCGTTTTCGAGGTTATTTATTATACTCCCGGTATTCACCTTGGCCAAACGGGCGAACGCTTTTTGGCCGAATGGGGGATTAGATAATCCGAGGACTCCTTATACGGGTATACATGATT
>JBGVAE010000116.1:0-11402 GCA_045224215.1 Candidatus Cryptobacteroides sp. | reverse complement strand
AACAACATCATCTCCCTCCTCGGATGGGGATTGTACGTGATCGTCACCATAATGCTGCTGAAGATCCCTACTTCTTCGCTGTCCGTGATCACCGCCGGACTTGCCGCCGGCCTTGGATTCGCGATGAAGGACATCCTCAACAACTTCTTCTACGGAGTGCAGCTTATGTCCGGAAGGATGCGCGTCGGAGACACTGTCGAATGTGACGGAATCAGAGGTACAGTGGACAGCATAAACTACCAGACTACCACCATCAAGGCCATTGACGGCAGCCTCATAGCCTTCCCGAATACGACCCTCTTCTCCAAGACTTTCAAGAACCTGACGAAGAGCGATTCCTACGAATATGTCACTATCCCGGTGGGAGTGGCTTACGGAACCGACGTGGACAAGGCCCGCAGCGTGATCACAAAGGCCCTCCAGCCTCTTTGCAAGGAGGATAAGTTTGGCCGCGAGATGGTGAAGCCAAGCTATGGGATACAGGTGGCCCTGACTGATTTCGGCGATAACAGCGTCAACCTCAGCGTCAAGCAATTCGTGCTCGTGGAGCAGCGCTTCGCCTATGTCGCCAAGGCTAACGAGCGCATCTACAAGGCTCTCAATGACAATGGAATAGAAATACCTTTCCCTCAGCAGGATGTCTATGTCAAGCAACTGCCGGCGGAAGATAAGCAAGATTGAAAGAATATGGTGAACATTGCAATATTCGTCTCCGGCGGAGGCACCAACTGCGAGAATATCATCAAGTATTTCAAGGACTCCGAAAAAGTACGCATAGTCCTGGTTGTCAGCAATAAAGCCGGTGCCGGAGCCATCGCGCGCGCTGAGAGGCTCGGAGTCCCTGCAACCGTTGTCCCTAAGGCGGAATTCAACGACCCTGAAGTCATCCTTCCGCTGCTGAAGGAATATTCAGTCGACTTCATCGTTCTCGCAGGTTTCCTGCTGGTAGTCCCTGATTTCCTTATTGAGGAATATGACCACAGGATGGTAAATCTTCATCCGGCACTCTTGCCGAAATATGGCGGAATGGGAATGTACGGACATCATGTCCATGAGGCCGTGAAGGCAGCGGGGGAGAAGGAAACCGGAATGACGGTGCATTGGGTCAGCAAAGACGTGGACGGAGGCGAGATCATCGCCCAGTTCAGCACCCCCCTCGATCCAGAAGATACACCTGACGATATCGCCGCAAAGGAGCATGTCCTCGAGGTGGAGCACTTCCCTAAGGTGATCGAAGGGGTGATAGACACTATCTTCTAGTTATTTCAACAATAGGGAGGTCCCCGAAAGGGCCTCGTACAAGGAATCCTGGTAGGTTTCACCTATCGGGATCCTGTCCTTGCCGATGATGATGTGGTTCCGTTCGATAGATCCTATCTTCGAGATCCGGACTATGAATGATTTCTGTACACGGACGAACTTGTCTTTAGGCAGCCTCTCTTCCAGGGTCTTGAGCCTCATCAGGGACAGTACCGGATCCGAGCCGTCGTCCAGGTGGATCTTGACATAGTCCTTCAAGCCTTCAATGTGTGTGATCTTGTCGAGGTCGATCTGCTGAAGTTTGTACTCCGTCTTTACGAATATGCTCTTGGGCTCTTCTTCCTTCGGAACGGCTGCTGCCACTGTTTCGCCGGAAATGACTTTTTCAGCGTGCTTGGCGGCGGTAAGGAAGTCGTCGTAGGAAATAGGTTTCAGCAGATAGTCAAGGGCGTGGACCTTGAAGCCTTCGATGGCGTACTGGCTGAAGGCGGTAGTGAAGATTATCCTTGTCTTCTCCGGGAGCATCCTGGAAAGGTCCATCCCGCTGAGGTTCGGCATCTGGATGTCGCAGAAAAGCAGGTCCACCGGATTCTCCTGGAGGAAGGCGAAAGCTGACTTCCCGCTTGTGAAACTCCCTTTCAGTTCCAGGAAAGGAGTCTTCTCGACGTAGGATTCCATCAGTTTGACGGCCAAAGGCTCGTCATCTACTACTATACAGGTTATGATATTCATGAAGCCTTGATTTTCAGGATACTCTGGTAAACGTTCTGGACTTTGCCATATTCGAAGGAATAGTTTCCGGGGTAGAGCATGTCCAGTCGGCGGTTGAGATTCTTGATTCCGATTCCGGAGCCGCTCCTGTCCGTGTCGTCCTTCGGGAAGCAACTGTTCTCTACGTTGCAGATGACATATTCCCCGTCCTCGTGCAGGTCGATCTTTATGTGCGATCCCTCCGTGTCGCTGATGCCGTGCTTGAAAGCGTTCTCGACAAGTGGGATGAACATCATCGGGGCGACCTGGGTGCTGGAGCCTTCAGGGAGCGAGACATCCAGCTTGACCCTGTCGGAAGGGAGTCTCATCCCCATAAGCTTGATGTAGTCCTTCAGGAAGGCGGATTCCTTTGCCAGAGAGACCGTCTGCAGCTCGCTTTCATAGAGGAGGTAGCGCATCATCCCGCTCAGGTCGTGTACCGCCTCCTGGGCCTGCGAGGGATCTATCTGGATCAAGGAATATATGTTGTTGAGGGTGTTGAAGAGGAAGTGCGGGTTGATCTGGCTCTTGAGGTTGGCCAGTTCGGTCTCTGCCCTGAGGGCTTCCATTTCCTTACGTTTGCTCTCGTCCCTGTACCACCTGTCGGACATCCTTACAGCGACTGAAACGCAGACTATCGCCATGTAGATCATGAAGTTGCGTGAGAAGAAGCTGAGATTGTCAAGCAGGGTCCTCGGATGGGCATGTCTGTGCAGGTCTGCAGGAGCTGGGTATGCATACCTGAACACCAGATGGACCAGAAGGCTCACAAAGGCTATCAGCACTATGTTCCATAGCAGGAACAGTCCGAACTTCTTGTTGAACAGGTATTTCTTTATCAACAGGAAGTAGTTGACATAGAATACGATGAAGAACGAAACAAGTACGGGGACGAACCTTGAATAGTTGACTCCTCCGTGAAGCGGATGGCCAGGTCTGGGCGAGAAGAAAGGCATTCCGAACAACACCACCCAGATGGCGATGTGGAGGAGCCACATGTAGTTTTTGTTCCCGTTTTCTCTTTGCATGAGGTCAAGTCTTTATTCGTAACGCAGCGCTTCGATAGGATCCAGGTTGGATGCCTTCCGGGCACGATACCATCCAAAGAATATGCCGATTCCGGTCTCCCATCCAAACACACTCGACCAATTCCCTCTATCCATCGACGAAAAAAAACTGCCAGCCGCGTCATGCATGTGTCGGCGGCTATTATTTGTAGATCTTCCGGATGAAGTTCAGTTTGCCGTAATACGGTGGCTTCAGGAAGTCGAAGGTGAGCCAGGACGACTTGTAGAGCACAGACTTCTTGTGCGAGAATGTGTCGAAACCGGTGCGGCCGTGGTAGGCACCCATACCGGACTCTCCGATCCCGCCGAACGGCATGTTCTCGTTCCCGAGATGCATGATGGTTTCGTTTACGCAGCCCCCGCCGAAACGTATACCTTCCAGGATGGTCTTCTTCTCTTTGCACTTGCGTGAGAACACATAGAGCGACAGCGGCCTGGAATCGTGCAATTTCTCTATCACCTCCGACTGAAGGTCGTCGTATGTGAGCACCGGCAGCACCGGCCCGAATATCTCTTCCTGCATCGCAGGCTCGTCCCAGGAACAATTGTCCAGCACCGTAGGTGCAATGTAATTTATTGAAGGATCGGTGTTTCCACCTATGACCACCCTGTCCGTGCCTGAAGGGATCAGTGCAGCCACGCGGTCGAAATGCCTCCGCGTTGCCATGAGAGTCATCTCTGAAGGACGCGACGAGATATCCCCGAAATACTCCTTCACCACTTCCTTCATTGTCGAGATGAAGGCATCGTGGACGGATTCGTGGACAAGCACGTAGTCAGGAGCGACGCAGGTCTGGCCGGCGTTCAGGAACTTTCCCTTGGCGATGCGTTCACAGGCGAGGTGGATGTCGGCACTCGGACAGACGATGGCGGGGCTCTTCCCTCCGAGCTCGAGGGTGACGGGAGTCAGATGCCTGGAAGCGGCTTCCATCACGATCTTCCCGACCTTCGGACTTCCGGTGAAGAATATATAGTCGTATTCCTTTGAAAGGAGTTCTTCGTTGGACACGCTGTCGTCCACCACTTCGACCTCTTCAGGAGAGAAGGCGTTCTCGAGCAATTCCTTGGTCAGGGCAGAGACGTGCGGGGTCTGCCTCGAAGGCTTCACGACGGCAGTGTTCCCGGCGGCCAGGGCGGCCACCAGCGGAGCTATGGCCAGATGCAGCGGATAGTTGAACGGCCCTATGATCAGCACTTTACCATAAGGTTCCGAAAGGATCCTGCTCTTTGCCGGCCAAAGCACGAACGGCGTCTTGGCCGCTTCCGGCTCCATCCAGTCCCTCAGGTGGTTCACCGTGTGCCTGATACAGTTGTACAGGAAGCCGATTTCCGTTGTGTAAGTCTCGAATTCTCCTTTTCCTAAATCCTCTTCGAATGCCTTGAGGAACCGGGCCTCCCTTGCCTTGAGACCGTCCTGCAGGGCATACAGCTGCCTCACCCTGCGGCCATATTCAGTGCTCTTGAGCTCCTTTATAAGTTCCCAGGCAAGGGACAGGGAGACGGTCATCTGCGCGAGGATGTAGGTGGACATGACGATGAATCCTCTCTTCGGGATTTTGAGGTCCGTGAATGCACCTATGGCCACGAAAGTGTCGGAAATTGCGAACAGGGCGAAGCCCATGGCTGTCAGGAGATATATTGGCCTCTTGCGGCTGACGGCTGCCATTATGCAGCCGTGGATGAGGAAGGCGAATGCGCAGGCGTATGCTGCGACGGCATATCCCATAGGCCCCTGGATTCCGAACTTCTTCACCGCACAGATCATGAATGTCAGCAAGGCCGCCAGCAGGATGATCGAGAGAGCCTTTTCCCAGAATCCCTTCGTTTTCCACGGGGAAGGAAGGGTGCTGTAATAGAATATGTGTCCGACAAGGAAGGCGAGCATTCCTGCGAGGAAGCAGGGCGTGCCGGGGAACATCAGCAGGATGTCTCCAAGGGCGCCGAAAAGGAGTGCCAGCACTATTGTCGTCTTCCTCCTGCCGCGGATCCCACCCGAAGTCATAAGTAGCCATACCGTCAGGGCCAGGAACGGCATCAGCAGAGGTTTGGAGATGATTGTCAGGACGGAATTGCCCGTCAGATGGCCTATGAGGTTGACTATGACCGGAATCCAGACCAGCCACATCAGCCATGGATATTTCCTTGGGAATGCTTGATCGTCCATTTCGAGATTATTGTTTCTCAAATTTCGTAAATAATTCTGAATTCCGGTTAAAATTACTATTTTTGCAAATGATAAACGGAGGATTGTCCGAGTGGTTTATGGTGCTTGTCTCGAAAACAAGTCGGCTGAAAGGCCCCACAGGTTCGAATCCTGTATCCTCCGCTCTGTGCGGGCTGCGGCCCTAATGATAAATCCACCGCAATATGAGAATCAAGACTCCGCTTTTCGCTGTCCTGGCCATTACGACAGCAGTTTGTTCCTGCAACAAGGTCAATAAGGAATCCCTCATCAACCTTGCGCTCAACAAGACCGCAATCGCTTCGTCCAACTATGACTACAACCTTACCGCCCAGCTGGTTACTGACGGAATAGTAGAGACCGGAGAGCCTTCCTGGCTGAAGGTTTCCACTGCCACCGGCGAGCTTCCGAAGAGGGAGAAGGAATGGACCCTGGACTACGGCCCTCATTCTGCCGTCCGCCTCGATGGTCCCGAGAATTTCCTCGACTACGAATGGAGTAACCAGAAATTCTCCGCCAACTGTGTCCGCATCAAGGGTATGCTCGTCTGCAAGGACAAGGCGAAGGGATATTCGATCGATTGCTATGCCGGCGGTGACAGTCTCGTCCGCGTGGGTGGCCTGCAGGGATATTCCCTTCCGGGTGTCGCCCACAGGGCCATCAAGGTCACCGATCCGAACAAACAGGGAGAGGAGATCACGGTCAACGCAAGGGACATGGAACTTGTCATCCCTCTCAAGGATGCCGAGGATTTCGACAGGTTCAAGATTGAGTTCAAGCAGGACAGCGCCATATTCTGGAGGATCAATTCGGTGGACTTCACCACTGAAAAGTGGTTCCGCAGGAGCAATGACACTGGCCCTTACTATTCCGAGGAGGCCCGCGGATTCAGCACCCTTCCTTCCGAAGAGTTCTCAAGCGTGTGGATGAGTGCCGATGACCAGCCGCAGTGGATCACAGTGGACCTGGGCGCACTAAGTGAATTCAACATGGTGAATATCCATTGGATCCACAAGGCTACCCTGGCCGTCATCGAGTCTTCGGAGGATGGTGAGAAATGGGAGAAAGTAATGCCTGTACCTACCATAGATTCACTTCTGTCAGTCGTACCTATAAAGAAGGGCAAGGGCCGTTACGTGAGACTATCAATGACCGGCGCCGATTCCACCGGACA
The DNA here is from genome assembly GCA_045224215.1 of Candidatus Cryptobacteroides sp. Lineage (GTDB taxonomy): Bacteria > Bacteroidota > Bacteroidia > Bacteroidales > UBA932 > Cryptobacteroides. Next base: position 4,969 of record JBGVAE010000116.1, on the reverse strand, counting down.
TTTCGCCGTGAGCGAGATCCAGGTCATCGGTGTCCGGATTCCGGACAAGAAGGCCCTTTTGAAGAAGGGTGTAGAGATTGCAGCGGAAACAGCCGGAATCGGTCCTGGAAGCTGGCAGCTCCAGAGGGCCGGAAGCGTTGAGGGAACGGGAGAGGAGATCTCTATGTCCGGTTACGATGCTTCTGCCTGGATTCCTGCCAAGGTTCCGGGAACGGTACTGACCAGTTACCTTGAGGCCGGAATCATCCCGGATCCGGGAGTCGCCGACAATATCAACCAGATCTCCGAGTCATATTTCAACAGCGATTTCTGGTACAGGGGGATCGTTCCCGTGCCGACCGACAGCCTCCGCGGCCGTACCATCCTGAACCTGGACGGAATCAACTGGAAAGCGGAAGTGTTCATGAACGGTCACCGCGTCGGGGACATGGCCGGAGCCTTCATCCGCGGCCGCTTCGATGTCACCGAACTTCTCGACACCACCGGTAACGCCATCCTGGCGGTCCATGTCATCAAGAATGCCAACTACGGGGCTGTCAAGGAGAAGAATGCCGAGAGCCCGGACTTCAACGGAGGCCTCCTCGGTGCCGACAATCCTACCTTCCATGCCTCAGTAGGCTGGGACTGGATCCCTACTGTCAGAGGCCGTGAGGTAGGAATATGGAACGACGTGCGGTTCACCAACGCCAAGGATGTCATCCTGGACAATCCTATGGTGCAGAGCCGCATATCGCAGCCGGACACCCTGGCCACGATGACATTCTCCGTGGATGTGACCAACCTGGCCGATGTCCCTGTCAGAGGAACCCTGGCAGGCTCCCTCGATTCGATCGCCTTCACGAAGGCCGTTGCATTGATGCCTGGTGAGACCAGGACGGTGACGGTAAGCCCATATGAGTGTCCAGACCTGATGAACCGCCGGATCGAGCTCTGGTGGCCGAACGGTTACGGCAAGCAGGCCCTTCACGATGCAACCTTTACCTTCGTGGCCGATGGCGACACCCTGGACACGGCCAACCCCGACCTGACCTGGAAGGCCGGCATCAGGGAGATAACCTGGAGCGGGGAAAAGACCGGCCTGAATCTTTATGTCAACGGCCACCGCTTCCTCCCGAAGGGCGGCAACTGGGGCTTCAGCGAATTCCTTCTTCGTTATGGCGCCGATGAATACGACAAGGCTGTTTCCTACCATAAGGAAATGAATCTGAATATGATCCGCAACTGGGTGGGCCAGACCGGAGACGAGGAGTTCTACGAGGCTTGCGACAAGTACGGCATCCTGGTATGGCAGGATTTCTGGCTTGCCAATCCGTCCGACGGTCCTGATCCTGACGACGAGGATATGTTCATAGCCAATGCTGAGGATTATGTCAAACTGATCCGCCGTCACCCTTGCATCGCTCTGTACTGCGGCCGCAACGAAGGTTATCCGCCGGCAACGCTCAACTACAGACTCATCAAGACTGTAAACCAGTTCCATCCTGGAATGCTTTATATTCCTTCCTCTGCCGATGACGGAGTGTCCGGACACGGGCCGTACAGGGCCGTGGAACCTGATTCATATTTCGAGATGAGGGCTGAAAAGTTCCACACCGAGAGGGGAATGCCGGCTATCATGAATATCGGCAGCCTTACCGCCACCTTGGGTGAGGATCATCTATGGCCATCCGATGATGTCTGGGGTCAGCACGATTTCACCAGGACGGGAGCCCAGGGAGACACAGCCTTCCTCGGAATGGTTTCCCGCCGGTTCGGCGAGGAAGCCCTCAAGTCCGGCGAATCCTTCGCCGAATATGCCCAGTATATCAACTACGAGGGCTACAGGGCGATGTACGAGGCCAACAACGTGGCTCGAAAGGGATTGCTCATCTGGATGTCCCACAGCGCTTGGCCTAGCCTTGCTTGGCAGACCTACGACTACTATTTCGACAAGACTGCCGCATTTTACGGAGTAATGAAGGCCTGCGAGCCGGTCCACATCCAGTTCAACCCTTCCGCAATGACCGTGCAGGCAGTCAACTCGACGCTTTGCAGCCTGGATTCCCTTACGGCCAACATCGTGCTTACGAACCTGAAGGATGAGGAGGTATATTCCAAGACTGCCATAGTGAGCCTCCCGGAGGATGTTACAGTCGATGCCATCGATGTCGCTGATATTCCTGACGGACCGTGCCTTATGAAACTCACCTTGGTGGGAAAGGATGAAGGAATCCTTTCCGAGAATCTGTACCTTCGCAATTTCTCTTCCGGAAGGGATACCGGAGACTATCGCGAACTTGTGAAGAAAATCAAGGATATAAACAACTATGCCAACATACAATCCAAAGTCGAGCCACGCTGAGGAATTCATCTGTGACGAAGAGGTAAGGGAAACCCTTGAATATGCCGCCAGGAACAAAGGCAACAGGCGGCTGGTAGAGGATATACTGAACAAGGCCGCATCCCTGAAGGGACTTACCCATCGCGAGGCCGCCGTCCTTCTGGACTGCGACATCGAAGACCTGAACGAGAAGATATTCTCCCTCGCCAAGGAGATCAAGCAAGCCCTTTATGGCAACCGCATCGTACTTTTCGCTCCGCTCTATCTGTCGAACTATTGCGTGAATGGCTGCGTGTATTGCCCATACCACGGCAAGAACCGTGATATCCCACGCAAGAAACTGTCCCAGGAAGAGATTGCTGCCGAGGTGCGTGCCCTTGAGGATATGGGGCACAAGAGGCTGGCTGTCGAGGCAGGGGAGGACCCTGTCAGGAACCCTATCGAATATATCCTGGAATCGATCAAGACCATCTATGCTACCAAGTCGGGTAACGGCTCCATCAGGAGGGTGAACGTGAATATAGCTGCCACTACCGTGGAGAATTACCGCAGACTTCACGAGGCCGGGATCGGGACATATATCCTCTTCCAGGAAACATACGACAAGAAGAACTATGAGGCCTTGCATCCTACCGGTCCGAAGAGCGACTATCGCTACCATACCGAGGCGATGGACAGGGCCCAGGAGGGTGGCTGCGACGATGTAGGCTGCGGCGTTCTCTACGGCTTGAACAACTATCGCTATGAGCTGGTCGGACAGCTGATGCATGCCGAACATCTTGAGGCTCGTTTCGGTGTCGGCCCTCACACCATCAGTGTCCCTCGTCTCTGCCCTGCCGATGACATCAACCTGGAGGACTTCCCGAACGTCCTTCCTGATGACATTTTCTGCAAGATCGTGGCTATCATCAGGATAGCTGCCCCATACACGGGAATGATCATCTCCACCCGCGAATCTAGGAAGGTGCGCGAGAGAGTCCTCGATCTGGGAATATCCCAGATATCAGGAGGTTCCCGTACTTCGGTAGGAGGCTACACTACCCCGGAGCGCCACGATGAGACCGCTCAGTTCGATGTCCACGATCTCAGGACCTTGGACGAGGTGATCGACTGGCTCATCGGAATGGATTACATTCCTTCCTTCTGTACGGCCTGCTACCGTGAGGGGCGCACAGGCGACCGCTTCATGAAGCTGGTCAAGGCAGGGAAGATCCATCATTGCTGTACCCCTAATGCCTTGATGACTCTCGAGGAATATCTCCTCGACTATGCAGGTCCGCACACCCGTGAAAGGGGACAGGCTCTGATCCGCCGTGAGATGGAGAAAGTTCCGGAGCCGGTCAGGACTCGTGCCGTCAAGTATCTTGACGAGATCTCCGCTGGAAAACGCGACTTTAGATTCTGATATGGAAACTCCTGGCTCGGAAAGACTTACGATTGCATTCGTCGGAAGACGCAATGCTGGCAAGTCGTCTCTTGTCAATGCAATCGCAGGGCAGTCTGTGTCCATAGTTTCCGACATTCCCGGAACGACGACGGACCCTGTCCGTAAAGCCATCGAACTTCCTGGGCTGGGGGCATGCATACTGATCGATACCGCCGGACTTGGCGATGTAGGTGCCCTTGGATCTTTCAGGGAATCGGCTACCCACAATCAGATCGATAAGGCGGATATCGTCGTCCTTGTGTGTGTAGCTGATTCCGTGACGGAGTTGGTAGAGGAGCCTGTCATTTCCAACCTGAAGGCAGCAGGGACTCCGTTCCTGGTCGTTCTCAACAAGGCTGACAGCCTGGAAGATCCGGCCAACGAGGCTGATCTGCTGGCCATGGACCTGGGTGTCGATCCTTTGGTTGTGAGCGCAGCCACCGGGCAAGGGATTCCGGAACTGCTCAATGCGTTGCTGGAAAAAGTCCCAGCCGACTTCGACCAGCAGTCGCTGCTGGGTGGTCTCGTGTCCGAAGGGGATATCGTCGTGCTTGTGATGCCGCAGGATTCCGAGGCTCCGAAGGGGCGTCTGATAATGCCTCAGGCCAGGGTTATCCGTGAACTGCTTGATTCCGGAAATGTTTCGGTCAATTGCACGCCTGAAACTTTCAAGGCTGCTCTGGCCGGACTATCCAGGAATCCGGACCTGGTCATCGTGGATTCTTCCGTGTTCAAGTCAGTGGCCCCTGGAGTCCCTGAGGGAACCCGTCTGACTTCCTTTTCGATCCTGATGGCTGCTTTCAAGGGAGACATCGGATATTTCGTAGAAAGTGCGAAGGCCATCGATTCTCTAAGGCCCGGTGACAAGGTACTCATAGCCGAATCCTGCTCCCATGTCCCCGCCGGGGAAGACATCGGCAGGGTCAAGTTGCCGGCAATGATGAGGAAGATGATTTCGGAGAAATATTCCCTCTCTCCGGAAACTCCTGTTGGTCAGATACTTGGCATCGATATTGCTTCCGGATCCGATTTCCCTCAAGACTTGTCCGCATATTCACTCGTCATACACTGCGGAGGCTGCGTCTTCTCCCGCAAGCATCTTCTCTCCCGTGTCGAGACTGCGAGACGCCAAGGCATCCCGATGACCAACTACGGCATCGCCATAGCCCACCTCACCGGAGTTCTCCAGAAGGTGGGCATCCCAGATTGATGAATAATATTAA
>JBGVAE010000115.1:0-21368 GCA_045224215.1 Candidatus Cryptobacteroides sp. | reverse complement strand
ACTGCCAGACCCTCAGTGGAGAAAGCGCTTCGGACTTCTACGTGAAGGGTAAGGTTTCCGACATCCTCTATACTTACAGTGCAAAGTATGGTACAGCCACGTTCTGGATTTCCGACGACGGTGTCGCTCACGGAATCTCCGAGGACAAGAAGACTACCACCGATCCGGCAAATGACTTCGAATGCTACGGCGTCGTTTGGTTCGGAAACCAGCCTTGGGCCGAAGGAAATTCCCAGATTGCAGTCGGCGACGAGGTTATCATCCATGGCAAGCTCACCCTCTACAAGGGTATCAGCGAGACTTCCAACAAGAAGGCTTACGTCTATTCCGTGAATGGTGTGACCGAGGACGGAAACGGAATCGGTAACGTCAATGCTCCGTTCAACGTTGCTGGAGCTATTGCTTCCATCGAAGCAGGATGCACCAACGATGTTTGCGTTAAGGGCAAGGTCTCTTCAGTCCTCTATACTTTCAGCGCCAATTACGGTACAGGTACGTTCTGGATCTCCGACGACGGTGTTGCTTACGGCGTCTCTTCGGACAAAAAGAAGACAACCGATCCTGACCACGATTTCGAATGCTACTCAGTCTACTATCTTGGCAACAAGCCTTGGGTTGATGGCGACAGCCAGGTAGCAGTCGGTGACGAGGTCGTTGTGTGTGGCCAGCTCACTAAGTACGGTACTACCTACGAGACTTCCAGCAAGAAGGCTTACGTCTATTCCCACAACGGAAAGACAGAGTAGTACAAGCTGAATGGATATGAATCAGGCCGACTCACACGAGCCGGCCTGATTTTTTCTTCTCTATTCAGAGGGGGAGCCCTGAGGGCGTGATCCTCATTCCAGGGTCCATTCGGCGCCGTCCTTGGTGTCCTTGACGGTGATGCCGAGGGCCTTGAGATGGTCGCGGATAGCATCGCTGGCAGCCCAGTCCTTGGCGGCCTTGGCCTTGGCGCGCTCCTCGAGAACCATGTCCATGAGGCCGGAGACCACTTCCTGGCCCTTTCCGGACTCGGCGGCACTTTCATCCTTGAGGCCGAGGACTCCGAACACGATGTCGTCGAAGAGCTGGAGGAGAGCCCTCTTGTCATTCTCTGACAGCTTCATAGTCCCTGCCTTCGCAGAGTTGATGACCCTGACTGCATCGAAGATATGAGCTACGGCGATAGGGGTGTTGAGATCGTCGCAAAGAGCCTCATAGACACCATCGAATATTCCCTTGATTTCCTCGGAATCGGCGATGCAGGCTTCAGGAGCGATGGAAGAAGGAAGCTCGCCGTAAGGGAGATCCTTTGCCCCGCTCTGGATGGCAGGGGACATTGCCGCAAGGTCCTTGTAAGCCTGCATGATTCTCTTCAGGCCCTTCTCGGCGCCTTGCAGGGCCTCGTTGCTGAAGTCCAGCGTGCTGCGGTAGTGAGCCTGCAGTATGAAGAAACGGACAGTCATCGGAGAATATGCCTGCGAAAGCTTCGGATGGTTTCCCGAGAAGAGCTCAGGAAGGGTTATGAAGTTCCCAAGGGACTTGCCCATCTTCTGGCCGTTGATGGTGATCATGTTGTTATGTACCCAGTAGCGGACGCCTCTTGTGCCCCTTGATGCCACGTTCTGAGCGATTTCACACTCGTGGTGAGGGAACATCAGGTCCATTCCGCCACCGTGGATGTCGAACTCGTTGCCCAGATACTTCTCTCCCATCACTGAGCACTCCAGGTGCCATCCCGGGAAACCCTCGCTCCACGGACTCGGCCAGTGCATGATGTGTTCCGGCTCGGCCTTCTTCCAAAGAGCGAAGTCATAAGGAGCCTTCTTGTCACTTTGCCCGTCCAGCGCCCTGGTTCCTTCGAGAGTATCATCCAGACTGCGTCCGGAAAGGATTCCGTAGTGATGCTCCCGGTTGTACTTTTCTACGTCGAAATACACGGAACCATTTGAAATATAGGCATATCCTGCATTGAGGATTTTCTTGATGGTCTCAATCTGTTCGATGATGTGCCCTGAGGCTCTAGGTTCGATGGAAGGAGGAGCTACGTTCAAGAGGCGCATGGCCTCGTGATAGCGGAATGTGTAGGTCTGGACGACCTCCATAGGCTCAAGCTGCTCCAGCCTGGCCTTCTTGGTGATCTTGTCTTCACCCTCGTCTGCATCGTGCTCCAAATGCCCCACATCGGTGATGTTGCGAACATAACGCACCTTGTACCCAAGATGCCTCAGGAGCTTGAACAGCACGTCATAGGTAACCCCAGGACGCGCGTGCCCCAGATGGGCATCTCCGTAGACCGTCGGTCCGCAGACATACATCCCTGCGTGGCCTTCCTGCTGCGGCACGAAAAGTTCCTTCTGCCTCGAAAGCGTATTTGTCAGATATAAGTTTCTCATTTTATAATAATTCTATTTTACCATCCTCGAATACATATTGAATATGAGTCCGCAATTTATGCTCAAAGGGTTCGAGAGTTCCTTCACATTGGATTTGGCTACGTAGATCTGGAGCCTCATGTCGTTTTCCCCGTAGAACCTCCCCTGCCAATTGAATGAATAATACCTGCTCATCTTGAAATCCACGTTGACTCCGGCAAGGTAACGGACTCCGTCAATGTTTTCAGTTAGCTCCTTTTCCTGCTGGTACTTTGCCTGAAGCTCAACATTCATCCCGCCGATTCCTACCATCGGGGCTATCGTCAGGTGGTCATTGTCCACTACGGCGAATCCTGTGGTGAAGATAATATTCATACCATTTGCACCCCAACCTTTTTCCCAAGTGTGGTAAATCCCACGTGCTTCGTCAGAATAGGGCAAATCTTTCCGCAGGCCTTTAATGTATCTGCCGTAGGCCATGTCCAGATTGAGCCGGATTCTCTTGAAGGAATATTCCATACCCAGCGAGGCACCGACTTGCGGCCCCAGCCAGGAAGTCGCCTCTCCGGTCATGAATTCACCGAAAGCCCCCATATGGTAGCCGATTCCGCTGTTGCGGAACCTGATTTCTGGCTCGCTGATTCCTTCTGGGTACTCCTCCAGTTCTTTCCGGATGCGTTTGCTGTATTCCTCGATCACCGATGCATCGTGACCCTGGCTGGACTTAGCCTTGAATTCGTTGATTTCATTCTCGAGATTCTTCTCGTAGAAATCGATGAGTTTCGAAGGATAGACGAAAGACTCTCCGTTCTCGAACCTGTCCTGCAGCTTCCTGCGGTTGAGTTCAGCGATGTCGAAAGCCACCTGGTGGTACTTCAGGGTAAGCTCGTTGGCATTCCCGGTCCTTATCCAGGAATTCACCTTGTCCATTTTGGCGCGGGAATACAGCGTCTGGTAGCGCAAGTTCCCGAAGCGGATGGTAGTATCCCTGTAGCTGATCCCATATTGCATGGAAGAAAAGACATTGGGATCGTCGGTCCACATGTCCCTGATCGAGAAATCGTTCAAGGTCAACGGGCCCTCGTTCCAGTAACGCTCACTACCGTCGAAATTCTGTGCGAATGCCATCGTCTGGCAGATGGAGATGGCGAGCACCGCTATCGTACACTTCAGTCTCATGGTTCTATTTCAAAAAATATTTCACTGCGTTCTCGAACAGAGGCTGCTCCATGTCTGCTTCTATGTTCTTGAACAGATTTTCCTCATACCTTTCGGTGTGTCCCATCTTGCCCAGGATACGCCCGTCCGGACTTATTATGCCCTCGATTGCATAGTAGGAACCGTTAGGATTGTACGGCGATTCCATCGTAGGCTCGTCAGTGATAGGATCCACATACTGGAAAGCAACCTGGCCATTTGCGAAAAGTTCCCGGGCCATTTCCTCGCTCACCACGAACTTGCCCTCTCCATGACTCACCGGAATCGTGTGTTCGTCTCCGATGGCCATTCCGCGGAGCCATGGGGAGTTGGTCGTTGCGACCCTGGTCGTCACCATCTGCGAAACGTGACGGTTGATGTCATTTCGGAAAAGGGTAGGGGACTGCCTGTCCACCTTGCCTCCGGCCCCGTATGGCAGAAGACCGGACTTGACCAGGGCCTGGAAACCGTTGCATATTCCCAGAATCAGGCCTCCTCTGGAGACGAGGCGTTCTATCGCCGCGCGGATCTCCTTGTTGTTCAGGACATTTGCTATGAACTTGCCACTTCCGTCAGGCTCGTCTCCGGATGAGAATCCACCCGATAGCATGAGGATCTGGCAATTGTCTATGTTCCCGCGCATCTCGGCGATCGAGTCGAGCACGTCCTGGTCGGTGAGGTTACGGAACACCGTAGTCTTCACCTCCGCTCCGGCCTTCCTGAAAGCCTTGGCCGAATCGTAGTCGCAGTTAGTTCCCGGGAATACCGGAATATATGCAATCACCTTTTCCACCTTCGGTCCCTTGTACTCCAGGTCGGCCTTCTTGGCCTTGAACGGTTTGACACCCTCCATCCCTCGCGGGAGGAGACGTTTCGAATCGGCTTCGCTCGTGTCAGGATAGACCTTCCGGAACAGCGAAGCGTTGAAGTCCATGAGTTCGAATATCGAGACGGAAACCCCGTTCACCCTCACGTTGCCGTCCTCTCCGGAAGTAACGTCACCGATATAGACTGCATTCTCGAAATCGAGCTCCCCATCGGACTCCACCACGATGGAACCATAGCTGAGATTGAACAAGTCCTCTTCGGAGACTTTCACATCGAAGCCGAAAGCATTGCCGAAACTCATCTTGCAAAGAGCCTCAGCAACTCCGCCGAATCCTACAGCCCAGGCAGCCACGATCGTCCCGTCCCCTATCTTTTCATGGATATAATTCCAGTTCTTCTTGAGCCCCGCGACATCCGGCATCCTGTTGTCCAAAGGATTGTGGCGCACCAGGTAAAGCCGGTCGCCCTCCCATTTCATTTCAGGAGAAATCACTTTCGAAGCTTTGACCGGAGTTATTCCGAAGGAAATCAGGGTTGGCGGAACGTTGATCGGCCCCTTGTCCGTCTCGAAGGATCCGCTCATCGAATCCTTGCCTCCGATGGATGCCAGTCCGAAAGCTTCCTGCATTTTCAGGGCGCCGAGCAGAGCTGCGGCAGGCTTTCCCCAGGACTTAGGGTCGGAAGTCATCCTCTCGAAATATTCCTGGCAGGAGAAGCGCATCGTCTTCCAGTCTCCGCCGGCTGCGACCACCTTGCTGCAAGCCTCCACGAATGAATATGCCGCCCCGTGGTAAGGACTCCATTCGCAAAGGTCAGGATTGAAGCCGAAAGCCATCATGCTGGCCGTGTCGGTACTGCCTTCGACCGGCAGTTTCTGGACGGAGACCTGGGTCTCGGTGGCCTGGAGTTCGCCTCCGAAAGGCATCAGAACCGTCGAACGGCCGATCGTGGAGTCGAACATCTCTATCAAACCCTTCTGTGAAGTGACGTTTGGATCCTGGAGGTTGGCGAACAATTTATCCTTGAGGCTCTTCCCCGGAATGTCACGATAGAACGGGTCGGTGTCTTCCACCTTGCCTATCACGGCCTTGGAATAATGCTTTGCACCGGCGCTGTCGATGAAGCTGCGCCTGAGGTCTGCCACCACCTCGTCCTTGTAGAACATCCTCATTCTGCGGGAGTCGGTAACCTCAGCCACGTGAGTCACTTCGATGTTCTCTTCGTGGCAATATCCCTTGAATTCCTCTTCGTCCCTGGCTTCAACCACTACAGCCATCCTTTCCTGGGATTCGCTGATGGCAAGTTCGGTGGCATTCATCCCGCTGTACTTGACAGGCACCCTGTCCAGCCAGATGTCCAGTCCGTCGGTAAGTTCACCGATGGCCACGCTCACTCCGCCTGCTCCGAAATCGTTCGATTTCTTGATGAGGCGTGTGGCTTCAGGCCTGCGGAAAAGCCTTTCCAGCTTCCTCTCTTCAGGAGCGTTACCCTTCTGGACCTCGCTGCCGCAGGTTTCCAGCGACTCTTCCGTGTGTTCCTTTGAAGATCCGGTAGCTCCACCGATTCCATCGCGGCCGGTCTTTCCTCCGAGCATCAGCACGATGTCTCCAGGGGCCGGACTTTCGCGGCGGACATTCTCCGCCTTTACCGCGCCGACCACAGCACCGACTTCCATCCTCTTGGCGGTGTAACCGTCATGGAATATTTCCCTCACGTGGGTGGTAGCGAGTCCTATCTGGTTGCCGTAGCTAGAATATCCCTGTGCAGCCTTGCGGGTGATGACTTTCTGCGGGAGCTTGCCCGGAATGGTCTCCGAGACTTTCTTGTAGATGTCTCCAGCACCGGTCACGCGCATGGCCTGTTAGACATAGGACCTTCCGGAGAGAGGATCCCTGATTGCGCCTCCGAGGCACGTAGCCGCGCCTCCGAACGGCTCTATTTCCGTCGGATGATTGTGCGTTTCATTCTTGAACATGAGGAGCCACCTCTCGGTTCCTTTGCCTTCCACATCGACGTCGATAAATATGCTGCAGGCGTTGTTCTCCTCGCTGACTTCCAGATCGTCGAGCTTGCCCGCCTTGCGAAGGTACCTTGCCCCGATCGTAGCCATGTCCATAAGGTTCAGACCCTTCTCCTCGCGCCCCAGATCCTTGCGCATCTTCAGGTACAGCGCAATCGTTCCGTCTATGTCCTTCTTGATGAATGAATCTTCGACACGGAGTTCTTCGAGCTCGGTAGTAAAAGTCGTATGGCGGCAGTGGTCGCTCCAGTATGTGTCCAGGATCCTGAGTTCAGTCTCGTTCGGATCCCTTCCTTCTTCGGTGAAGTAATTGATGACTTCCTGCAGGTCGGCCGTACTCATGGCCAGACCCATCTTCTTGCAGAAAGCATCCTTTTCCTCGCCCTTCATTTTCCGGAATCCCTCCAGCACCGGTACAGGCTTCACTGGAGCCTGCTCGTTATCCTCCAGCCTGCCCAGGTCCTTGGTCCTGGATTCTACTGGATTGATGTAGTAATGCCGGATCTTCTCCAGGGTCTCGTCCGAAGCATCGTCATCCACTATCAGAAGCTTCGAACTCTTGATGCTGATCTCTGCCTTCGGGTCGATCAGGTGGACGCAGTCCACTGCGGAAGCCGCCCTCTGGTCGAACTGTCCCGGCAGATACTCCACGGCGATGTACCTGGCACCTTCGAGGTCCAGCGAATCGGTGACCGAATCGGTGACCAACTCCCCGAACACCGTATAGCGGCTCTTTTCCAGAAGTTCGTCGCTGAAGCCGAACAAGTCATAGACATTGAGCAGCCGGAGCGATTTCAGATCCAGCTGCAGGTTTTCGTTGAGTTCGGCAAGCAGGCTCCTGGCCTCTACCTGGAACTCCGGATATTTCTCTACGAAGATGCGGTAATTGCTCATATCTTGGATTGAAGATTTCTAGAAATTAAGCGCCAGTCCCAAGCCTCCTGAATGAGTAGGACCCAGATTCAATGAATATCCCCTCCGGACTCCCGGATTGGTGTTGTACGTGTCGGCAAGAGATCCCAGCTTGGACCAGCCGGCGAAGTCCATCGCACCGCCGATCAGTCCGCAGGCTGCTCCGACGATCACTCCCGGATGCCTCCGCAGGAAATCCTTTCCGAAAGGATCGCTCTCGAATATGCAGTACACCATGCTGGAAACCGCATAGCTGGCACCGAGACCCCAGATGTACTGTCCCCAGCTCTGGAGTTTCTGCGCGTTCACGTATTTCTTGTAGAAGTCGTTGTCAACCTCCGACGAAGAGAGATACGTGTTCGTGTTGGTGTGGATGAGTCTTCCGTGGAAACGCTCCACATCACCTGGCTGGACGGTCGCTTCCGTGGCAACTTTTTTCGGGGCATAAAGGTCGTTGAGCGGAATGGCCTTGGAATCGTTCCCCTGGGCGTGCAGCGAAACGGCAGCAAGCAAGACGGATAACGCCGTAAGGAGTCCTTTCATTTCTTTATGGATTTAGAACTTGGGAATATCGAACATCTGCGGGAGCACCATCACATCCTCCTGGAACTCGGTCACGATGGCCTCTATCTTGATTCCTTGCACTTCGGATACAGTCTTGACAGCCAGGCCTTTATAGATCCAGGATGTAACCATTGCCTTTATTCCCTGCACTTCGTTCTCCATCGTGTACTTTGTGCATTCCTTGTCCATGATTGTTTCCTTGCCGATTTCCTTTATGTTGTATTTCTTGATGTCCTCGTCGGTAAGGTTCAGGAAATTCACCTGCTCTTCGACAGGGCTCTCCTCGATCTGCTTCATGGTGTAGTTGATCTGCCAGGACTTGCCGTCCCTGTTGAGGACACCGGTTTCCATCTTTCCCATTCCAGGGACGTCGATAGCGACCTTCTGGATTTCCAGGGCACCGTAGTTGTCGATATATCCGAGGCTTTCGATCTTTTGCCCCATCATGTCGGTGACAGTCTTCACGATTGCGGACTTGAATCCGTATTTCTTGACATTCTGCGCCGGCTCCTGAGCGAATGCGCTGAAAGAAACCAACATGAGTAAACTGAATAGAAGAGATTTGGTTTTCATGATGAATCTTGTTTTCGATTAACTTGTAAAGATAGTCAAAATAAATGTATCTTTGTAGATATGAGGATTACTTCGAACACTTTTTTGTCAGCTTTGCTGGCTCTTTCGGGATTGCTTCTGGTTTCCTGCCACGGAAAGGAACCTGACACACCGGTTCCGGATCCGGATCCATACATCGTAGAACTGGCGGACGCGTCATCTTCTGATCTGGTGTATGGCTTGGAAGGAGGCTCGCGGACAGTCACGTTCAAGACGAATTACGGCTGGAAGGCATCCTTCGTGAATGCTCCGGCGGAAGGATGGTGTTCCATCAGTCCGGCGGAAGGCGATGCCGGTACGAGTTCGATAAAGGTGGATGTCGCCGGGAATGCCTCGATGGAAAAACGTTCCGCCTCGTTCCAGATCAAGTCAGGGGAAGCCAGCCAGACCATCACCGTGACTCAGAAACCGTCAAATGCCATAACCCTTTCTGCGACTCGGCTGGAATTCGAGCCGGACGGAGGAACTGCCTCGGTGACAACTACTTCCGGCTATCCTTGCAAGGCTGATGTAGATGAAAGTGCCCAGTCCTGGTTAACCATCCTTTCTTCACGGGCAGTGACCACGGAATTCACGGTTTCGGTGAGAGAGAACGAATCTGTGGAACACCGTAGAGGAGTGATCTCGTTTACGTCGGAAGAAGGTGGAGTTGAGGAACTGGTGGTCTTCCAGTCCGGAGAGCAGCCGGTGCTTGACATATCCAAGTCCCAGTTCAGTATATCTGCCTCCGGCGGGGAAGTGTCTTTGAGCGTCACCAGCAATGTGGAAGTTTCCGTCACCATTCCTTCCGGGACGAACTGGATCCGGGAGGACAAGACCAGGACCCCCGAAACCAAGGATTATCATTTCATTGTCGATGCAAATGATGACACCCAGCTGCGCTCGGTGACCGTCAAATTCTCCAATTCTGATTACGGGCTTTCCAAGTCCCTGACCATCAGCCAGGCAGGAAAGAGAGAAGAAGGCTCAATCCACATCCTGGCCATCGGCAACAGTTTCTCAGTGGATGCCATGGAATATCTCTACGACATCCTGATCCAGGCCGGTTACAAGTCAGTCAAGCTCGGAAACCTCTACATCGGGGGCTGCACCCTCCAGACCCATGCGACCAACATCGCCAATAACTTGAAAGCATATACTTACTATACCAACACCAGCGGCAAATGGAGCAGCGTCAACGGTTACAGCAGCGTTGATGCCATCCTGAGCGATTCCTGGGACTATATTTCCATGCAGCAGGCCAGCGGAGTGTCCGGAATGCCGGACAGCTACGAACCGCACCTGACGACCCTGGTCTCCACCGTCCGGAGTCTGGCTCCTGATGCAACCCTGATGTGGCACATGACCTGGGCCTACCAGTCAACTTCCACCCATTCGGAATTCCCTAACTACGGCAGGGACCAGATGACGATGTACAACGCCATAGTGAGCACCGTCAAGTCCAAGGTGCTCACGAAGCCGGAATTCGGGTTCGTCATCCCTTGCGGAACTGCCGTACAGAACCTGAGGACCAGCCTTTTCGGGGACACCCTGACCCGTGACGGCTATCACATGAGTTTTGACATAGGACGCTTCGTGACGGCTCTGATGTGGGCGAAGCAGATTTCCGGATGCGACCTTTCCAAGATCTCTTGGCGTCCGTCTTCATATTCCTATTCGGACAATCAGATCGCCGCTATCAAGGAGGCCGTGGACAACGCATATGTCCGTCCTTATCAGGTTACCAACTCGACGATCATCGAGGAAGACCCAAACGAAGACCTTCTCGCTATCCTTCGTGAGGCAGGCTATGAACCGGGGAATTACAGACCTCTCAACCTTAATGTCACCAGGGTGGCATATTACAATTCCTCGAACGGCAATGCGAACCTGGGGACGAATATGAAGAATTATGCCGCCACCCGCCTTTTCGGCAAGTCGGAAATTCCGAATGGTTCCCTGATAGTCCAGAAGCCTGGTTTCCAGTACCGTCCTGAAGGCTGGACTGCACTTAACCAGAAGACGAGTTCCCGTCCGGATGTGGTCTCGGACAGGATAGTGGTCGTGGACGATGAGTGGTGGGGTAATTACAACTACCGAGGATTCAACCTTTCCAAGTCCGGAGCTCCTGTCCTGTCGGACGATGAGCAGGCAGAATTGGAAAAATCCTTCGGAATATATGTTCCTAAACAGTGATGATCATGCGCAGGTTATTGATAGTGCTGGTCTTGTCCTCGTTGGGACTGGCCGCTTCCGCCCAGGGGAAAGGCGGATCATATTTGATCGAAAAGGATATTCCTTACCATCAGGATGCCGGTGAATATGCTGCAGAACGTTGCAGGCTGGATTTCTACTACCCGGCTGACGTCAGGGACTTCCCGACCGTGGTTTGGTTCCACGGCGGGGGATTGACTGGTGGAAGCAAGGAAATCCCCGATGGATTGAAGGAATCAGGCTTGGGTATCGTAGCCGTCAATTACCGGCTTATGCCGCGGGCTTCGGTGCAGGAATGCATCGATGATGCAGCCGCAGCCGTAGCCTGGGCTTTCCGTGAGGTGGCCTCGAGGGGTGGAAGCCCAGAAAGGATATTCGTTGCAGGGCATTCTGCCGGAGGTTATCTCACCGACATGGTCGTATTGGAAAAGAAATGGCTGGAGGCTTATGGGATCGATGCGGACCGGATTGCCGGTGCATTCCCATACAGCGCCCAGAAAATAACCCATTTCAATGTGCGCCAGGCCATGGGAATAGGACCTCTCCAGCCTGTCATCGACGAGACGGCGCCTCTTTACCACATCCGCAAGCTCCCTATGCCGATGGTCGTGCTCTCAGCCGACCGTGAATTGGAAATGAACGGCCGTTATGAGGAGCAGGCATATTTCTGGCGAATGATGAAACTTGTCGGGAACGACGAAGTATTCCTCTATGAGTTTGACGGATATGACCACGGGGGTATGTACTATCCCGCCCACAACGTTGTGAAGCGCTATATCCGCCACATCGTGGCCGGCACCCTTCCTGAGCGCTAGCTCCGGTTATTGAAGCCAGAGAGAGAAGAAATTCCAGATCTCTTCGCAAGTGTCCATGTCGTCGGTGGCCCAGTTATGCTTGCCTCCGATGACCTTGTAGAGACGTACCTCCGTAGGACGTCCGTTCGCAGCCGGTTTACCTTTGCCGAAAGAGTAGAGTATGACTTGGTTATGTCCCTGGCGCAGAGGCATTTGAGTAACTGTTTCGCTTGTACATCCGGCTGCAGTGACTACCCTCGCAACAGCCACCGGCACCGGGAGATATTCTCCCCAGCCTCCGCTGTTGTCAGGGTCTCCGTACCACTCCGAAGTGCGGTCCTCCGTGCCGTGGACTTCCATGAAAGGCACCGGACGGGTGAGGGAGTATTCCTTCGTCATCCATTCCATCGTAAGTCCGGCAATTGAGGCAATGGCCTTGAAAGCCTTGGGCTTCCGCATTGCGGTCAGATAGCACATCTCGCCTCCGTTGGACATCCCTGTGAGGAAGGTGTTCCCGGAATCGAAGCCGTTTTCCTTGCAAACTCTCTTCGCCAGGGCGCAGATGAACTTGACATCGTCTGTTTTCATTCCCTCCTGCTTCGGGTAGCGGACGTTCCATCCGGTCTTGCCGGACGGGTCTTTCTCTCCCTGGGGATAGCAGACAGCGAAGCCGTGCCTGTCGGCAACGTCCATCATTTCCTTCTTGCCCTTTATGGCTGAACTGCCGTATCCGTGAAGCACCATCACCAGAGGGGCGTTTTCCTTCAATCCTGCCGGAGTGTAAAGGTAATATTCCCTCTCGAGGCCCTGGAACTTCATCGTGTGCCTTGAGCACCTTTCCTGAACGCCCTGACCCCAGGCGAAAATACCCAGGGTCAGCGCTATGAATACCGCCAGGAATCTTCTCATTTCCCGTTTTCCGCCGCCTCCACGGCCTTGAAGTAACGGTAGGAATTGACTTTCAGTTCTCCTGCTGCCGGATCGTCGAGGACTATCGTTCCGTTCTCGTGGAGCTGCAGGGCTGAAAGGGTAACAAAATGGCTCACGGGACCTTCTATAGCGGCTTGGACTGCACGGGCCTTTTTGCCGCCGAACGCAAGGATGAGAACCTCGTCTGCGCTGCAGACAGTGGCCACGCCAACTGACATCGCCTGCTTCGGAACCTTGTCCGGATCGTTGTCGAAGAAACGGGCGTTCACTTCCAGGGTGTCCTGGGTCAGGGTCATCACCCTTGTCCTTGAATTCAGGGAAGAGAACGGCTCGTTGAATGCGAGGTGTCCGTCTTCGCCGACTCCTCCGAGGAAAAGGTCGATTCCGCCTGCATCCAGGATGGCGAGTTCATATTCCTCACACTCCCTGTCCAGGTCCGGAGCATTGCCGTTGAGGATGTGTATGTTCTCGCGCGGGATGTCGATATGGTCGAACAGGTTCCTGTACATGAAGCTGTGGTAGCTCTCAGGATGCTCCTCAGGCAGGGCTACATATTCATCCATGTTGAAGGTGACCACGTTCTTGAACGAAACCTCGCCGGCCTTGTGGAGCCTGATGAGTTCGGCATAGACGTCGAGAGGAGTCGAGCCTGTAGGGAGTCCGAGTACGAAAGGCCTGTCGGTCTGCGATGCCTTCCAGTTGATGGCGTCGGCTATGTGTCGGGCTGCCCAGAGTGAGCCCTCTTTCTTGGTGTCTCTGATTATTACTTTCATTTCAGCGGATGGTTTATTTTAGTTTCAAGAATACTTCGAATGCCTGGTATTCAGCCATTCCAAGTTCATCATAAAGTTTCGCGGTGTTCTGTGTGCGCTCTTCCGCCCTTTGCCAGAATTCCCGAGGGTCGTCTCCAGGGAACGGGACGATGTCCTTCTGTGAAAGGTGACGGAATATAGCATGTCTTTTTTCGATCAGCTCGTCAGGACTCAGCGGCACAGCCATGTCCACCCTCCAAAGTTCCCATTCCATCCAAGCTCCCCTGTAGAGCCAGATCGAGGTGGCCTCCAGCCAGTAGTTGCCCTCTTCCTTCAGCTGCTCGATAGCCTCCAGGGCCGCTTCTGTGCAGACGCGGTGCGTCCCGTGGGGATCAGCGAGGTCGCCGGCCATGTAGATCTGGTCCGGACGGACCTTGAGAATCAACTCCTTGATGATGTCCAGGTCGGCCTGGGTCCGAGGGTATTTGTTGACTCCTCCGGATTCGTAGAACGGAAGGTTGAGGAAATGGGCGTTTGTGTCGGGGTTGAGTCCGAAACTTCTTACGGCACCACGGGCTTCGCTTCGCCTGATGGCTGCCTTGATGGCAAGGAGTCTTTGAGGTTCAGGGTCTCCCGGCTTCTTGGATGCTATGATCCTTGCCACTTCCTCATTGTGGTTGCCAAGGCCAAGCTGGGTTGCTGCATCCATATGCTGCAGGACTACATCGTCATGTACTGCGAGATCTCCGGAAGTCTCATATGCCACGTGCACATCGTGTCCCTGATGGACCAGCCTGATGAAGGTTCCTCCCATCGAGATCACGTCATCGTCAGGGTGAGGGGAGAAGATCAGTACGGTCTTCGGGAATGGCTTCGACTTGACCGGCCTGGTGCTGTCGTCGGCGTCCGGCTTTCCGCCCGGCCAGCCGGTAATCGTGTGCTGGAATTCGTTGAATACGTCTATGTTGATCTTGTCGAAAGGGCCGTGGAGGTCCAGGAGCTCACCGAGGGAATTTTCGAGATAATCCTTCTGGGTAAGCTTGAGGATAGGTTTCCCGACCTTCTGGCAAAGCCAGGTGACAGCCTTCCGGATGAGTTTCGGGGTCCACTCGCAAGGGCCCACCATCCAAGGAGCGACATTCCTGGTCAGCAGCGAAGCCGCCATCTCGTCAGTGTAGAATGAGATGTTGTCGTGGAGCTGGAGGAAGGATGCAGGACAGTAAGGATCGACGTTGTCTTCGACCACCTTCTTCACTATTCCGGCCTTGCCTTCACCCCAGGCTATCAGGATTATCTTCTTGGCACTTAGTATCGTACCTACTCCGATGGTGATCGCGGACTTTGGGGTGGCCGAGATTTCACCGTTGAAACTCCTGGCCTGCCTTTTCCTGGATTGGTATGAGAGCGGGACCGTGCGGGTCCTGCTCTTTTCCGACGATCCGGACTCGTTGAAACCGATCTGTCCGCCTTCTCCGACTCCCATCACGAGGATGTCGATCTCCCTTGCAAGCTTGTCGAACTCGGCACAGTAGTCGGAAACCTTTTCGTGAGGGATCGTCCCGTCCGGGATATGTATGTTCTCTGGCCGGACATCCACGATGTCAAGGAATAAACTCCTGAGTCTGTTGTTCCGGCTTTGTGCTGAATTCTTTTCGCAAGGATAATATTCATCGATGGAGAATATTTCGACGTCGGCGAAAGAGACTTCACCGTCGTTGAACTTCCGGGACAGGACCTGGTACAGGGAAACCGGGGTCGTTCCGGTGGAGAGGCCGAGCTTGAAAGGGCGCCCTGCTCCCGACTTTGGATGGTCGGAAATGGCCTTGCATATGATTTCCGCGACTTTTTCGCTGGCCGAGGCAGCATCGTCGGAAATCTCGGCGCTGATTTTCTCAAAAGAGTGGATTATCCCCTTGGGGAGGGTACTCTCTATCAATCCACCGTCTTTGGGTAGAGAAAAATGTTTCATGTATGTGAATTTATACTACAGGCTGTCGTAGCTTGGGGAGAATGTATCTCCGTGCTCGAAATCGCCGTAGGTCATTCCGCGCTTCAGCCAGTTGTAACGCTGCTGTGCGGTACCGTGGGTGAAAGACTCCGAGACGACATATCCCTGGCTCTTCTTCTGGAGATAGTCATCTCCGATCTTGGCTGCACAGTCAAGGGCGTTCTCGATGTCACCCTTTTCGAGGGACCTGAACCTTGCATTGTCGTTGTTGGCCCAGACTCCGGCATAATAGTCTGCCTGGAGCTCAAGCCTGACGCTGTACTGGTTGGCGACGGTCTTGCTGGACTGCTGCATTATCTGGTGCGCCTTGTTGAGGGTGCCGAGGAGATATTCCACATGGTGTCCGACCTCGTGGGCGATGACATAGGCATATGCAAGTTCTCCGTCAGCTCCGAGCTGCTGCTTCATCGTGGAGAGGAAGCTCAGGTCGAGGTAGACGGTCTGGTCTGCAGAGCAGTAGAAAGGTCCTACGGATGAGTTGGCCGTTCCGCAGCCGGAAGAAGTCGTACCGGTGTAGAGGACCATCTTCGGAGCCTGGTATTCATAGCCGTACTTCGCGAACTGGGCAGTCCAGATGTCCTCGGTTCCGGCCAGGATCTTCTTGGCGAACGAGGCGAGTTCCTGTTCTTCCTGAGTGAACTCTACGTTGGTCTGGGTTGTCTCAGTCGTGGTTCCTGCCTGCTGCAGTACTGACAGCGGATTGCCTCCGAGAAGCATTACGATCAATGCCAATACCAGAGCGCCACCTCCGATGCCGCCTGCGATCGCACCGCCGCTCATTCCTCTGCGGTCTTCTACATTGGTGCTTTCACGTCTTCCTTCGAGATTCATATTCTTGGATTTATAGGGTTATTTTTTTGTCAAGTCAACTCACAAATATAATCAGATTTCCGAAAAATAACTATATTTGCAATCCTAAAACGGTCTGCCGACTGTCCAGCATTGCCCGAATGGCGGAATTGGTAGACGCGATGGACTCAAAATCCATTGTCCTTTAAAGACGTGCCGGTTCGAGCCCGGCTTTGGGCACGAGAAAAGCACCGCAATCCGCGGTGCTTTTCTCGTGCCCATTGGGCCCTTCCATTCATTGAGGGGCGTTCCCCTCAAACTCCCCTTGTCGGCCTTCGGCCTCCGGATTCGTGTCCTTTCCGGACGCATGACGCGGCCTGCAAAAACCTGATCCTGCCGGACTCCTTGGAGCAGATGGATGCTTTTGTTAGTATTATTTTTATATCTTTGTGATATGAAAGGACTTATCTTGAAAATACTTCCACTGCTGATGCTGGCGGTGTCCTGCAGTGTCAAGATGGACCCGTATAAGGGAGGAACCGGAGTGCGGGCAAATATCAACGGCTGCAAGGCAGTGATGTATGGCGAGCCGACGAAAAAGTATGCAGCCTATACCATCGATCCTGTTTATGAATCATATTCTTTCAGTACGGTCCGGCTTCCCCTGACCAGTAACGAAATCGGCAAGGAATGCCAGCTTGAGATTACGGTTTCTACCAGGAGTGCCCTGATTCCCGGCAGGCCATACCGGGTAGGGAACGGCGAGGGGACTGCCCATCTATACCTCAATGATGCTACCCATAGGATTTTGCTGTCCGGAGAAGTGACCTTCCTCAAGGAAGGCCCGGTCAACGGGGTGACCGAGGCCAGGTTCGAGCTTTCCGGCAAGGATGTCAACCACAACGTGTTTGAAGTCCGGCATGGTTTCCTGCGGCTGCACACCACAAAATACGAGATACAGCAATGAGAAAGATCCTGATACTTCTGTTGCTTTCCGCGACCGTGCTTCCTCTTCCGACCAAAGCCCAGGACACTGGCAGATGGGAAATTTTCACCGGGTTGTCTTTCAGTGAATATGACAGGTTCCCTGTTGTCTGGAAGTCTTCGAATTCGGTAATCTTTGCTTCTGAGGAGAGTGTTACATTTGCGGGAGAAAACGGCACAGTCAAGTATATGTCCCGTCCGATCGTCCTTCCAACCGTATCATTGACAGTCGGTTACAAATTCCCTGATTCTGTCCTTGGCCTTTACCTGAGTGGTTATTGGAATTATGCCTGGAATTGCTTGAACGGAGGGCCGGCTCCCCTGATTGAAAGGGAAAGCATCCTGCATATCATCCCGGAAGCCCGTATTTACTATATGGACAAGCCTTCCGTCAAGCTTTATGGCACGTTCGGAGGCGGTATCCGTCTCCATCGGTATTCCGAAACCCTGGAAGGGGATAAGGTCATATCAGATGATTCCAGGTTCAGTTTTACATTGTCTCCTTGCGGTGTCTGCTTCGGAGAGCATTGGCTGTTCACGGCCAATATCGGTTTCGGTATGGCCTGGTCATCTGTCCTGGTCGGTGCCGGTTACAGGTTCTGACGATCATCCCCGGCTCACTTGCTCATCATGCCCGACGTGATCGGGCATCTGAGATTCCCGGTCGTAGCCGGGAATGACCGGTGAGGGGTACGTCGGGAATGATCGAGGAAGTGGGTGCGTGCGGGCTTGTCCGGAAATGGCTGAATATCAATTATTTATAAAACATTGCACACTTACCCTCCCGAAAAAGAATGGGGGTACGTGCGCGGCCGAACTGTAACTGAATTATTATCAAGAGATTAGCTTTGTGTCCCGCACGCACCCCCCCCGAGGTGTAGGCAGGGCGGAAAGCGGACGGGTGGCCACCCTCCAGCCGATAGGCATTACTGGCCCGACTGGTTGCAAATATGACCAGACCAAACCAAACTTGGCAAATCAGAAGCAACAATAACGGCCGTCAAAAAAACAGCAAATATTCATTTACAGTACCTCTGCACAACCATGATCCTATAAAACCTTCTCATTTCGAGGCTGGTATGGAAGGACCTAATACTCAGAAAGATGATTAATCAGATGGTGCTGATTTCTGCACCATCTGATATAGAACGTTGCTGATAATCAAACATTTCCATACCAGACGGGAATATGTAAGGCGGTAAACTTATTACAGGATTGGATAGTGCATGGTGTTCTGGAAGATTGCGGGATGTCCTGGAAAGATTGCGGAGCATCTTGGAAGATTGCCGTGAGGTCAAGGGTGATGCAGGGTGAATGCGAGCTGGCCGGCACCGCCGCCGGAATATACGGCATCCGGCGGCTGGGCGCTGCGGGGAGCTCAGCCTCAAAGGGCTCTCCTCGCCCCCTGCCATGACAGGTGATTGCTGGGCGTGCCGGCAATGACGATCAGGACCGACGCGACAGGATTCCATGTCAGGAGAATAAGGTGTAGCCGAGAATAATGACTCCTGCCAGTAGCACGGACAGGACGACGAACGTGATACCGTAGAATATTCCCGTCTTCAGGGTCAGCCGGATACTCTTTTTCCATCCCAAATCGAACAACTGGTGGTAGTCGACCGTCAGGAGGAGTCCCATAAGACCCGCACCGATCTCTCCCTCGTGACCCTTTGAGAAGAACAGGGAGAAGAACATGAAGAAGCAGAACTGGCACAGTACGTAGGCGGCGGCAGCTGCGCAGGCCGAAGCACTCATTCCTTTCTTCCTCAAGATCAAGCACATCGCTATCCACAGAAAAATGAAATTCCCCAGGAACAGATAGATGCCCTGGCTCCTCAGTGAACTCTCCAGGGCAGCCAGTGAGGCCTTGGCCGGGGTGTCCACCAGCTCAGGATGCTTGTCAAGGCTCAAAAGATTCAAAAGAAAGGGAATCTTCTTGAATTTGTCTCCATGGATATGGACATCCTCTCCCAGAGCCAGGTCCAGCGACAGGGAGTCGAGCTCTTCGGATGTGCCGGTGGTATCCGCCTGGACAACAGCCGTGGTCAGTCCGGGCGCTTTCTTTTCAATGGAGAAGTCCGGATGGATGATGGAAGATATGAGGGCAAAGAAAGCGTAGAATATGATCAGGGACGTGAGCGGAGCAAGGTACCTTTCATGTTGTCCTTTGATATAGTCCCGGATCATGTGACCTGGGCGGAGCAGCAGGTGCAGGAAGGTGCGCTTCGCATCATCGTTGAGGAAAGGAATACTGTCGAAGGCCCCTTTGTAGAAGGAGCCGTTCTTGGTTTTGTCCTTAGGCTTGGACCACGGCAGGAAGCCGTTTTTCTGCCAGATGGTGAACGCTCTTACCCGCGCCAGGAGTCTCTCTTTTTTCATAATTATCCACAAATATAGAATAATTCTTAACTTTACAAGACTAAAGAAAACGATTATGAAGACCCGCTCATTCCTTGCCATTGCGGCACTTGCCCTCCTAGCTTCCTGCACCGGGACCCCTAAAGTCAACTACAAGGTCTGGTACGACTGGCCTGAAAGATACCTGCCGGACTTCGCGACCCTCGGCGAACCTGATGTCCAGGGTGTCAAGGAAAACATCGACCTGGTGGACATAGACGACACCAGGAACCATTTCTGCGTCCTTTTTGAAACCGAACTCAAGGTTGCGAAGGAGGAGGAATACAACTTCACCCTGACGACCGACGACGGCAGCAAGCTGTACATCGACGGAGAGATGCTGATCGAGAACGACGGCGCCCATGGACCGATTGAGAAGAAGGTGTCCAAAGTCCTGTCGAAGGGGAAGCACCCTCTGAAGATAGAGTTTTTCGACTATGACAAGGGCCAGTCCATAGTCTTCCGCTATTCCACACCGACCATCAAGGACCGCGAATTCAACGACAAGGTCATGTTCAGGGATGACAAACTGACAAGCAAGGACGGGTTCGTCAAGCCGCAGGTGACCGAGACATATGAACGCTTCAAGGAGTGGAAAGGCGACGACGAAGCCGTAGTGTTCCCTATCCTGACGGACGTCCACACGGCAGGCCGCTTCACCTACAAGCACATAGGATACGCCGCCAGGGCAGCCAGGATGTTCGGGGCCGATTTCATGGCCAATCTCGGAGACATCTGACTGAATGCCTATCCTGCCACTGTCGACAAGAGGTACGCCCGTTTCGTCCTCGACAATACCTTTGCCCAGATGAAGAAATATGACGGGATATGGCTCTATACTCCCGGCAACCATGACTGGGATGCCGGCGAAGGAGAGTTCAATTCGGAGCAGTACCTGTCGGACTTCTTCCAGAAACCGTGGAAGGAAAAGGCCGGCGATGCCCTGCACCTGACTCCGGGCAAGGTGTGGTGCTATTACGATGTTCCGGGCAAGGACACCAGGGTCATCCTCCTGAATACCTGCGGTACCGGGACCCGGGAAGGGAAATACTACTATTTCGACGACCCTCAGCTGGAATGGCTGAAGGAACTCCTGGACTCCACGCCGAAGGATATGAACGTGATCGTGATGTCCCATTACATGCCGCACCCGATGGGCCGCTGGACCACTTCTCCAGGGGCTGACTACACCATTGTCCAGAACGAGAAGCTTATGGGAATCCTCTCTGACTTCAAGCATTCCGGAGGTACGATGGTGGCGATGATCTGCGGCGACACCCACACAAACGACTACGTCCTGTACAACGATGTGAATTATTACATTTCCCAAGGATATGGTTGGGTCGTACCGGACCTGATGCTCCCTGGAGCCCGCCATGCTTTCTTCATCAATGAGCGGATTCGTGGGCTTTTTGTGCATTTTCGCCAAACTGATTCTTTGAACTCCTTTGTAAGCATAATACTCTATATCATTATTTCGGGCAAACTATCAACGGCCTTGACTTTCGCATCATCAAGTGCCCGTACATACTTTTCGACATATCGGAGGCCACTATGCCCCAACAGGGATGCCACCACCTTTACATTTGCTCCATTTGTAAGTATTTGCGTGGCGAAACTATGACGGGCGCAATGCCAGGTGATATGCTTTTCAATCCCGGCTCGGGTTGTCCAATGGCGGAGGGCTTTGAGGCACATTGTGTGGCTCGGAAGGTCGAAAATCCTATCATTTTTCCCCTTGCCCCAATCCTCGGGCTTGCCTATGATTTGCAACAGGTCGGAGCGGAGGGGCATATAAACCCGGCTCGCTGAACTATGTCCGGATGTCTTGCTCTGCTCAAATGATAGTATTTCGTTGGTGTAATCAATATCTGAGAAAGTCAAATCCTTCACGTCACAGAAGCGGATACCCGTGTACAGGCTCAATATGAAGGCCCTCCGAATATCGGGATTCTCACCCGGGTAATGGGTGGCTATAAGTTTGGCGATTTCCTCGGCACTTAATACATCTTTTGTCAGTACCTCGTTTCT